>JAKAFU010000004.1 GCA_021825865.1 bacterium
AATTTTAAATCAGCGTTGACAAACAAAAGATATTAAAAAGTTAATATTTTTGCAGTAAATAATAATTGAAATAAAATTATGACATATTAAAAGTTGACAATAATAGACATATTAAAAGTTGACAACAGGGTTTTTTTAAGTTTTTTTAACAATTTTTAATATATCTATCTTCTTATAAAATCTATATAAATATTCACAAGATAGCTTCCGTAAAAAATATATAGAACGGCAGCCGTTGAGAGAAACGGTCCGAACGGTATTTTCGATGATATAAAATCCTCATCTGATTTATCATTTAAGTTTGCTCCGCGTTTCTCTAAATCTATTTCTTGGTCCGTATTGCTAATGTTAATATTAGCAATATTATCATTATTGCCCGCGCTATTTAAATTATGCGATAAAGAGTTTGTATAATCAATGATATCGCTATGGCGATTGCCGCTATTATAATTATTGTTGTTTTTGATTAAATTTCCTTTATTGCTCCGGCTGCTTATTGTTTTTGTGCGCTCTTGAATATTTAAATATAATACGCTCAATATAAATCCCAAAAGTCCAAAAACAGAACCTGCAAATATTGTAAAAATTACGCCTTTTACCCCTAAAAATGCGCCTATCCCGGCTATAAGCTTTATATCGCCGCCGCCCAGCCCTTCTTTTTTTCTGACCGATTCATAAAAAACCGCTATCAGATAAAAAAATAAACCTCCTGCAATAAAACCGGCAAAAGGAAACAAAAACCCTTTATGCAATAGAAAAATATTAAATAAAAACCCGGCAATAATCAAAATGATGTTTAAAGAGTCCGGAATTATACGGTGAAACAAATCTATAAAAGAAATAGGGATTAGAATTAATATGAAAAAACCGTATGCCATAAACAACAGCAGCCTTCGTGTTAAATAATCTTTGAAAAGCGGTAAGTTATAAGAAGTTATGTTAAAATGAAAAAAAGCATTATAAAACAATTTTATAAATAATAAATAAAATAAAATAGCACTCAGTAATTCAATAGCGGGATAAATAAAAGGTATTCTTTTACCGCAGGCGCGGCATTTTCCTCTTAATATAATATAGCTGACGACAGGAATATTGTCGTAAAATTTTATCTTCGTTCCGCATTCAGGACACGATGATGCAGGAAATAACAAAGATTTACCTTCCGGCAGCCTATATATGACAACATTAAGGAAGCTGCCGAACACCAGACCAAAAATAAATATAAAAAACGATGCAAAATAAAATAAATTATCCGTCAGCAGCATTTAATTATAAACTTATTTAATAAATATCATATTTAATAAATATAGCCGATTTATTTGCACATTGCTATTAAAAACAGCATATCTTCAGATTGATTTATTTTACAATACATCTATAGTAAATTAAAGAGATTTTTTAATTTGTATCTACCGCGGAAAACAGTCAGAGCAAAGGACGCATACAGCGCATTAATATGGAATGAAACTTTTAGCCTTCTTGTATATAATTAATATATAATTAAGATGGCACAAAACTTTGAGCCATCTCATGTATAATTAATATAGTATAAAACTTTGAGCTTTCTTATATAATATGAATAATGATATAAAATCTTTACACAACACGCAGCGGTTTACAGTTTGAATACAGCGCCCGATTTAGTTGTAACCGTGATATTCGGATTAAACAGAATAAAATCTTCGTGAAAATTAACCCTTACATTTCCTCCGAAAGACGAATTATCCCCTAAAGCCATATGTATAGTACCGTAGATTTTTTCAGCCTCTAATATGTTTAAAAAATTTTTCGCCGATTTATTTGTTCCTATGCCAAGTTCTGCAATATTTGAAACCAGTTCGTTATTTTTTATAGCCGACATAATATGAGCTTTAAATTTATCGGTACCTTCAATATATTTTACCTTGCCGTTTTCAATAAAAACAGTAAGCGGTTCGTCCAGTTTTTTAGTAGGTGAATATTCCATGACAAATTTGCCTTTCGTTCTCCCCTCTATAGGTGCTGTATAAACCTCTCCGGCAGGTAAATTACTGAATGTTCCGGGTTTGTCAAGCAGTCCGGTATCCGCCATGAATCCATTGTCTCTTATATAAAACATTACATCTGTTCCGTTATTTGACGTTATATTGATAGTCAAAGCATCTTTAAGCTTATTATTTATTTCCAGAGTAAATTCTGCTAATTCTGCTGGGTCGATATTTAAAGCAGTACTGAAAATAGAATCTTCAAATAAAGGCAGACTGGCAAATCTGGCATCGCCGTATTTGGTGAGCAAATCTCTGAATAATGTATGGCTTGTAGAAAAATTAGGCAATGCTATAACACAATCAACGCAGCTGCCGTTGTTTGTTTTTATAAATTCTGACAGGAAATTCTTCTCATTTTGTTTTAGCGTTTTATTTCTTATATTGTCCCATAATTTATTTTCAACAATAAAATCGGTAATTTTGTCGCCGAAAGCTGTTTCCCAAATTAAAAAAGGGGGTTCGGTGCCGTGTTCTTTAAGTGAATCGTATTCCCGATATTTTATTTTAGCAAAATCCGCTCCTATATCTTTGAAGTCATTTGCTATGCCGATAAGCTTAATTCTTCTTTGCCTATCGTTTTCCGTCAAATTTTCGTCAGGCAAAATTTTATCGGTATATATAAGGCAAGTTTCATCAGATTTAATATTGAAATTTTTTTTGAATATATTTTCTATAATTGTTTTTTTATCCATTTAATTCAATATTCTTTATTATTTTCTATTATTTTTATTATTTTATTTCTATTTTTATTATTATTTTTATTAATACGCTAAAATTACAGACTGTTTTATTTTCTCTTTATTTGATAATGTTCTGTTTGACAGGCAATGATTATAATAACAAAAAGCTATTTTGCCTATATCTGCCGGTATTTATCTTTATTTCATTAAAAACATGAAAATTAGCAGTTAGTTCGGTTTATATCTACCCGTATCGTATCTATCTTTAATTTACCCGTCATGCGCAGCTGCTTTACGGTCTGCGTATGACGGGTATTATAATAGTTTATAAGTTAAAACTTAATATTAATAAAATATTAAGATATAAATACAGATGCTAATAAAATTATTTTAACGCCTTGAGCACATCTTCATAATCCGGTTCTTGCGTTATTTCCGGAACTAATTGTTTATAAATAATTTTGCCTTCCTTATTTACAATAAAAACCGCTCTTGCGGTTAATCCTTTCAAAGCGCCTTCGCCTATAATAACACCGTATTTTTCCATATCTTTATATCTAAAATCAGAAGCTACGGTAATGTTTTTTATACTAAAACTTTCACAGAATCTATTTTGAGCAAAAGGCAAATCCATAGAGATTATATTTACATCAATATTCTCAAACTTAGACAGGATTTCATTGAATTTCTTTGTTTCCATTTCGCATACAGGAGTGTCAAGCGAAGGTACGGTAATTATCAATTGAACTTTTGCATTTTCGCCGCCCAATTCCTTTTCCTTTAAATCTTTAGCTACAACAATAACCTTAGGAGCTTTATCTCCCACATTTAATGCCGGTCCTGCCAACGATGTAGCATTGCCTTTTAAAGAAACTGTTTCTGACATTTTAATCCTCCTTAATGTTAATTTAGCAGTTAATTTAAATTCAACGGTTAATTTCTTAACCATATTTATTTATATAAAAAATTTATATAAATAAATAGACAGATAAACAGATTAATAATAAAAATAAAACACCATTTTATTATTAATCTGTTTAAATATATATACCATATTTTATTATTATATTCAATATAATTATCAATATTATTTATTAAATGATATTGATAATTATTGCAGTTATAAAACCTAACTTCAATCGTCGATTGCAACTATTTTATTTTTTAGATTTCAAACCGGTTTTTATAGCAATTTTATTTTTAGGCTTGTCGTAAATTTCGGAGATTTTTCTTATGACCGCTTTGTTTGCGTTGTTCTCTACCGGACGTTCTTTGATTGAAACTTCCATCGTTCCGTCGTTTAATATTTCATAGCCTTCTGTTTTTAAACCTGTTTTTACCGCAACAGACATTTTTTTTGCATAAAATGTTATATCTGCCTAAAAATATATCGGCATTATTTAAATATATAAAAAATACCGATAAATACTAGTACGGCAATCAGCGTATAGCTAAGATATTCTTCTTTAACATACTTTGATTTTGATACTATAGGTCCTAAAGAAGAACCTGCAATTATACCCGCTATTGAAATTAATAATAAAAAAGGCAAAACATGAACACCCATAGAAAGATAATTTGTAACGCTTGTTAAAGATGAAATAAGTATAGAAAAAACGCTCGTTCCCGCAACTATCATCATCGGAAGATTCAGCATCCCCGACATAAAAGGAACCAGTAAAAAACCTCCTCCTACTCCAAATACAGACGAAATTATAGCAACAACCATACCTGCTATAAATGCAAAAATCGGATTAAAATTATATTCCTTATTAAAATATCTTATTTTTACGTTTCTGAAATTTACTTCAAGAGTTTTTATAGCATTATCTTCTAATTTTAAACCTTTGTCTGATACAGGATTAAGTTTTTGTTTTCTTTTTTTTGAAATAATTTTATATATAAGCAGAATACTTATAAAAAGAGTGAGGTAGCCAAAAAAATATTTAAACGATTTAAGCTCATATAAATAATGTTTTGAAAACCATGAACCTAAAATAGCTCCGACTATTCCGCCGGAAGCTATTATTGCGCCTAGAATTAACGAAATTCTTTTTTGTCTTATAAACAGTGGAACGGCAATTAACGGAGTTACTATTGTTAATATCTGACTCATAACCTTAACGGAATTTGCATCTTTTACATGCAGTATCGTAATGAAACCGAAACTGGCAAATATTCCGCCGGCTGCGCCTATTGTAGAAAAGATAAGCCCGGTAAACAAAGCCCATGCAAATGCTATAAAATAAAAGAGGAAATGGGAAAAGAAAATCACTTTCCCTCCCACTTGTTAAATGAAGCAAGAAAAACTTTGATAAAACTTGAGAAATTATTCTTGCTAATATTTATATATCTCGATATCAGAATACTTCTTTTTTTAATCCAGTCTAACTGACTGATTTTATAAATTACTCACTGCATATTTGCAAACCCTCAAATAAGCATATGTTAAATATTATTTATTACGACAAATAATAGCATAAATATTAAATCATTGCAATATTATTAGGTTATTGTCATTGCTGCTCTTGGAGATTGTATCGGACTTCACATGCTTTAGGATATTTCAGATGCGCTGCATATTGATTATACCAGTTTCTATAGCAGCTATTTTTTTGCTGCCGTCAGGATTGTCGGAATCGCCGCCACAGCAGTATAATTGCCATTGCAGCGTCCCGCATATAGAGTATTCAGCCTGCAGACCTTCAGGTTTTCCGTTATTATAATTAAATTCTATTAAAGTTTTTTGATTTACCCAGTTTATAAATTGCCTGCCATGCAATTTTCCGTTGAGATAATTTAATTCGTAATGCTTTTTGCCGTTCTTATAAAATCCTTCAGTTTTTCCATGAAGTTCGCCGACTGCATTATAATGACATATAGACTTTATTATTATTTTTTCTTCGTCATAATATGTAATTACTTCCTTTAATGCCTCAAGACCATGTATTTTTTCTATTGAATTTAGAATATTTAAATTATTTATTTTATTTATGTCAATATCAATATAATAATTGTTTACAGTGTTTAAATTATTAGCATCCGATATTTGATTAAATAACGGTAAGCTGTTATCTTTTTCTTTCATTTTATAATCCCTTATCTATTATAATATTATATATAGTATCATTATGTCAATATAATCAATATAATATAGATATCATAATAAAATCATATAAAAATATGAAAAACTAAGAGCATAAATCATGTTGAATGACCATAAATAAATAGCTTAACCCAACTTTATCACCATTAACAGAAATACCTGATATTGCTATGTTTATGGGACACATAAATTTTTTTTGGGGACTGCAGAAAAAAAATAAAATACAATAATATCAATAGGTTATAATTTTAAATAATAAAAATTATAGATGACTTTTACCCCATTCATGAATAGCATCTAAAATTGGTTTTAAGCTCATACCTAAATCTGTCAGCGAATATTCTACTTTAGGCGGAACAACAGCATACACTTTTCTATTAATAATCCCTTGACTTTCAAGGTCTCTTAACTGCTGAGTAAGCATTTTCTGAGTTATGCCGTTTACACATTTTTTAAGCTCATTAAAGCGTTTAGTACCTGTGAAAAGTTCGCTTAATATTCTTACCTTCCAGCTTCCTCCTATTATTTCAAGAGTTTTCTCAACAGGACATATTATTTTATTATCTGTTTTCATATTGTTAATTTTTTTTTAAATTAATTTCTATTCATCATATTATTATATTATTTTTTTAATTTATTCAAAACAAAAAATTTATTTAATAAAATAATAATCTGCTTAGCCTATTGTTATCTTAATTATTTTATTGTCATATTATTATAATAATAATATTAATGTCAGGTATATTGTAGTAATAATTATACAGATACAAATAATATTTAATTATTATAACAGTACTAATATTAAAAGGTATATTTTTAGTATCTATATAACAAAAAAGTGCATACTTTACATAATTATATATTAGTCGTATTATAAAATCAATGCAGATTTTAACAAAAAAAATAATCTACAACTAATTAATTAAAAGTAATTAAAAGGAGAAAAATTATGAAAAAAGAGCCGCTAGTTTTAAATGGAATTAAGGAAACAACCTATATTTGCAAATGCGGAAAATCAAAAAATATGCCTTATTGCGACGGAAGCCATAAAACGCTTTCAGGAAATATTACCCCTTTTGTTTTAGAACCGACAAGCGAAACAGTTTATATTTGCCAATGCGGAAAATCAAAAAATTTTCCATATTGCGATGGAAGCCATAAAAATTTATAGTTTAAATAAATTTGTTAAAATCTGCTTTTGATAAAAAAATAAATTAAAAAAAATAAAAAATTTATTTTTTAACTAATATTTAATAATTTTTTTATGGAGAAATAAAAATGAAAGCAAATTCTGCAGCATTATTTTTTTTACGATTTGTATTATTTTTAAGTTTTTTTTATCATGGCAGCGGTATTTTGTTTGACTGGTTTGACGGTCCAGGCATTGCGGGTTTTGCCGGATATATGAATTTTCCTGTTATAATTGCTGTTTTAGTAGGAATAGCAGAATTCACGGGGAGTTTAGCGATGGTTTCCGGCGTACTAACAAGAATAGGTGCTTTAAATATCATGCTGGTCATGCTTGGCGCTATATTTATTTTACATTTGCCCCACGGATTCGATATTATGAAAAACGGCTACGAATATGCCCTTACCGAATTTACGATAGCTCTTTCAATTTTTATTATGGGTCCGGGAGATTACACTTTAACTTCTATCGTAAAAAAAGATCTGCCGTTTATTTTAAGATAATTAACAACTAATATATTATATAATATTGTAACGGCATATTCTTATATACTCTTGGATTGGGCAATATAAAAGCTGTTTTATGTGCCGTTGATATCGTTACGGCTTATAGCCGCCGGTTTTTATACGGCTCATCACTCAGCTTATACCAGTGTGAGTATGTCAATATATTGATTGATATCAATTAATATGCCGTTACAATAATTATTATTATATTATTGCAGTTATTATTAATTGCAGATAAAAGGTAAAAAGTAATGAACGGTTATTAAATTTTACTCAAATAATTTCTGAGAATCAGGGTTTTCTATAATTTTATTCCTTTATTTCTTTATTTCTTTGCGCATCAAAGCGCAATATATACTGCTCCGGACTTAACCAATTTTGCAATTTCATAAACGCCGGCAGGCACTATCGCGGCATAATCCGGCACATCGCTGTCTTTAAGGTCAAACATATTCATTGCATTTCTGCAAACGTATATTTTTGTTTTTTCATTAAGACTGTCCTTGAGCTGATTTCTTAGCTGAGCGTGATGAAGAAGCGAAACTACCGAAGGTCCGAAAAATACGACGGTTATTTCTTCCGTATCTTCTATTGCAGACAAATTTTTAATTACGTTAAATGAAAGAGCAGGCATTATAGTGCCGTTTGTAACCTGAATAACATATTTCATAAAAAACCTCCATAAAATTATAAAATTAACTTGTGGCGGAGAAACTATTTCTCCGCCGAAGGATAAAGAAAATCCCACAATTTATTTACGTATGAATATTTTATGGCAGACGCAATATTGCAGTATTTGTTAAAGTGAACTATCCATCAATAAATTGAAATGGTAAGCAGTCTGAAGGCTGCTTAAAAACATACATGTTTCATCGTATGGCGGCGATTGTCCGGTACTTTAAATACCCCCGCCGGAGCATACTCCGCATGCGTCGGCATTAATGCCGGTTCAGGCAATACCCGCCTTACCTTATATATAGAGTATAGCACATTATTAATAATAACCACATATCAGTGCATCATCTGCACTTTTTTCATCATTTGCTTATGCATCATCTGCATTGTTTTCATCCAGTTCATTTTAGCAAGTCTGCGATATAGGGATTGCTGCGAAGGATAAAGAACGCGGTATCCTTTTATATGAAAAGGTATCATTTCATATCCAAGGTATGTTTCTGCGTTACCTACAGCCTTAACGTCACTAATTAATTTGCTTATGCTTGGATTACTCTGCATGGCATCCATTCTGTATTGTTTAAGCGCTTTTTTAAGCATCATTACGCCTTTTATTGTGCTATGCATCATCCCCATAGTAAGCATTTTTTCCTGTTTAAGCTGTGAAGAATTAAGATTAAAAGATTTAGCATGCATTAAAATCCAATGTGGACCTGGATGAAATCTGTAAAAAATAGGAACAAATTTTAAACTATTATGCATAAAAATTTTCTCCACTTTCATCATCTTAGCTTTACTCATCATCATAGCGTTTGATTTAGCAGTATTAAGACCTAAAAAAAATATTAGGGCTATCAATGTAAATAATGTAGCTTTTTTAATCATGGTTGAACCTCCGTTAAAGTAATTATTATTAATTTATATTGTAACTGAATAATAAAAGTATAACACATATGAAAAATTTTAATATGTCACTTAAGTGACATATTAAATATTCTTTAACTAAAATTAAAAAAAATTTCATTATAAGAAGAATAAGTTAATTTGCTGTAAACTCGGCTATATTTTTTAGTTTTATCAAATCTTTTATAATGATATTTTTTTTATCAAAACTAATAATCCCGTTATGTTTTAATTTGTCTAATGCTATTGTAGTTCTCTGTCTTGATGCCCCGATAAGATTTGAAATTTCTTCATGGGTCAATTTAATGTTTATTTTATAGCAGTCTTTAAATGTTAATCCTGAAGAAAGTGCTGAAATTTTTTTAATTCCAAAATTATTTGCCAAATAGATTAGAGTCTCCGCAATTCTAGCGTCTATGCTTTTATATGCCAATGATGTAATTTTTGTAGATATATATTTAAACCGTAATCCTATCAATTTTAAAATTTTATTGCTTATGGAAGGATAAAGACTTAATATCTTATCAAAATCATCTTTTTTAAATTTACAAACTTCCGCATCTGTCAAAGCCTGAGCATTTTCGGCATTTAAAAAATCAAAGACCTCCACGCCGTCAAATGAAAAATCGCCAAAATTACCAAAAATTTCATCTGGCTTTAAAATTTCTGTTATAAATTCCCTGCCGTATTCTGTCGACAGCGATATTTTTATATGACCTTTTTTTAAAACATAAACATAGCTTGATTTTGATTCCTCTATATATATAATGTCATTTTTTTTATAAATTTCCATTTTTGATAATTTATCTATCAAATCGATATCTCTTTTTGAAAGATTTTGAAAAATTTTCAAATTTTGCAATAACCAGAGTTTATTCATATTATCAATAAAGTAATCATGAAAAAATATAAATTAAAATTATATATTCAATATTGTATCATAAAAAAATCAATGCTATAACTTTATAATATGAAATGGTCTATAACAAAATGACTGCTAAATATAAAAATTTATATAGGCTTCCGGCATCAATTATGTTTGCCTTTTGTACATAAATAATAATTTTTACATATAAGGTTTTATATCCGGTCTTTTGTGAGTATAGGCAAAATCATTAATTCTCGTCCAGTATATCGATAACGGGGCATTCGTTATCATCTGAATTTTTTTCACATAAATTTTTAAGTTTTATCAAGCGGTTTTTTAAAGCTATTGAAGCATCAATTCTTTTATTCAGTTCATTGATTTTTATTTCGGTCATTTTTTTAATTTTATTACAAGAATTTTTATGGTTCGATTTATTAATAGACAGAAGCTCTGAAATATCTTTGAGGGAAAATCCTATTTCTTTAGCGTGCATTATAAATTTTATAGTCTTGATTGAATTTTCATAATACTGCCTATAACCGGATTCGCTAAGTTCAGGTTTTGGCAAAAGTCCTATTTTTTCATAGTATCTTATCGTTCCGCTTTTTATATCGGCTAATTTTGCCAGATCGCCAATTTTTAAAGGTTTCATAATAAAAATAAATAAACTATAACTTTAGTTGTTCTATCTGAATTTTATCTGCTAATTTATCAACTAAATCCATGGTAAACAGTTCCGTGCCGGGTTTTTGAACAGTCGCAGAGCCGCATGCAATACCCAGTTTCAATGCTTTTACGGCATTGCCGTCTTCGCTGCTGATTACGCTTAATAGTCCGGCTACCATAGAATCTCCTGCACCTACACTCGAAACAACCGGCACCTCCGGCGACTCTGCATGAAATACGCCCTCGCTTGACGCAAGTATGGCTCCTTCATGCCCGAGAGAGACAAATACGTATTCTATGCCGTATTTTTGCAGTTCTTGAGCTGCATAAGCCGCCTCTATAACAGAATTTATATTTCTGTTCATTAATCTTTTTAGTTCATGAATGTTTGGTTTGATAATATAAGGTTTTGCTTTTACGGCGTTTTTTAAAAGGTCGCCGTCAGCGTCAATGAGACATTTTACGCCTAATTTTTGAAGCCTTGCGGCTAAAATATAGTAGATATTCGGAGATATATTTAACGGACATGAGCCTGTAATAACCGCAAATCCGCCTTTTGAATTTTTATAGAGGTCTTTTTCTAATCTATCAATTACCGAAGAATCGATATCCGGACCAATACCGTCAATTTGATACTGCGTTACAGGGTCAATCTGATGTATGACACAATTTATTCTTGTTTCGCCTTCTCCCCATATAAAATGCGGGTCGTCTAATTCGCCGGTCAGGGTATTGGAAATTAATTTGCCTATCTCTCCTGCTAAGACACAGCAGGCGGAGGCTCTGAATCCTAGTTTTTTGAGAGCTCTCGCAACATTGATACCGTTTCCTCCTGCATCAAAGCGGGTTTCAAACGAATGAACTTTTTCGTCGTTGACCATTCTTTGAATTTTATAAGATACGTCAAGAGCCGGATTTAATGTCAATGTTGCGATTAAGCTCAAAATTTTCCTCTGATTATATTAGAATCTTAACATCATACCTGTTCTATATCTGTTTTGAAAGATATACCTGAATGCCCATTTGTTTAATCTGGTCAAGCTGAATCTCTATTGAATCAATATGGTCTTCTTCATCTTCTAAAATAGACTGAAGCAGTTCTTTGGTTCCGTTATCGCCTAATTCTGTTGCAAGTTTAATATCGTCATTGTAATCTTTTATTGCCTGTTCTTCCGCAATACGGTCATTTTTAAGCTGTGATTCTACATCGGCACCTATATATAATTTTTTTAAATCAGAAACAACGGGTCTGCCTTCTAAAAACAAAATGCGTCCGATAAGCTTTTCTGCATGTTTCATTTCATCTATCGCTCTTTTTTCAATAGACTTATGAAGTATATCATAGCCCCAATTATCGCACATCTCCGCATGAACCATGTATTGATTAATCGCGGTTAATTCGTCTGCCAATCTTGCATTAAGCTTTTCAATAACTTTGTCGTTTCCTTTCATATAGCGTCTCCTTTTAAATTTTGCTTAATAATAATTTATAATAATTTTAAACAGCCGATTCTGCAGATTCCATTAACAGGAAATTAACAGAAATTCATTCTTACATTATAGCATAAAACTTTATTTTACAAAACCTGTAAAATATGTTATTTTAAATGGATATTTATAATTTTTAAAAAACGGCAAAAATTTAAATAATGAAAAAGTACCTGCAGATTATTTTTATTTCTCTCTCTTTTCTCAGCGTTGCATTGTCTATAGGCATGCATGATTTGAACTATCTTTGCAATATATCTTCAGCCGGTACTTACCGCAGTAAAATATATCATGGCAAAACATTATTTGTACAACATTTCAGCAATATTTTAACAATTAAAAAATTGCCTTCTATTCTTATAAGTTCTCATAATCTTTCTTTAAAGCGCATCGAATTTGCTAATTGTTTGGAATGTCAAAATATACCCGCATCCTTGTTTCATATTTTCGGATATTTTCGGATAGTTTTGCTATTAGCGGCTATGCTCTATATTTTTCTTCAAACATTATTTATATTTCCTATCATTCATCCTCCAAAATTTTCTTACCTTCATTCATTCTATTTTAATAAATTAATCTAAGTTAAATTCAATCTTTTAAAACTTAAGACTGCTATTTCGTTAGTAAAAAATATAATTTTATATAATTTTTTTCTAATGTCATTTTGTTTTATACTAAGATAAGATTAACGAAGCATAAAATTAAAATTCAAAATTAATAATATGCTTAAATAAAATGAAGCATAAAATTAAAATTTAACATTAATAATATGCTTAAATAATAGGAGTGTATCTGTTATGAAAAATAAATCCGATAAACGGAAAGATTCTAATAAATATAAATATAAATTATGGATAATCATTTCGGCAGCCGTGCTGATTGTTTTTGCAGGTTCTTTAGTGATAATAAAAAATCAGGGCTGGTTTGAGTACACAGCCAAAGCTCTTAAAATAAATAAATCGGGCAATGAAACTTTTGCGCCTCAATTCACGGTAAAAAGTATTAATTATCCGGATAAAATTTTATCTCCTAAAAAATACAGCGGACACGTAATCTTAATTAATTTTTTTGCAACATGGTGTCCGCCTTGCCGTGCTGAAATGCCGGGGATTGAAAAATTTTATAAGGCTCATAAAAATGAGGGGCTGCGCGTTATAGGGCTGTCGGTGAATAACAGCGGACCTGAAGCGGTTCTCAATTTTTTTAAACATTTTGACGGCGGACATATAACATATCCTATCGGTATGGCAACTTACGGAATAGAAAAAGCTTACGGCAAAATAAGCGAGATACCGCAATCTTTTATAATTGACAAGCAGGGCAGCATTGTGGCGCATTTTACCGGCGAACTTCCGCCCGGATTTTTAAGCTACTACTTTAAGAAATATAATAAATAATAACTACAATACAATTTGGAGGTAATTTATATATGGATTCTTTTTTTACGCCTAATGTGTCATTTTTAGTAGCATTTTTAGCGGGATTATTTTCTTTTATAAGTCCGTGCGTTTTTCCGTTAATACCGTCCTATCTGTCTTATATATCCGGTTTATCGGTTAAAGAATTGACAGGTGCTGAAGCGTCAAAGGACAAGCCTAAAATTAAATTTACGGCGGTTAAACATTCATTAATGTTTATTTTGGGATTTACTATAGTATTTGTTCTGTTAGGCGTGTTTTCAAGCGCCGTGGGGAGCTTGCTCCATTCGATATGGCTTATGAGAATAGCGGGTATTTTTATAATAATTATGGGATTATTTATTCTGGGAGCTTTTAATAAGGTCAAATTTCTGTCCTTTATGAACGCAGAAGCCAATATAAATATCAAAAATAAACCGCTGGGACTCATCGGCTCCGCTCTTGTGGGCATTGTATTCGCTGCTGCGTGGACGCCGTGCATCGGACCGATACTTGCGTCTATTCTTTTTATAGCTTCAACCATGCACAATACGACGGCGGGAGCAGAACTTCTGTTTGTTTACGCTATGGGGCTCGCCGTTCCTTTTTTTATAAGCTCCGTATCGTTAAATTTATTCTTATCGGCGTTTAAAAGAATACGGCCTTTTATAAAAACTATATCGGTTATAAGCGGAGTTATTTTAATAGCCGTGGGTTTGCTAATATTTTTCAATTATTTGTCGATAATATCTTTATATTTCGGCAACGCTTTTCATTACAATATACCATATAACGGATAAACCATATTCCTTGATATTTATTATGGCAATTATATTGAAGCAGCTCAACGAAAGTTCAATAGTTTCATTTTTTCTTCTATTTTAAGAGTATCTGTTATATTTTAATAATAGCAGGTACTCTTTTAAAACGGAAAAACAATCCTTTAATACTCCTTTGCTATGATTAGATTTTGCAGTCATAATGCATCCTTCAAATGACGCAATTATAAAATTAGCGACGGAACTTTCGTTTAATTCCTGTTTAACAATCTTTTTCGTTTTCGCTATACGAAGAGCTTTGTTTATATAGCCATGCCATGTTTT
This sequence comes from bacterium, assembly GCA_021825865.1. Taxonomy (GTDB): domain Bacteria; phylum SZUA-79; class SZUA-79; order Acidulodesulfobacterales; family Acidulodesulfobacteraceae; genus Acididesulfobacter. The sequence continues at coordinate 14,609 of JAKAFU010000004.1, forward strand.
CATTATTTCATTTGTTAAAACTGACAGAGCAGGGTCTTTTGCGGATAATTCAAGGATTAGATTGCCTAAAGGGCATCCTGTTTTAGCAAGATTGTCCGCGCTATTTAAATATACTTCATCGATAATGCGGCATATTCCGTCTATCGGGTCGTCAAACTTATAGACACTTGACCATGCGCGTTCAAATAAAGGCTTAATTACTTCTTCTATCACTGCTGCGGCAATATCTTTTTTTGATTTAAAATAATAATAGATGCAGCCCTTAGTTGCGTTGATATTATTTATAATATCCTGCAAACCCATATCTTCATAACCTTTTTCAAGCATTATCGCATAGGCTGCATCTATTATTTCTGTTCTTTTTCTGTCTTTAAACTTAACATCCACCATGTTTAATTATCATGTGCAGTCAGTTTGGTAAAATTAACTTCATTATTTTAACACAAATGTAATATATTACAGTCCGATTAAAAAGTCAACGGCTGATATCCTTCTGACATAATTTGCGCAATTGCCTGTCCGGCATGTACTAATTCAACTTTTTTATCAATCAGAATTTTGCTGACCCCATAGCCGTCAGCAACGGCGACACATGCCTGCGGGATTATATTATTGCTTAAAACCTGCTCATAAGCTTCTATGATTTCCTTATCTTCTGTTTTGGCAATAAATTCTTCCCCGGGTCCGAAAAAAATCAGCTTCACGTCCTCAAATGCTCCGCTGTTTTTAGTCCTCCACGCAACATTTAAACCAAGCTTTACTTTGACAGGATTATCGCTGCCGGATAAAATAATAATTAATGCTTTTGCTTTTGCCATTTTAATACCTCCTTTTAATTAAGTTATACTTCTTTTCTATTTTTAAACTTATGTATACTAGCCATGAAATCGCTTACCATGGAATGCAAAACCTGTATATTTATTTTTTTAGAATTATATAAAAATTATTAAAATATTATTTATAATATCTTTAAAATAAAAATGTTATCAATATTAATTAAAAAATAACTAATACCGACTGGTTTGTATTTTATTATATATACAAATATTTGTCAATATTTATTTGTCATCCTGTCATTTAAATTTTAAAACCGAACTCTTTTTATTAAATCCATTCATTAATTCATTTCTTTATTTATTCATTTATTTATTCATTTTTAATCTTTTTAAAATTAATATTATCTTAGATATAATAAAAATAATCATTATTTAATTTTTTTTACGTAAACAGTCAAAAAAAAACGAAATTTGTGCTATAATTAATTAAAAAGTATATTAATTTCTTATTACGTTAAGGCATATTTATATTTTTAATCTTAAAATTTATACATTTTACAATTTTATAAAATAAATTTAAGGAAAATTAGTCTAATTTTGGTATTTAATGATTTATTTTATCTTTGAAACAAAGTTCAATTTATTTCTATTGATACTCTTTAGCTAATAAATTGATTTCTTTCAATCAGTAATAGTTTCATACTTTTTAAAAAGAGGAAAAATATATGACCGATAATGAAACCGTTAAAAATTCCGGCTCAGAAAGTTCAAAATCTGATACTGTTCAAGACTTAAAAGGTTTAACAACGGAAGAAGCAAAAAAATTATCGCAGCAATATGGATTAAACGCCATAAAGGAACAAAAAAAAGGTGCTTTCCTTATTTTTCTTTCAAAATTTTGGGGCCCTGTTTCATGGATGCTTGAATTTACATTTATCATCGAATTAATTCTTGGCAAATATGCGGAAGCATATATCATTATAGGTTTAATTTTATTTAATGCCATTATTGCCTTTACTCAAGAAAACAAAGCAAATGAGGCATTAGAGCTGTTGAAACAGCAGCTCAAAATTATAACACGAGTCTTAAGGGATGGAAAATGGATAAAATTATCTGCGGAGCAGTTAGTACCCGGAGACATTATTCATATAAGAATGGGTGATTTAGTACCTGCAGATACGGAAATAATATCTGGCAACGTTATGGTTGACCAATCGTCTCTTACCGGAGAATCCCAGCCTGTAGATAGAGAGCAGGGCGGAACTATATACTCAGGTTCGGTAATTAAAAGAGGGGAAGCAACCTGTAAAGTTATAGCAACAGGTGCGAACAGCTACTTCGGCAAAACAGCGGAACTTATAAAATCCGCTAAAACAAAAGGTCATTTAGAAGAACTTATTATGAAAATCGTAAGATATTTTATTATGATTGACGGTATGTTAGTGGGAGCAATTTTAATTTATGCCTTTATATACAAATTAAATTTTGCTGAAATTTTACCTTTTGCTTTAATTTTACTTGTTGCTTCTATCCCTGTTGCTCTTCCGGTCACGTTTACTTTAGCAACGGCTCTTGCATCATTAGAATTATCTAAAAAAGGCATTCTTGTAACTCATTTGTCCGCTATCGAAGATATTGCGTCAATGGAAGAATTATGCAGCGATAAAACAGGCACTCTGACGGAAAATATTCTTACGCTTTCAGCTTTTAAATCTTTTCAGCCGTTCAGCGATAATGAACTGTTATCTTATGCGATGGCTGCATCCGATGAATCTGACCAGGACCCCATAGACATGTCTATAATTTCATATATTAAAAATAATAAAACTAAAATTATAGAATTTGGAAATAAAATAAAATTTATCCCTTTTGACCCGCAGACTAAAAGGTCTGAAGCAATTTACGAAAAATCTAATGACAAACAAAAAATAAGGATAGTAAAAGGTTCACCCATCGTTATTTCGCAAATAGCCCATAATTCAGAATTAATTTCTAAAGAATCTAAAAATTTTGAAGCAAACGGTTTTCGAGTACTTGCCGTAGCTATGGGTAATGAAAACGATGAAAAATTAACTCTTGTCGGTCTTTTAGGTTTATCAGACCCGCCGAGAGAAGATTCAAAACAATTATTGCAGGAACTTAAAGATTTAGGGGTTAGGGTGAGAATGGTAACAGGCGATACTGAACTGACGGCAAAAACAATTGCTGCGAAAATTGGGCTCGGGCAAAATATATGCAAACGAGATAGTTTTAAAAACCCTGCCCAATGCGATGTTTTTGCCGGTGTATTTCCTGAAGATAAGTTTCATCTGGTTCAGGGATTACAAAAACTTAAAAAAATAACCGGCATGACCGGCGACGGAGTGAATGATGCGCCTGCACTAAAACAGGCAGAAGTCGGAATTGCCGTTTCTAATGCAACAGATGTTGCAAAAGCATCTGCAAGCTTAATATTAACAAAGCCCGGATTGGAAAATATAGTAGATGCGGTAAAAGACGGTAGAATGGTTTATCAGAGAATGCTGACTTACACGTTAAATAAAATATCTAAAACATTTCAGGTTGCTTTTTTTTTAAGTCTGGGTTTATTAATTTTTGGAGTATTTGTAACAACCCCGACTCTTATTCTGATTCTAATATTTGCAAACGATTTTGTAACAATGTCGTTAGCAGAAGATAACGTTGTATATTCAAATAAACCTGATAAATGGCATATCAAACTGATTGTAACCGCTTCGCTGATTATTGCAGGCGCGTGGCTTATTTATTCATTCTTAGTATATATTATAGGTGCCGATGTTTTGAATTTATCCCTGGCAAAGATTCAAACCTTAGTATTTCTTGCACTTGTATTCAGCGGTCAAGCAACGGTTTATCTTGTAAGAGAAAGAAGGCATTTTTATAAATCCCGTCCCGGAACTTATTTGATGCTCGCTACTCTGGGAGATTTAATTGCAGTTACACTAATGGCATATTTCGGTATCTTAATGGCGCCTATTTCTTTAATATACATTGCAAGCCTATTATTTGGAACATTTATTTATATGGTTATATTAGATTTTATAAAATTTCCGCTGATGAAAAAATTAATAAGCTAATGACTGTTATTATTTAATGAAATCTAAATGTGGCAAATACTATAGCACGATATACATTATTAGCTATATACATTATAAAACATAAATAAAACCGATGGAGCATTGGTATATGGTCGTCTTTCTTGGTATCGGAGGTCAATAAGTAATCGCTTACTAATTTTTATAGCGGGCATTGAGACGGTTTTATGGCATAAGTATGCGAACAATAAATAACTGAATATTAATAATTGCGTACTATTTTATTTGATAATAATAAAAAAGCTGCCGTTCATAAGATTCTGAACGGCAGCTTAAAACAAAGTGTTGAAATTCCAATAATAGTTTATGTTAACCTTTTTAGATATATATAAACTTATTTTAAAATTATTGCTTTGAACGGATTTGCATAAAATAAAATAAATGTAATTAGCAGAGCGTATAAAGCTAACGATTCCATAATTGCCATACCGGTAATCATCCATACGATAAGTTTCTTTTCCATTGCAGGATTTCTGCCCATAGATTCCAATGCTCCTCTGACTGCGCTTCCCATACCAACGCCTGCTCCAATAACACCTAAACCAATAGCCAAACCTCCGCCGAGTGCAGACAGCCCAAAAAATAAACTTTTAGACATGACGTCCGCATGTGACGAAGCTGCCGCATGAACTGCGGATACCGTACTGCTGCCTGCAATATTTGCTGCAAAAACCTTTACGCTTTCAAGCATTACAAGTGCGAAAGCGACCAAAACAGAAAAAACTTTTAACATTTCCCCTCCAATACAATATTATTTTTAAATTAATTTATTAAGTTATATATATATATTAAACTATTAAACGCTAAACTTCTTCCATCTCTTCCGATTCTAAAGAAAGTGCTATATAAATTATAGCCAGAAGATAAAAAACGAAAGCCTGCATAAAATCGGTAAAAATTTGCATGTACATCATTATAGCCGGAACTACCCATGGAAGCAGAAACAATAAAACCGTTACCATAAATTCTTCGGCAAATATATTTGCAAATAGTCGTAATGCATGCGAAAAAGGTCTTGAAAGCGCCGACATAACTTCTATTATTATCATAATGGGCGCTAAAACTATTAACGGACCCAAAAATTTTTTCAGATATTTAAATCCGTGTTTTTTTGCTCCCATAAAATGGGATAATACAAATACTATCAACGCTAATGTAGCAGTAGTATCGATTGTTGCTGTAGGGGAAGTAAACCCCGGAATGCTGCCAAGTAAGTTAGAGAATAATATAAAGACGGCAAATGAAGCAATCAGCGGCAAATACATTTCGCCTTCATCACCGATTATTTCCCTCAGGAAATATTCCGTCATGATAATTATGAGTTCAAAAAAACTTTGAACAGCGCCTGGAACGACTTTCAAACTTTTTCCGACAATGAACGCAAATGCAAGAATCACTGCCATTACAATAATAGTCATAGTCCAGTAAATAGGTATCCCCGGAATATTAATCAAAATCGGTGCTTTTAACATATATTAAACCTCATAATTTATTAACTATATATTATTTATATTTTAATTCGCACAACTGCTATATTATGCAGCTATTATATATATCTATACAATATATATAATTAAGTGCTCAATAATTTTATTTAGGCTATCTATTTAGTTTAGTCATTCTTTAGTCATTATTGATTAGACGTAAAACCAGCGCTAGAAAAACTGACAAAGGCATAATAGCAAAACCTATAGAAACTCCGATATAATCATAATAAATTAATTTATATGTTATTATAAAAAAAAAAGAGATTAAGAGCAAGTTTTTTATTAAATTAATAAGGAGCATAGCAGGATTTAAATTTTTCTTTTCAATATGTTTAGAAACATATAAACCCATGTCGGCATAAAAAACAAAAGCAATTAAGAATCCGATAAATATACTTAGTGTAAAATTTAAATTTTTAAATAAAATTGCTATTAATAAACTAATTATAAAAAAAATTATTATACCGAGCAGGAAAGGAGTATATATCAGAGATGCTATTTTTTTATAATTTTCATATTTTAGTATTAAGCTCTTTTTTAATTTGTTTATAAATTTCATAAATTCCGGCAATGAATCCGATTAAAGTGAAAATAATTACGAAAAGATAAATATATCCTGTATATTTATCTAAATAGTATCCTATTGCAAATCCTATAACGGAAGAAATTATAACGTTTAAGCCCAATGAACTCATTCTGGTTATTTGTTTTATAAACTGTTTATCCATTTTTTTTAATTTGTAAATCCATTGTACAATAAGTTATTAAAAAATAGGCATTTACTTAAATAAAAGTAAATGCCTATTTGATTTTTGATTTTATAGCAAAAAAATAAATAAAAGCTCTAAACAGCGAAGCATAGCTGATAAACAATTATGCCGCATAAATTTATTTACTTTATTGAGACTTTTATTTTAGTGAATCTACATATGTTGCTACAGTTCTCAATTGTGCCGGATTCAAATGATGGTCAGGCATTATCGATGACGGGTCATGAACTCTTGGCGTCTGAATTTGCACTTCAATCCAGTGTACGCTGTGACCTCTGTTGCCTTCCTGCGATAAATTTGGTCCTACTGCACCGCCTTTGCCGTCTATTGTATGACATCCTAAGCATCCTTGAGCGTCGATTATCTTCATTGCAGCCGTTTTTAAAGCAGCCCCGCTAGGCAATGTTACGGCTTTCACGGCAGGTTTCGCTTTAGACGCTGCTTTGACTTTTTTTGATTTCTTCGTCTTTGCAGTTGTAGATACAGCAGGTTTACCCCATGGCAATGCCGCAGGCGGTGCCCATTTTTTATGTTCTTTTTCAAGATGCTGATTGTAAGCAATGATGTTTAAAGAGTCTAAATAATGCACGACTTCCTTAGCTTCTGCCAACGTAATAGGACAGCCGTTCACGATTCTCATCTGATGTTCTACAAGATGCTTAAACGGGCCGTATGCCTTGCCGTTATACCGTTCAACCCTGTTCAGCGTATGACATATCACGCACTTATCGTGCAATATTCCATATCCTTTTTTCACAGGCCACGGATAAATAATTGGAGCAATGTATTTTGTCCCGTTCAGGTTCATCGTCTGATAAATTATTCTGTCTTTACCTCTGGCCATTATCTTCATGTAGCCCATAAGCGGAACATTGAATGCTACTAATAATCCGCCGACTATAAGAAATAATTGCGGTATTTTTGAAATAGTTCCGAATTTAAAATTAGGCGTTAAATCTTTGAGATAAAATCCGAGTGTCATAAATCCTGTAATAAACAACCCTGTGAGTGCTAAATATTTAACAGGCTGCATATTACCTAACACGCCCATTGAAAGAGGCAGAGCGCCAAATCCCAACGCTACAATCGCAACTATTATAAAAAAACCTATCAAGCCCACAGATACGGTTGGTTTGCTCTTGTCTCTTCCGTTAATTAATTTCCAGAGCATATAAATAAAGTTCAGGATCAATGCTCCCCCGAGTGATTCCAAGAAATCGTACATTATCCACTGATATTTCCCAAGCATTATTCTGTTAAATCCATCGCTGGAGGTAGCTCTATAATGTTTAAACCATCCAAAATAGACAATAGGGTAAGCTATCAAGAACATTACGGTTATTATGCTGGCGAATGAACCCATCCAGTCGTAAAATTCTTTGTCCTCCTTTTTAGAAGAAATGATATATCTTACTGCTGCATAAATTGCAAGAACGGCAGCCGATAATGCAAAAAGCTGGATATTTTTTTCAATAGACAGCAGTATTGACATCGGCGTTCTTATAGCAGTTTTTGGCGTAGGACCCATTGTATAACTTTCGGTTATTGTATAAAAAACGTCCGAAGCGTATCCTGCAACGAATGCCAATATTCCTATAAAAACATTCCAACCCTGTTTGCCCCGTTCAGGATCAGAATTGAAACCCGCATAGTATATTGCTCCCAAAACTAAAAACAGCAGCAGAAAATCCATCGAGTATCCTATAACTCCGGGCTGCAATTTGCTCATAAGTATCCAAAAATTTGGTATACCGTTTCTGAGCATGCTTAAAAAATAGAAATAAACAATTGTCTGTATTGTACCGATTATCAGCGATATAAGTATTAACGGCTTTGCAAGCCTGAAATACCTGTCGTTTTTTTTAAATATCCCTATGTAGTGAGATATAAACGCGATTGCCATAAATCCTAATGCCAATCGATTTATAAATAGGTTTAATATATCTACAGTTCCTAAATTCATCTTGATTTGCTCCTCTTAAGTATATAATTGTTATTAGCAACTCAGCAATTAATATTTAATAATAAATTACTACTCTGGCTATTGCTGCTTATGGCAAAGTTATCAGCGCCTGAGTGTCCATTATTAAATATACATTAAACGGTTGCCGGCGCTTTCGGTTCCCCGCCTATTAATGTTAAATAAACTAACAAAAGTAGAAAGAGTATCCCCAAGACGGTTGCCGCCGGTCTTTTAAACGGACTTCTTTCCTTTGTTCTGTCAATAAACGGGAGAAGGAATAATATTCCAAAACCGATTGAAGGAATAAGAAATGTTGAAAATATAATAAGTCCGTGCCCGGGAAAGTATTTCAGTATTTCTTCGTTTGCTAAGAAATACCAGTCTGCTTCAGGAGCAAAGTTTAACGCCAAGGGTCTGTACATCGGACCTATCGGCGCGCCGACATATACCGCCAATATATAAATAACCGCAAATACAACTAATGATACAATCATGTCTTTATAAAACTGATCCGGAAAAAAAGGTACTGTTCCATCCGGTTTCAGCCATCTTTTTTCATCATCTTCGCTTATTTTGCTATTTTTGTATTCTAATGCCATACCCTGATGACCGGTTTTTCTTATTAAGAATAAGTGTATCGGTATAAACATTATTACCACAATAGGCAATAACCACACATGAACGGCAAAGATATGCTGCATAGTTAAAACGCTTGTCTCCGTGCCGCCTCTGGCGATTTCTCTTATAAAACCTCCAATAAACGGAGTATGAGAGGCAACATTAGTAAGAACGTTTATAGTCCACCATGAATTTTCGTTACCGACAAGCATATAACCTGTCAAACCTAAGACAACAACCACGGAAAACAGTACCATACCTGCAATCCATTGCATTTCCCTAGGTTTTTTATAAGCTCCGGAAAAGTACACCCTTGCCATGTGTATGAGTATAACGAATATCATGGTAAAGGCGCCCCAGAGATGAATGCCTAATAATATATTTCCAAAAACAACATGGTGCTTCAGAAAATATGTGGCATTTCTTGCTATCGGAAAATAAGGAACATAATAAAACAGCAAAAATATGCCTGTCACTACCTGAACGGTAAAAAGAAAAGCAAGCAGACTTCCTAAGGTATACGCCCAGCCTCCGCGTCTCGGTATTCTCTCACCGTTAAATTCTTCTATTACTTTAGTAAGACCGATTCTTTCATCGAACCAGTTCTGAATTTGTTTAAACATCAGATCCCCCTGTCTTTTGGATTGTCTTTGAACTTATTTTGAATGTAAACAGTATCCTTATCTTTGCCAAATTTATGAACCCATTGATAAAGAGGTCTTGGCGGAGGTCCGCCGACTACCTGCCCTGTTGCGTTGAACATGCCGCCATGGCAAGGGCACAAAAATTTTTGTCTTGCAGCTATCCAGTGTAAGGGACATCCTAAATGCGTGCACTGATTTGAAAAGAACAGCAAATCGCCGTTAACCTGCTTTACCACAACTACCTGCCTTGGCAAAGTATTAACGGACCAGCCTTCTTTAACTCTAAAATAAACAGGAACAAACTTCGGAGTTAACGGTTTTAAATTTAAATCACTGATTTTGCCAAGTTTTGTCCAGACAATATCTCTTTTTCTGAACAATGGATTTAAGACTGCACCAAGAATAGGAACCGCTAACGCGATACCGATAACTGTTGAAATCAATCCAATGACAACCATCATAAAAGTTCGCCTTGAAGGCGATTCTTCCGAGCTTTTTGCCATTTTTTACCCCCCTTTAGTTTAAATATTATGAATTTAAAAATAATTAATTTGAAAAATTAATCTTGTAGGTATTTATATTAATCGTGTAATAAATTTCATTACAAGATTTATTTTTTATCACTATCTCAGTCTAAAGTCAATACTTTTTTATAATTATATTTCCGGTAATATCGTTCTGTATGCAGTATTTATGCGTTGTTGATGCCTATTTCATTTTTTAAATATTTTCCTGTCAGCGAATCTTCATTTAATATTATTTCGCAAGGACTGCCTTCCGCTACGACAAAACCTCCGCCGTCTCCGCCTTCAGGTCCCACGTCAATTATATAATCGGCACATTTTATAACATCCATATTGTGTTCAATGACTACGACGGTGTTTCCTGAATCTACCAATAGATTAATAATTTTTAATAACTTTTTTATATCTTCAAAGTGCAGCCCCGTCGTGGGCTCGTCCAATATATAAAGTGTTTTGAACTCATTTGGTCTGGACAATTCTTTTGATAATTTTATTCTTTGAGCTTCGCCTCCGGACAGTGTTGTTGCAAGCTGCCCTAAAGTAATATAGTCAAGTCCCACGTCTATTAAAAATTTTATCTTATGCGCTAATGACGGTACGCTTCCGAAAAAATCGTATGCTTCTTTAAACGTCATATTTAATACATCGTAAATATTTTTATCTTTATATTTGACCTCAAGCGTTTGGCTGTTATATCGCCTGCCTTTGCAAACATCGCAGGTAACATAAACATCCGGCATAAAAAGCATCTCAATTTTTTTAACCCCGTCACCGGCGCAAGCTTCGCATCTGCCTCCCTTAACATTAAAACTGAATCTTCCGGGCTGGTAACCCCTTATTTTGGATTCTTTCGTCTCTGAAAACAGGGTTCTTATGCTCGTAAAAATACCCGTGTAGGTTGCGGGATTAGACCTTGGGGTTCTCCCTATCGGAGATTGGTCAATATCTATCACTCTTTCAATCAGATTTATATTTTCAATCAAATCGACATCAAATTTTGAAAAATCTTTTATTCCGTTTTTATAGCCGGATACAGCTTCATATAACGTGTCAATAACGAGGGTACTTTTGCCCGAACCGGAAACGCCCGTAACGCAGACTAAATTACCTAAAGGAATTGCAACATCTATGTTTTTTAAATTATTTTTTTTAGCCCCTATAATTTTTATAAAACCTTGAGCCTGCGGTCTTCTTCTTGCCGGAATATCTATTTTTAATTTTTTAGTTAGATATTTTCCGGTCAAAGAATCCGGATTACGCATTATTTCTTCCGGAGTTCCTGCAGCCACAACAAATCCTCCGTTTTTACCGGCTCCCGGACCCATATCTATAATATAATCGGATTTCAGCATAGTCAGCTCGTCATGTTCTACAACTATCAGACTGTTGCCTTTATCTCTTAAATCAAATATAGTCTTTAAAAGCCTTTCATTGTCACGCATATGAAGACCTATACTGGGTTCGTCTAAAATATATAGAACGCCTGTAAGTCCGGAACCTATCTGCGTTGCCAGCCTTATTCTTTGAGATTCGCCGCCTGAAAGGGTGGAGGCTGACCTTGAAAGAGTAAGATAATCTAATCCTACATTTACGAGAAAAGATAACCTTTCGGTAATTTCCTTAATGATTCTGTCGGCTATACCAAGTTCATATTCATTGAGACTGATATTCTTAAAAAAATACAGTGCATCTTTTATGCTTAAATTTGTAATATCAACTATTGATAAATTATTTATTTTATAGCTTAAAGATTCTCTTTTCAGCCTGAACCCGCTACATTCGGGACAAGGCTTTTCACTCATAAATTTATAAGGGTCGATAATATAATTTACGGAATTATTATTCAGACTCTTTTTAAGCATAGGAATAATCCCTTCCCATTCTTTTGAATTAAAACTTTGCTTGTCTGAATGTTCATCGTAAAACTCGATTTTTTCGCCGTTTGAGCCGTATAAAATAATTTGCTGTATATTTTCGTCAAGTTCTTCATAAGGTGTATTCGGATTAAACTTATAATGCAGAGCTAAACTGTTTACAATATGATTTCTGTAAACAGGACTCGAATTTTTTAGTACAGCTACGGCGCCGTCTTTTAACGACAGTTTTTTATCCGGAATTATCAGATCTTCGTCAAAAAATGTTTTATAGCCCAATCCTCCGCAAGAAGGGCATGCTCCTGCAGGACTGTTAAAAGAAAACATCGCAGGCTCCGGCTTACCGTAATTAATACCGCAATCTAAACACACGGAATGTTCGCTCAAAAATATGTCCGTTTCCTTTTCGTCTTCAGCTATAAATTTCAGTTTTAATGTACCAAGAGATAATTTTAATGCAATTTCTATAGAATTATATAATCTTTGTTTGATTTCTTTTTTTATAACAAGCCTGTCTATGACAACGTCAATATCATGTTTTTTATTTTTATCTAGAATAATATCGTCTTCTAAGCTATACTGCACGTTATCAGCGTATATTCTTGAAAATCCGTGCTTTAAATATTCTTCAAATTTTGTTTTAAATTCGCCTTTACGTCCTATGACCACCGGAGATAAAACTATCAATCTGCCGCCGCGCTTCCCATAGTCAAAAATAACATCTATCATCTGGTCTATAGTTTGCGGTTCAATTTTTTTGCCGCATTTATAGCAATAAGGAGTACCTATTCTTGCGAAAAGCACCCTTAAATAATCATATAAATCCGTTATTGTGCCGACTGTAGAGCGGGGATTCTTACTGACTGATTTCTGTTCAATGGAAATAGTAGGGGATAAACCTTCAATTGAATCAACATCGGGTTTATCCATCTGTTCCATAAATTGCCGCGCATAAGAAGATAGGGATTCTAAGTATCTTCGCTGTCCTTCTGCAAATATTGTGTCAAAGGCAAGACTTGATTTTCCGGAGCCTGATAAGCCGGTTATAACAACAAGTTTATCTTTGGGAATTTCTAAATTTATATTTTTTAAATTATGCTGCCTTGCGCCTTTTATTATTATTTTTCTTTCCATTTTAATCTGTTATCCGCAATTTTAGAAGCAAGCAATATTGAATAAATTATACTTCTTGCGTCCGCAATATTTTTTCCTGCGATATCGTAAGCAGTTCCGTGTACGGGCGATGTTCTGACGACAGGCAGTCCAACCGTTACATTAGCTCCGTAATTGAATGATAAAAGTTTAAAAGGAATTAATGCCTGGTCATGATACATAGATATTATAATATCAAAATCTTTATATCTTTTTGCATAAAAACTGTCGGAAGGGAAAGGACCTTCTATATTAAAATTATTTCGTTTAAATTCAGCAATGACGGGACTGATTATATTAATTTCTTCTTTTCCGATTTCTCCATTTTCTCCTGCATGAGGATTTAACCCAAGAACTGCAATATGCGGATTATTTATATCAAAATCAATTCTAAGCGATTTGTAAGCTATATTGATAATTTTTTCTAACAAATTTTCGGTTATTTTCTCCGAAACAAATTTTAAGGGTATATGAATAGTAGCAAGTATGGTTATTAATTCTTTTGAATAAAAAAGCATTGCATAATTTTCTTCGGAAGTAAGATGGGCCAAAAGCTCCGTATGAGCATGAAACATTGCTCCGCCTTTAAACATCATATTTTTATTGATAGGCGCCGTAGCGATGCCCTTTATCTTGCCCGACTTAGCAAATTCAACCGCCTTTAATATAAATTTTTCTGTATCTTTAGCATAATTATAATTTTCAACTCCGAAATTGACTGATATATATGACTCATCTGAACAATTAATAACGTTTATGCAATCATTCCTGTAATATTTTAAACTGTCTTCTTCGCTATTTATATCATCCGGACAGATAGAATTAATTTTATATTTTGATTTCACGACATAATTGTTTACAAAATCTATATATGCTGCCGAACCAAAAATTACGGGCATAATAATCCTGCTATTTTTTTCTAGAAAATATTTGCACGACAAAATAGAGATTTCCGGTCCGACTCCACCGGGATCGCCCATAGTTATGCCGATAATATTATTTTTTTTCAACGGCATTTTTTCTTAAATTTTATATTTATCAGTTTTAATTGAATTAGTTCTGGATAAAATCAAGAAACTAAAAGCAGTTTAATAAATGAATCTTTTCTGGCTTTCTTTACAAGTTTCGATAAATATTTACCTGTTTTAATTTTTTCCAGCAGCATAAAGATTTTTGATTTAACCTGTCTGAAAGACTTATATGAGCCGTATTTTTTACCTACAGACTTAAGCAGTGTATAACCGAATTTTGACGGAATTATTTTGCTTATCTGCCCTACTTTTAATTTGAATGCCGCCGAGGAAAAAGCTGGCGACAATTTGTCTTTATAAACATAACCTATCCTGCCGCCATTTTTTTCGGAAGGATCGTCCGAATATTTTGAAGCTAGCGACGAAAAGCTGACATCCCCCTTAATGGCGATATTTCTGATATGAAGCATTCTGCGATATATTTTTTCTCTCAATATTTTACTTGCATCTGTAGGAACTGAAATAAATATAAGCTTTAAGTCTTCCTCTTCCCTGCCTCTGAATTCTTCAATATTTTTCTTGTAATAATTGAGAAGCATTGCATTAGTAATATTCATTTTACTGCCGTATATTTTTCTCAAGAGGCTGAACTGCATAAAATGTTTCTCAAGCTGTTTTTTGTACTCATGAAAACTAATTCCCCTAGTTTTCAGCATTTTTTTAAATTCAGATACCGTCATATTGTTTGATTTCGCAACAGCTTGAATATAAGCATCAATTTTTTTAGGCGATATGTAAAGAGCGGCTTTTTGTTCTTCCTGCTTTATAAGCAATTTATCGACCAAAAAATTAATAATTTTTTTCGTCTGCGTCATTATCCTTGCATCATTGCTGTTAAATATACCGTTTGACGCGTCTTTTTGCATTTGTTCGTAATTCTCAAACGCCGGTTTGTTAAATTTAGCAAAATCATATTGCGTGATAGGAGTTTTGTTGACAACGGCCATCACTTGGTCTGCTATAATTGCGTGGACGTTCAGTACGGGCAAAAAGATATAAACCGATAAAAATACAATAAGAGACGCAGTAAAAATACGTCTCTTATTGCTGTTATAACTTGACTTAACTTTTTTACTCATATTTTATTATTTCCCGTATTAAATTTGAAACATATTAATACACATACATAAAAAAACAATAATTATTAATAACTATTGAATATTATTTTTTCGAAGGCGTTGAAGCCGATGGTTTAAATTGATTTAACGCCGCTAAATTTTTATAATAATATGTGATCTTGGAAGCTTTTTTGACTTTGTTAAGGTAATTTTTAAACAATTTTTGTCCTTCTTTTTCTTTCATGATCATAATGATTTGATTTTTTATTTTAGAAAACGGTTTTGGCTTACCCGATAAAATATTATTGAGCCTGACGATATCAAAATTTTTACCTACAGGTACTATATTGGAATAACCGCCTATTTTAGGTATGCTGAATGCAGCCTGATTAAACGAAGGCGCCGTCTCCCCGAATTTTATCCAGCCGAGAGCTCCTCCGCTTTTTGCATTCGGAGCCGCAGAATATTGTTTTGCCAATTTTGGGAAAGAAACCCCTTTTTGCAAATCTGCATATACTTTTTTTGCGGCAGCTAATGAACTAAGTTGAATATAGCTTACATTAATTTTAGACGGCAAATTAAATGTAGCAAGATGTTTTTTATAAAAATTCTTAGCAGCCTGATCGGTAATTACCAATTTTTTTTGCACTTTTTCATTTAACAAAAGCTGCACAAGCAAACCTTTTTTAAAATCAGACAGCTGCATTTTATATGCCTTTGATTTATTAAGTCCGTCTTTAATTGCTCTATCTGCCAAAATTTGTCTTTCTACCATACTGTTGAGAAATCGCTTTTGTCCTTGCGGCGTTGATACAAATGACGTAACAGAAGGAGGCAGTTTTGCAATCTCTGATTTAAATTCATTGAGTGTTATCGGTTTGCCGTTTACCGTTGCTAAAACCTTTGCCGAAGGAGCAGGTTTTTTTGCGCATCCGTAAAGTCCGAAAGATATTGCAAATAAAAATAAACTAAATACGATAATTTTTGAAAATCTCCTAGTGAATTCTGATTTGTTTGACAAATTAACTTTGCCGTTTTTCTTCCCGAAATACATTTAGTTTCTCCCGAAATAATTTGAATTTTTTTATAAGGATTATTAAATTGATTTACACATATATTTTATCTTAAATATTAACATAGCGGTCTATTTCTTGCAAGATAAATATAATAGCGTCTATATCCGGAGTACTTTCAGCGGCTGCGTTATAAATATTATCTTTTGAGTCGTTTTTGTTTTTTTTCGCCTTTATCTTTAGTTTATATTCAGAAATGAAATTAATCAGATATTTAGACAGTATTTCTTTATCATTTACAAAACTTATTAATGCTTTTGCGAATTCTACATTTTCATCGTTTAAATCATTTGATGTTTGTATAGCCGAAAATTCAGGAATATAAGCTCCGGAGTATAATTCTTCACTGTTATAGCTAAATTTCTCAGGGCGTTCTTCGTATCCGGCAGCCCCTCCGCTTTTGTTATTTTTATCAGAGTTATTATAAAATTCAATATCAAATCCTTCTTTGTGAATATCGATAAATTTTACTTTTATTTTTCTCATACAGACCTTTAGCTTAGAGATATTTATTAAATTGCCGACCTCTTCAGGATATCTTCCGAACCTGTCTATCAATTCTTCTTCTATGCCGGCAACCTCTTCAATGCTGCTGCAGGTTGACAGCCTGCGGTAAAAACTTAATTTTATTTTGCCGTCTGTTATATAACCGTCCGGAATATACATATTCAGATTAACCTTAACTTCCGGAAATATTTCTAAAGGCAGAACCTTGCCCTCTATTTTTTTAATCTCGTCTTTAAGCATTTGCATGCACATTTCTAAACCTATAGAATTTATATTGCCGGATTGGGCTCCGCCTAAAATATTGCCTGCGCCCCTTATCTCTAAATCTGCCATAGCCAGTCTGAAACCGGAGCCTAAATCATTATATTCCATGATAGCTGCAAGCCTTTTGTTCTGCTCTTTGGTCAACTCTTCAGAATTGGTCAGCAGTACGCAATAAGCCTGCAGATACGACCTGCCGACCCTGCCTCTTAATTGATATAGCTGGCTTAAACCCAAACCTTCCGCATTATTTATAATAATAGTATTTACATTCGGATTGTCGAGACCGGCTTCAATTATAGATGTGCTGAGCAGTATATCGTATTCCTTATGATAAAATTTGTGCATTATTTCCTCAAGGCTGTCGGCATCAAGCCTGCCGTGAGCAACGCCAACCCTTATATCAGGCATAAACTTGTTAAATTTATTCAGCAAGGATTCAAGATGCGCTATTCTGTTATCTATGAAATAAACCTGTCCCCCTCTCATTATTTCCCTATAAATATATTCTTTTATCAGAGTTTCACTGTACAACGAAATGACAGTGTGTATATTTTTTCTGCCTATAGGCGCCGTATTCAGAATGCTTATATCTCTTATGCCGGACACCGAGAGATAAAGAGTCCTCGGTATTGGGGTCGCGCTTAAAGCAAGCACGTCAATAGAAGATTTTAATTTTTTTAATTTTTCTTTTTGGAAAGCTCCAAATTTTTGTTCTTCGTCGATTACTAAAAGTCCAGGGTCTTTAAGTTTTATTTTATCCGATAATAGCTTGTGGGTTCCTATTATTATATCGACGCTGCCGCTTTCTATTGATTTTATCGTTTCTTTTTCTTCCTTTGCAGACATAAATCTGGATAAATAAGCAATTTTAATCGGATATTTTTCAAAACGTTTTGAAAAATTAGTGAAATGCTGTTCAACTAATAAAGTCGTAGGAGCTAAAAATACTACCTGCTTCCCGTCCATAGCAGCTTTAAAAGCAGCTCTTATCGCAATTTCCGTTTTGCCGTAGCCGACATCTCCGCAAACTAATCTGTCCATCGGTTTATTAGATTCCATATCTGCAAGAACATCTTTTATTGCTTTAGCCTGGTCTTCTGTTTCCTCATATTCAAAATTTTCTTCAAACTCCCTGTAAGAGTCATCTTCTTTTGAAAAAGCAAACCCCTGTTCTGATTTTCTTTTAGCGTATAATTCAACAAGGTCTTTAGCTATCTCTTCGATTTTTTCTTTAGCTTTTTTCTTTGATTTTTCCCAAGTTCTGGTTCCCAATTTATTTAATTCAGGTTCCGTTTCTCCTGAATTTATATACTTATGTATAAGATATATCTTTTCGGAAGGCACATATACTTTATCGCCTCCGGCGTAAATAATTTCAAAATAATCGGCGGTCAAATTTCCCGCTCTTATTGTTTTTATTCCTGTAAATTTCCCTATGCCATGATTGACATGAACTACAAAATCGCCCGGATTTAACTCTCTGATATTTTCAAAAAAATCTGTGTTGTCTGTTTCTTTTTTAAATTCACTTTCCCCAATAATCTCTTTGCGTTTTTCGGACGAGTGCCGTTCCGGTGAAATGAGAAATTTACGTTTTTTGGAAAAAAAATCCTCAGAATAATAATCCAATTTATAGTAATTTTTTGCGGAGCGTATATAACTTCCATCCGTGTTTAAATTAAAATAAAAAATATCATTATTATATTTTTTTAATAAATTATTAACCTGATTTTCAAGAAAGGCAATTTCACTATCATAACCTGCGGCTGCATTTGCCGTAAAATTCTGCTCATCCTGATTTTCTGCATTATTGTTATTGATGCGCCGGCTATTATTGTTATCAATAATATTTATTACTTCGTTTATATTTTCTTTATTATCATTTAAATCAGATTCTTCCGCAAAAATTAACGGCTTTCCAATAATCTCAAGTATATTTAATTTTTTTTTCAGCATACCGTCTTTTAACGGGAATATTATATAATTATCTATTTTATGAATACTTCTTTGACTGTTTATATCAAAATATCTTATATCCTGAACTTCATCATCAAAAAAATCAATTCTTACAGGATTATCAGTGTCGCCTCCGTATATATCTATTAATTCTCCTCTGACAGAAAATTGAAACGGGTCATGGATATACTCTGTTTTCTCATATCCGAAAGATAATAAATTATTAATTAAATTATTCCTGTCTAAAATATGTCCTTTTTTTACTTTTATAATTGTCTCGTCAATATCAAGCCGGGAAGGAACATCACTTAAAAATGATTGGCAGGTGAGTATTAAACTGACAGAAATATTAGCGTCTTCATTTGATTTGCCATTCAGCAGTTCATATAAAATGCTTGCCGGAATTATTTCTTCGCACAGAACCGCTTTTTTATGTTTAGTTTCAATTGAAATTTTCTGATTAACTTCATCATTCTTTTCAAAAAAAGCAGGCCGGCGGCAAGATAATAAATTCATATCTTTGTACAAGTTTCTTGCAGTATATGCATTTTTGCATATAAAAATAGTAACACCGCCGGCATCGGCATTGCCGTCAATAAGCTCAGACGCTTCTATCGCAAATGCGGATAAAATGTTTAAGATGTTTTTATCTGTATGTAAATTATTTATCATTTTTTATTGCAGCATGGGCAGCGGCAATTATTGCAACCGGCACTCTAAACGGAGAACAGCTTGCGTAATTTAAACCTAAAATATGACAAAACTCAATAGAACTTGGGTCTCCGCCATGTTCGCCGCATATTCCGAGCTTAATATCTTTCCTTGTCTTTTTTCCGCCTTCAACCGCAATTTTCATTAAACTGCCTACCCCTTCCCTGTCAAGTTCGATAAACGGGTCTGTTTTTAAAACATTTCTTTCTAAATAATCAGGCAAAAAAGAACCTATGTCATCTCTGGAAAAACCAAATGTAGTCTGCGTCAGGTCATTTGTTCCAAATGAAAAGAATTCAGCTTCTTTGGCAATATCGCCGGCTATAACACATGCCCTTGGAAGTTCTATCATTGTGCCGACAAGATAATTCAGTTTAACCCCTCTGGATGCCATAACCTCATTTGCCTTTTTATCTACCATAGCCTTCAATATTCTTATTTCTTCATAAATACCTACAACAGGTATCATAATTTCAGGAATTATTTCATTGCCCTGCGAATAAAAATCACATGCAGCCTCCATAATTGCTTCTACCTGCATTTCATATATTTCCGGATAGCTTATTCCGAGCCTGCATCCCCTATGTCCCAACATAGGATTAATTTCATGCAGAGAATTTGCTTTTGTATTTAATTTATCAAATGAAACATTCATTATTCCTGCAAGTTCTTTTATCTCTTCTTCTGTTTTAGGCAGAAACTCATGCAGAGGAGGGTCTAAAAGTCTTATGGTAACGGAATATCCTTTCATTTCATTGTATATATCTAAAAAATCGCCTTTTTGCATAGGCAGCAATTTTCTGAGGGCTTTTTCTCTTTCCTCTTTTGAATCGGCTAAAATCATTTCTCTGACTGCTTTAATTCTATCGCCTTTAAAAAACATATGCTCCGTTCTGCACAGCCCTATGCCTTCGGCACTGTAATTTCTGGCAACTTTCGCATCTTCAGGAGTATCGGCGTTAGCCCGTATTTTTAATTTTTTAAGCCCGTTCGCAAAACCCATTATCGTAAGAAAATCGTCGTTTAATTCGCTTCTTATCATATCTACGTTTCCGTAATATACTTCCCCTGTAGAACCGTTTAAAGTGACGGTATCTCCTTTTTTTATAACTCTTTCGCCTATAATTATCTCGCCTTTCTTTTCATTAATTTCAAGAGCGGAACAGCCGGTTATAGCACATTTACCCATGCCTCTCGCAACAACGGCAGCGTGTGAGGTCATACCGCCCCTTGCTGTGAGTATTCCTTCTGAAACGCTCATTCCATGTATATCTTCAGGAGATGTTTCCATTCTTACGAGAATAACCTTTTTGCCTTTTTTTGATTCTGCCTCCGCTTCTTCTGCAGAAAATACAACTTCTCCGCTTGCAGCGCCCGGAGAAGCGGGCAAACCTTTTGCGATAACATCTTTCTTTGATTTTGGGTCTACTGAAGGATAGAGCAACTGAACAATTGAATTGGGGTCTACTCTTAAAACAGCCGTTTTTTTATCGATTAAACCTTCATTATACATATCAAGAGCAATTTTCACCGATGCTTTTGCAGTTCTTTTGCCTGAACGCACCTGAAGCATATACAAAATTCCTTCCTGAATAGTAAACTCCAGGTCAAGCATGTCTTTATAATGATTTTCAAGAATTTTTGCGTATTCTATGAGTTCTTTATATACCGAAGGTAAAGCATCTTCCAATGAAACGTCGCTTTTATTCTTCTTCGACATATTATTTATAGGCTGCGGCGTTCTGATACCTGCTACGACATCTTCGCCTTGCGCGTTAATCAGATATTCGCCGTAAAACCCGTTTTCGCCTGTTGAAGGATTTCTAGTAAAAGCGACGCCTGTGCCTGAATTATCACCCATATTTCCGTACACCATGGAGACAACATTTACGGCAGTTCCCCAATCTTCCGGTATATGATTTAACTTTCTGTATGTAATAGCTCTCGGAACATTCCATGATTCAAATACCGCAGAGATACCCATCCACAGCTGTTTGTAAGGGTCATCCGGAAAATCTATCCCCTTCTGTTCTTTTACGACGTCTTTAAATTTATATACAAGCTCTTTTAAATCCGATGCGCTGAGTTCGTTATCGTTGTGAACATTTTTTTCTTTCTTTTTTTTCTCTAATATTGATTCCATAATTTTAGAATCTAAACCAAGAACTACATTTGAAAACATCTGGATAAATCTTCTGTACGTATCGTAGGCAAACCTTTCATTGCCTGATTTTTTAATTAAGCCTTTTATTGTTTCATCATTTAAACCAAGATTCAGGACGGTATCCATCATTCCGGGCATAGAAATTCTCGCTCCGCTTCTAACGGATACGAGCAAAGGATTCTCGGCATCACCGAATTTCGTTCCCATAGTCTTTTCAACAGTTTCTAAATTGACCTGCAATTTATTCTCTAAGTCTTCAGGATATTTTCTGCCGTGTTCATAAAAATAAGTGCATACCTCAGTAGTAATGGTAAAACCGGCTGGAACTCTTATGCCGAGTTTTGTCATTTCAGCTAATCCGGCACCTTTTCCTCCCAATAAATTTTTCATAGAACCATCGCCATCAGCATATTTATTGCCGAAGAAATATACGTATTGCGCCATTGAAATTTTCCTCCCAGATTTATTTATTTAAATATTAATTATTATTAATTATAATATAATTATATAACTAAAATCATATTAATATAAATTCCGTGCGTTAGCAGCGGAACATTAATTGATATTGCTATACCGGCTTAATTTATACTAACGGTATAATATAACTGAGCTAATATGATAATTTGGAAAAATCGCATAAATTTTTTAATTCGAGCAGTATGCTATTCAAAAGACCTATTCTTGAATTTCTTAACTCTAAGTCATCAACATTAACCATCACATTATCAAAAAATTTATTAACCGGATGCACTATTTCATGATATAGATTCATTAATTTATAATAATTATTTAATTTAATATATCTATGAGATTCATTTTTAATAAATTCATATGATTTAATAAGGGATATTTCTTCTTTTAAAATTAATTTTTCGCTGGCAAAAAAAACTATGCCGCCTGAATTAAAGGTAATATTATTCAATCTTTTAAAAATCAATGTTAAATTATACATATATTCATGCAATTTATTTTTAGAAACAAAATCTATTTTTAAGTAAGATGTATAAATATCATCAAAAATAATATCATCTGATACAGACGATATTTCATCAAAATTATAATTTAAGGATACCATTATATTTTTAAATCTTGTTTTGGCAAATAAAATAAAAATATCTTTTAAATTTATTAAATCCAAACTTTTATCTTTATAAAAATTATTAAAATAAAAATCAAATATTTTATTTAATGATATGCTATATTGCTTTTCAAGCATAATTTCAATAATACCTATCATCGCTCTTCTTATGGCAAAAGGGTCAGATTCGCCTGTAGGAAGCTTATTTAGCATTGCAAATGACAAAACGGTGTCAAATTTGTCGGAAATTGCCGAAATATCGCCAAATTTATCTGCCGGCATTAATTTTTTTCCATGTTTCATTGTCGGATAATAATGTTCTTCTATAGCTCTTGCGACAATTTCGCTTTCTCCGAATTTATTTGCATAAATTTTGCCGATAACCCCCTGCAGTTCCGGAAATTCATATACGACATGCGTGGTTAAATCAAATTTTAATAAAGACATGCATCTTTCAATTATTTTTTTATTTTTAATATTTGCGCTTTCTGTTTCTGATGTATCCGGCGTATCTATTGAAGAAACTGCTGAAGATGAAGAAACTGCTGAAGATGAAGAAACTGCTGAAGATGAAGAAACTGTATTTTTATTTCCAAAGATATTCTTAAAAATATACGGAGCAAGTTGTTTCAGCCTTTCCGTTTTTTCATAATATGTGCCGATACCTTTATAAAAAACAACATCTTTTGTTTTATCTATAAAATAATCTATAGATTTTTTCATATCTTCTTTATAGAAAAAATCGGCATCGTTTAATCTTGCCGCCAAAACTCTTGAATAACCCCGTGAAATGTTATTGTCCCTTAGCTCATCATGCTGCAAATTTGAAGTTATATTTGCAACGCCTATAAAATAAGGCATTAGCTTAGAGCCGTCTTTTGCAAATAAAGGAAAAAATCTTTGATGCTTTTTCATAACTAAAGATAAAAGCTCATGAGGTATATGTAAAAATTTTTTGTCAAATTGTCCTTGAACTGTATGCGGATTTTCGGTAATTCCGACAATTTCGCTAATAAGATTGTCGTCGTCTTCAAAAATGCATCCAATTTTTTTTGCATTATTTATTAATTCATTTTCTATAAAATTTTTTCTTTCGAGATTATTTAATATTATGCCTGCTTTTTTAAGTTTTTCAATGTAGTCGTTTGTATTTTCAATTTTTACGAATGATTTTAAAAACGAATCTTTTCTTAAAATATACGAATAATTGCCGGCTTTACAGTCTCCATAATTAAATCGCACAATTTTCCCGTCAAATAAAGCAAGAATCCATAAAATCGGCCTCGGATACCTTACATCGGCATTAGACCAATGCATAGATTTTTTGAACTGCAGTTTTTTAAGAATAGCAGGAATATTTTCCGACAATATTTTTTCTGCATTTCTTCCTTTAATAATTGTTTTATAAGCTGCATATTCACCCTTTTTCTGGCTGACGGCATAAATTTTTTTATCATTTTTTATATTATTTTTTTTTATAAACTGCGTCAGCGGAGCTGCAGGGCTGCCATCCGGCATATAACATACTTTTAGAGGAGGTCCGATTATTTCTGCTTCTTTATCTTCCGTTTTCAAAGGCATATTTTTAACTAACAGAACTACCCTTCTGGATGTTGAATAATATTCAACATTTTTATTTTCGTCATCTTTAAAATCTAATTCATTTGCACAAAAAGTTTTAAACGACTCTGCAAGTCTGGGAGGAAATGCTGAAACCTCCTGATAAGGAAGCTCGCCTGAACCTATTTCTAATAAAAATTCGCTCATAAATAAGATTTTATTTTAATTGATTTTTATATTTTACGGCGCATTGCTCTGCAAGCGTCCTTACTTTTAATATATAATTCATTCTTTCGGAAACGCTGATAAACCCTCTTGCGTCAAGCAGATTAAAAACATGCGAACATTTGAGGCAATATTCATACGCCGGTTTAATCAATTTTTCATCGGATAAAACTACTTTTGCTTCATTTTCATAAATATTAAAAAGTGTAAACAATGCATCTGCAGAAGCTAATTCAAAATTATATTTTGAAGTTTCATATTCATCGTCTTTATGAATATCTCCATATGTTAAATAATTATTCCATGATAAATCGAATACGCTTTCTTTTTCCTGCAGATACATCGCTATTCTTTCTAATCCGTACGTAATTTCAATAGCTATATTTTCAAGTTCTATGCCGCCGATTTGCTGAAAAAAAGTAAATTGAGATATTTCCATACCGTCAATCCAAACTTCCCAGCCCAGCCCCCATGCCCCAAGCGTAGGCGATTCCCAATCGTCTTCTATAAATCTTATATCATGCTCATTAGAAGTAATATTTAATGTTTTAAGACTTTTTAGATATATTTCCTGAATGTCTTTAATATAAGGCTGTAAAATAACCTGAAATTGATAATACCTTGCCAATCTGTTGGGATTTTCTCCGTATCTGCCGTCCGTAGGTCTCCTTGAAGGCTGAACGTAAGCCGCTTTCCAAGGTTTTTCTTCCAGACATTTCAGAAATGTATAGGGAGAAAATGTGCCCGCTCCGACTTCCATATCGTACGGCTGCATAACAACGCAGCCAAAATCAGACCAGTATTTTTGAAGTTTAAAAATTAAATCTTGGAAATTTATATGATTTTTTTTATTATTATTAATTTTTCCTTACCTTTTTATTTTTATATTCGTTATAGCACAAGCATATTTTCAATTGAATTTCTGGCTTTCAGCCTGATATCCTCAGGAATTTCGATTATATTTTTCATATTAGAAAGGGAATCGATTATATTGTCTAAATGTGTTTTTTTCATATTAGGACAGACAAGACCTTTATGCGCTGAAATAAAAACCTTATCAGGGTTCTCAGCCTTCATTTTATACATTATACCTCTTTCCGTTCCTATAATAAAATATTTTGCGTCGGTCTGTCTTACATATCGGTACATGCCGGAGGTTGAAGAAACATTGTCTGCGACGTCTATGGTATCATGCGGGGATTCCGGATGCGCAACAAATAATGCGCCGGGGTATTTTTCTTTTAATTTTTTTATATCTGCCGGCGTTGTTCTGTTGTGAGGCGGACAAAACCCCGGCCAGTTTATTATTTCTTTTTGCGTAAATCTCTGAACATAGTCTCCCAGATTTTTATCGGGAATCATTATAACTTTTTTATTAGGCAATGAATTTACGACCTTAACAGCATTTGCGGATGTGCAGCAGATATCGCTGACGGCCTTACACGCAGCTGAAGTATTGACGTAAGCTACTACTGCGGCGTCAGGATATTCGGCTCTCATATTTAATATATCTTTGACGGTAATCATGTCTACCATAGGACATCCTGCATTTTCGGCAGGCAATATGACTTTTTTGTCCGGATTCATTATTGCAGCGCTTTCCGCCATAAATCTCACGCCGCAAAAGACTATAATATCGGCATCCGTTTGATTGGCTTTGATAGATAATTCAAGAGAATCACCCTGAAAATCGGCAATTTCTTGAATTTCATCTCTCTGATAATTATGCGCCAGCAAAATAGCATTTTTTTTCTTAAGCAATTCTTTTAACAAGTTTTGCTTTCTTTTGATTGTGCCGTCTGTCATTTCTGTTTCCATATTTTTTATCGCTTGACTTTTATTTGTTTCATTTTTTTATTTTTTTAATTAATTAAACTCATATTTTATCATATTTATTATTATAATAACAATAGCATTTTATAAATATTTATTTTAAATTATAAAAATATAAACAGACCGGGCAGACTGCCCTGCAATAGGATTTTCATCTATAATTGTATAAAAATTATATATAAATGCAGCCGACATATAATATAATTTGGTCAGCAGGTAGTATATTATAATAAAATAATGATGATAATGATGTTTATTATTAATAAGAATTCACGAAAAAAGAAAATCGTAAGAAAATGGCAGCTGTTCCTAATTTAAGCCAATTAAACAAAAACTTGATTTTAGATATAAAAGAATATTATAATATCCGAATAATGGATAATACAAAACGGAATTCTGCCGTAGCATCGGAATTTAAATTCGAAAATACACAAAATACTTCTAAAAAATCATACGCCAGAATATTAACCGGAGACAGACCTACAGGTCCTCTTCACTTAGGACACTTCTGCGGTTCCTTAAAAAATAGAGTCGCCCTGCAAAATATATATGATACATTCATATTAATTGCCGATGTTCAGGCTTTAACTACTAATTTTGACCATCCCGAACTTCTCAGACAAAACATATTTAATGTTGCATTAGACTATCTAGCCGTCGGGATTATGCCTGAAAAATCCACAATTATAATTCAGTCTATGATTAATGAAATAGCGGAACTGACAATATTTTTCTCGATGTTTATTTCCATAAATGCATTAAAACATAATCCGACCATTAAAACAGAAGCAAAGGAAAGAGGATACAAAGAACTTAATTACGGTTTTTTAGGATATCCCGTCAGCCAAACCGCCGACATAGCTATATTCAAAGCCGACTTGGTCCCTGTCGGGATAGACCAGCTGCCGCACATAGAATTGTCAAGAAAAATAGTAAGAAGATTCAATGAACTTTACGACGGGGCTCTGATTGAACCGGAAGCTCTTTTAAGCGAATTTCCGAAACTGATAGGTCTCGACGGAAGTTTGAAAATGAGCAAGTCTTATGGAAACGCAATCTTTCTGTCTGATGATTTTGATACGATAAAATCTAAAATAAGAACTGCATTAACCGATAAGTCGCGTATACATCCGTCAGATCCCGGACATCCCGATATATGCACTATCTTTTCTTATCATAAAACTTTTTCTGAGAGCAGCTTAACAAAAAATATTGAACACGACTGCATTGCCGGTTCAATAGGCTGCGTACAGTGCAAAAATAATCTTCACGAATCAATTAAAAATATTTTAATACCTATGAATGAAAAACGGCAATATTACAAAGAACGGGCTTCCGAGGTCTGGGATATTTTATTCGCCGGCACAAATAAGGCAAAAAAAATTGCATCGGAAACCCTCAAGGAAGTAAAAGAAAATATGAAAATTAATTATTAATTTATTAATTTAAAAATAAAATTAAGTAAAATACAATTAAGCGGGGACAAATTAACTTAACTTAACTTAAATGAGGAGAAAAACATGGCAAACAAATTATTTATTATGCTTCAAAATACGACACCTGAAAATCCGCACCAGTTAGGCGCGCCGTTTTTTCAAGCTGCTGCTGCGGCTACTATGGATTATGAAGTTGAAATGATACTTACTGCGGATGCAGGACTTCTTATGAAAAAAGGCATAGCAGAAAATTTAAGGGTGAAAGAAGGCAGTCCTAAATCTGTATATGATTTCATTAAAGATGCCTATGAAGCCGGAGTTGTTTTTAAAGTCTGTACGCCTGCCTTAGAATTAAACGATTTTACCAAAGACGACCTTATACCTGAATGCAGCGGAGTCGTCGGCGGAGCTTATGTCGTCGAGATGGCTATGGATGACGATGTAAAAGTATTGGCTTACTAAAATTAATATACCGTTAAGAGGACAGACTTAAATCTGTCCTCCGCCGTTTATTTTATTATGAAAATTTAAGTTAGAATTATTGTAATACTTTTACCAGTCAACACACTGACAACACAAATAATAAATAGCCGGCTCAAATCAATAAACGCCGGTATGCGGCGGGCAATTATGCCACAATTCTACAAAGTTATATCATTTTTTTTGCTCGCAGCATACTCAAGAACACCTTCAAGCAATGTAAATCTATCTAAACAAATTGTTTCCACAGGCATAGACTTTATAAAAAGCGTATTATTTACCAAACCGCCGGTCAAATAAATTTTATCGGGTTTTCTTGCAAATCTGTACATTGACATACATACGCCTTTTATTAATCTTGCCGCCGCAATTCCGGGTTCTACGCTGGAAGCGACCATATCAAAAACGTGCCCCATACCTAAAAGTCCGCACGTGGCAGTAATAAACTCTTTCTGAGGTTCTATAGCATTATAGTTTAAATTTAAATAACTTCCGAGAATCTCAATAGCCTGTCCGGTAAACGCCCCGCATTCGGTATTCCAATCGCTATGAATAAAATTACCGTTTTCAAAAATAACATATTTTGCATCCCTTGAGCCGACATCCAACAATGTAAATGATTTTTCTTTTATTAATCTTTTGCCGGCGTAAGAGAGTGCGATAATTTCGTTTACGGACTGTTTTGCAAATCTGTTTATATTGTGCCCCGTCCCTATGTCCGCCTTAAATGTTTTTTCAAGCTCTGCAACTTTTTTGACGGTCTTTTCATTAGTTTCGGTATTTAATATTTTTGCATATGTAGTCCCTGCATCTAAAAGTATCATTTCAATATTTCCGCCCGATTTTTTAATTTAATCTCTATTAACAATTCTGATATTTCAGAAATATGCGATTCAGTTATTTTTTTTATTTATACGACAACCCCGTTAAGCTGCAAAAATGCGGTAAGTTTCGCCACTGTGCTTCGCGTAAGCCCCAAATCCATATCTATAAAAATACCTCTCGGATGTTTGCTTGCAAGATAGGAAGCCAGTCCTGCTTTTGGACAAAAACTCTGCGCGAAAAAAACAGTGGGTATATCAGGGTCAAATTCCAACTCAAGTTTCAAATCACCCGGCGTTAAATTTTCGACGCATCTCGTCCAGCCGTAAATATGTGTTTCGTCCGGAAAATAGCTTGCTAATGAAAAGTCTCCCCACGGAGGCGTTCCCCAAAATGCGCATTTCGGCTTGACATATTCGGGTCTGAACGGTTTTTTCTTTTCAATATCTCTATAAAAATAACCTGCAATTTGTCCGAATTTATCATCTAGAGGGATACCGCTTTTGCAAATAAAATCGCCTTTTCTTTCTAAGTCGTTATTTTTAACACGGGTCAATTTTATTTTTAATTCATTTTCAATAAAATCCGCAACAAACCCCATTTCATTACATCTCGATATTTCTGAATCTTCAATTATTATCTCTGATATTGGGTTTCTTCCTACAAGAACGGAATCGACGACATCTTCTGTCCAGTAATCAGTCGCAGCCAAGATATTAGCTATAATACGTTTAATTTGGGCGCAATATGCTTTAGGAAGAATATTTTCGGTAGGTTCTGTAATTAATTGGTCAACTTTATACATATCTAAAGACAAGATGATTGCATTTTTTTTAATAAGGTCTTCCATAACCTCTTTTGGAGGAATTCCGATAATTCCGATAAACGGTTTGTCTTTCGGATTTTGAAGAAATGATTTTTCTTTGCCCTTGACAAAACCATGCCTTGTCAAAACCATATCCTGAGAAGGATCATAATTGCTATTTTCGGTTTCTTTTTTATCTTTATCTTCCATTTTAACGGCCTCTTATTCTTTGCAGGTAAATATGCAGCCTCTTTTATATAGCATATATAATGTATGTTATATACAGTTATATATGGGTAATATTCTACAATTTAATTTTTATGTTAAATATGACATTTATCACAAAATGTATAAAAACATAATATAAAAAAATACTAAAAAATATTCTAATCAACAAATATCGCAAACAAATTCTTCCGCAGAGGTTGCCGCTAAAGCGCCTTCTCCAACCGCGGTTGCCACCTGAAGAAGTTTCTTGGAATGCGAATCTCCTGCGCAAAAAACTCCCGGCATAGAAGTCATTAAAGTATAAGGGTCTGCTTTAATAAAACCAAGTTCGTCTTTATCAACATTGTGTAAAAAAGAAGTCTGCGGTTTTATTCCGACAAATATAAAAACGCCTTTTACCGGAATAGTACTTCTTTCTTTCGTCTTAACATTTTCTATAGTTATAGACTCCACTCCTTTATCTCCGTTTATAGAAACGGGTATATGCTCTAATTTAAGCGAAACGTTGTTAGCATGATTCAGTCTTTCCTGAATTATTTTTTCCGCTCTGAGTTCTTTTCGTCTGTGTATTAGGACAACGGATTTTACAAGTTTAGAAAGATAATGTGCTTCTTTTACTGCCGTATCTCCGCCGCCTATAACGGCAATATCCTGGTCTCTAAAAAACGGACCGTCGCATGTTGCGCAGTAAGAGACCCCCTTGCCGGTATATTCAATTTCGCCCGGAATCCCCAATCTTTTTGGTGAAGCTCCGACCGCTACTATAATGCTTCTTGTCTCGTAATTGTTTTCGGCGCCTTTTAATGTTTTGTACTCGACATTATCCGTTATTTCTTTTATTTCGTCATATACTATTGTTAAACCCAATCCTTTTGCATGTTCTTCGAACTTAGTCATAAGTTCATAGCCTGAAAGCGAAGGAAAACCCGGATAATTTTCTATATTATCGGATAATGCTATTTGACCGCCGACTGCCATTTTTTCTATTAATATTATATTCATACGGGCTCTTAAGGCATAAATAGCTGCCGACAAACCGGCAGGTCCGCCTCCGATAATTATTAAATCGTACATAATTTATACCTCCATAAAATTTACTATTTATTATTTTCTTAAATATTTTATTAATAAAATACAACAGGTTAAATAAAATAATGCCGGCTTTTTTTGTCTCTAATATTGAATTTTATTGAAATTAAAAAAATATTTGTGTACTATTTTATAATGTGCTCAAATATAATTTATATAATTTACCGCAGTAATTAGAAATAATTATGAGAAATATAGTCAGAATCTAATTAAAATATAATTTTATAATACCGTCTTTGATAACATTTAATCATATTAAAAGTTTTAAATCAAATAATTGAAACCAAATAACTAACTGAAATAAAATAATTGAAAAACATTGAAAAAAAAATTAAAAAAATCATTAAATCTTTTACAGCTGACATTTGCTTCTACCGGCGCAATAATCGGTTCAGGCTGGCTCCTCGGCATATATTTCAGCGCTAAATATGCCGGTCCGTCCTCGATTATTTCCTGGATAGCGGGCGGTTTTGCGGTCATGCTTATAGCGCTTGTCTATAGCGAATTGGGCAGTATGCTTCCGCTGTCCGGCGGCATCGCCAGATATCCAAAATATACCCACGGAGCACTTCTCGGTTTCATTTCAAGCTGGATATTGGTAATATCGGGAGCCGCCGTCAGTTCAATAGAAGCGGAGGCTTCAGTCCAATATTTAAATTATTATATTCATGGGCTTTATATAAATTCTTCCCTCACGCCTTCAGGTTTATTTATAACATTTTTTCTGCTTATGCTATTTTTTGTTATTAATATATTCGGGGTAAAAATTCTTGCAAAAACTAATACCTTTTTAACATGGTTTAAATTAGCCATTCCCGTAATTGCGGCATCGGCTTTAATTTATGCCGCCTTTAAAAATAATAATATTTCTTATATAAATCGTTACAGTTTTATGCCTTACGGGTTCAACGGAATGATGAAAAGCATTTCTTTAGGCGGCATTATGTTTTCTTTTTTAGGATTCAGGCAATCAATAGAACTTGCCGGCGAATCTAAAAATCCGGGCAGGGATGTTCCGCTGGCTACTATAATATCCGTGCTAATCGGAATCATTATATACGGAGCACTGTCTGTGAGCTTTATTTTTTCTGTTCCTTTTGTAAAATCTAACAACTGGCACGCCTTAAATTATTCATCCCCTTTTATAAATTTATCTAATAACTATAACCTATTTTTTTTGACCGTGCTTGTAATTATCGGCGCTATTATTTCTCCGTTCGGAACCGGGTTAACATATATGGGAACTACTTCGCGGGTCAGCTATGCTATGTCAAAAATGGATTTTTTGCCGCGTAAACTTTCACAATTTAATAAATACGGTATTGCATATATTTCGCTTATTTTTGTATTTTGTCTTTCCGTAATATACATAATGCCCTTTCCAAGCTGGCAAGCCTTGGTCGGGCTTATAACTTCAAGTATCGTGTTTACGTATATACTCGGTCCTGTAAGTCTGATGTCTTTTCGGAAATTAACGCCAAAGCTCAAAAGACCGTTTTATCTTCCTTTTGCATCAATTATATCTCCAATCGCTTTCATTGTCGGCACATTAATAATTTACTGGTCAGGTTTCGGGGTTTTATGGAAACTTTTTATCGGCATAGCGGCAGGATGCATAATATTTATAATAAAAGACCACAGGAAGAAAAGTTTCAAAAAAAATTTTTTACCCGGAATCTGGTTTTTATTTTACATAATTACGATAATAATCTTATCATATTTAGGCAGCAATGATTTCGGCGGAATAAATCTGCTTATATTTCCTTATGATATTGTAGCTGTTGCGGCAGCTGCTCTAATCTACTACAGTATATCGATAAGAACATTCATTAAAACGGATGAAATCAAGATGATTCTGGAGGAGCAGTTTATAAGCGAAGAGTTTGATGAATAATATAATTATTCTAATGAGTTTTTGATTTTTTATTTGATTTTTCAGGAGACATCCTTCTTACCATAAAATATAAAATAATGGATGACAAAACTAAAATAACCGGAATAATTCCAAAATAATTTTTAAATAAAAATCCTGCGAGAACTCCTCCTGCAAAACTTCCGGAAAATTGAAAAGTATTATATATGCCCATTGATGTTCCTACAAAAGAAGGGTCGGAAGACGAAGAGACCAAGGACGGCATTATAGGTTCGGTAATAGAAAATCCGGTAAAAAATAAAATTCCTCCTATTATTATTGCGGGCAGCGAATACACTCCGCTGTTTGAAAATACAAACAATGCAGAAATCCCCATAAGCAAATAGCTTAATTTCAATAAACGGCTTTC
Source organism: bacterium (assembly GCA_021825865.1). Classification (GTDB taxonomy): domain Bacteria; phylum SZUA-79; class SZUA-79; order Acidulodesulfobacterales; family Acidulodesulfobacteraceae; genus Acididesulfobacter. The sequence continues at coordinate 48,135 of JAKAFU010000004.1, forward strand.
ATATCCCATATCGGCTTTTTTTGATGCTTTCATCATTGCAAATAAAGAAAAAAAGACCATAGGGATTAATACCTTATAATAATCATCCATTCCTAACCGCGACTTGACGAGCATAGGAAGCGCAAAAAAGAAAACAGTCATAAAAAAAGATAATATAAAACCCTGCACGGAAAGATTGGCAACTATTTTATTTTTAAATATGTTTATAAACCTGTCAAATGACACTTCTATCTCTTTGAGAACTTTTTTATTTTTAGGTTCTTCAACAAATAGATAGATGAAAATTGCCGATAGTATTCCGAGCGCGCCTGATAAATAAAATAAAAAAGGGTATCCGAAATACAGCGAAAGGAGCGGTCCGAGAACTATTCCGACAACAAAACTTAAACCTATCGGAATACCGAGATATGCAAGAGCGGTAGCCCTTTGATTTTCCGAAACTGTATCTGAAACAAGAGCAAAAGCCACTGAACTTTCAGCTGCAACCCCCTGTAAAAATCTTAGCAGTATCAGTTCTAAAATATTAGATGAAAATCCTATAAAAATAGTAAAAATACCGAACAGCAGCATACCTATAAAAAGAATATTCTTCCTGCCGTATTTATCGGATAAAAATCCGAAAGGTATCTGAAATATTGCCCTTGATAAACCGTATATTCCAAAGGCAAGACCTATAAGCAGATAACTGTTTGTAAATTGTCGGGCATACAAAGTAAAAACCGGCAATATTAAGAAAACTGCCAGCATTCTCAGTCCTACGACAGAACTCATTGCGCCTATAGTTTTTTTTTGTGCGGACGTAAACGGCATATTGTGTAATTTTAATAACAACGTGATAAAAAAATATAAGTAATAACTATAGTAATATCAAAAGCAAACAATATTTTACATCAAATATATTATTGACCTATTTTTTAATTTATCAAACCATCATCCGCATGTCAACAGAGAAAGTACGCTAGCTGCATTCACATCATGAAGTAATTTATCTGCCCTGCCTTATCTGGCGAAACTGATAACTTCTTATGGCTCTTAGAAAATCAATCTTTCTGAATTCAGGCCAATAAGCATCGCAAAAATAATATTCGCTGTAGGCGCTCTGCCATAACAAAAAACCTGAAAGCCTCACTTCTCCGCTTGTCCTTATAATAAGTTCAGGGTCGGGGATGCCTGTTGCGTAAATATACTTAGAGATGTTTTCGATTGTTATCAGGTTTGATAAGCTGCTGCAAGACAATGTTTGAGCAGAAGATATATTTTTATTGTTTTCATCTTCTTTTACCGCAAGTGATATATCGCAAAAATGAGCCGCTATAAATTTGCCGAATGCATCGCAAATTTCTTGTCTGCCGCCGTAACCTAATGCAATATAAAGATATAAGTCGGAATACGAAGCTGTCTTTTCTTCCAGCCGTCTAATGACGTCTTTTAAGTCATCGGGAAGTAAATTTTTTTTGCCTATAATATTAACTTTTATTTTATTTTTATTTATAAAATCAGAATCTATATATAATTCTAATTTAGATTTTATTATATTAAATAATGAATCTACTTCCCCTTCCGTCCTCTTAAAATTGTCTGTGGAAAACCCCCATATAGTAACAATTTTAATATTAAGTTCCAGGCACCATAATATTACCTCATCAATCTTGTCGGCGCCTTGGCGGTGTCCCTGCGACACATTCGTAAAGCCTTTTCTTTCCGCATATCTTCTGTTGCCGTCAAGTATAATACCGACATGAGAAGGTACTTTTTTGTTTAATACTTCCTTCTGTAATTTTTTTTCATAATAGTAATAAATTAATTTTTTCAAAAAAAACATATTAGCAAGCAGTCCATATTTGATGTATTATGTATATTGAGCAAAATAATACCTTAAATAAATACAAAAAACACAACTTAATAAAATTTAAATAAATTTAAATTAAAACGTCTCCGCATAATCAAAAGAAATTAAAATAATTAATTACAGGCTATAATCTTAAGCTGCATGAATATAATTTATATATAATATATCATAAACAAGAGATAATCAAAAAGAAATAATCAAATTTAATATGCCTTTTATTACAATACAGGAAGAATTAGAAATATTTTATATATTGCATGAAAAAAATGAACACGCAAAAACTATCGTTTTAGTACATGGCGCCGGCGGCAATCATTTATCGATGCTTTATATTTTTAATTATATCAAAAAAAAATGGGGCAATTTTTTTAATATTATAATTTTTGACCTTCCGTTTCATTATAAATCAACCTATGTAAAAAATACAAATGCAATACATACAACTAATAAAAAAATTACTATTAATTTTTATTCGTCGGTTTTACATGAACTGCTTGAAAAACTGCATCTGAGTTCTAATAATAGTATTATAATGGTCGGTCATTCTATGGGGGTTCAAATAGCTTTGCGGTATGCCTCTCTTTTTGCCGAAAATATTAACAAAATTATGCTCATAGCAGGATGCGATAATGTTCTTGTAAAAGACAGTTTTATTTTAAGTTTGCATAATAATTACGATAGAACAATTAAGCTGTTTCTGAAAGACGCTTATTCCAATGAAACATATTATGACAAAGTTAAATTTAAAAACGCTATAGACGACATAAACAGAACACATTATAAAATTGTCATAAATGATTTTGCCGCGGTTAAATCTTTTAATAAATCCGAAAAAGATATCGATTTTGCAGAATTAAATAAAAAGAATATTTATTTCAATATTTTATACTCCGAACAGGATAAAATTATTAATCAAGATTGCATATTAGCTCTAAAAAATAAATTATCCCTGTCAAAGTTAAATTTAATAGAAAAAAAGAGCCATATAGAAATTATTTTTGGCAGTCGTCAACTGAACAATTTTATAGATGAGTTTTTAGAACAATAAATTTTTATTGACATCGCAATAGTATTAGTTATAAACTTAAAAATTGAATTTAAACTCCCTTCTTTGATATTTATATTCATATTTTTTTTATGTATTAATAAAAATTTAATAAAAAAAAATAAATGCAATGCTAATTTAATAATTATGTTTTATTTTATTTACTTTTCACTTTTTTTTGAGAATATTTAAATTTAAACTTTAATATTTGCCAATTTATTGATAAGATATACAGTCAAGTAAAACTAAAACATTATTTTATTTAAGGGGTCATTTGTGGAAACCGGCAAATTAAAAAGAACGTTATCCGGAGAAATAAACGAAAGCTGTACAGGTTCCGAATTTAATCTGAAAGGCTGGGTTATGCATTACAGAGACCACGGAGGACTTATATTTATCGACTTGCGTGATTATGCAGGCATTATTCAGATAGTTTTTGACGAGACGGTATCTCATGAGTCTTTTAATATTGCAAAAAAGATTAAAAATGAATATGTTATTTCCGTTACCGGCAAGGTTAGAATCCGTCCTGAAGGAACAGAAAATGAAAATTTAGAAACAGGCAAAATAGAAATTGAGGCTAAAGCTCTTGAAATCTTAAACGAATGCGAAGTTCTCCCGTTTCAGATAGAAGAAGAATCCGATACAAATGAACTGCTCCGCCTGAAATACAGATACCTTGACCTTAGAAGAAAAAAAATGAAGGATAATCTAATATTCAGGTCTAAATTTAATTTTTTAATAAGAGAATTTTTAAATAAAAACGGTTTTTTTGATATAGAAACTCCATTTTTGACTAAAAGTACACCGGAAGGCTCAAGAGATTTTCTTGTGCCTTCACGGCTCAATAACGGAAGTTTCTATGCCCTTCCCCAATCCCCTCAGCTATTCAAACAAATTTTAATGGTGAGCGGTTTCGAAAAATATTATCAAATAGTAAGGTGCTTTAGGGATGAAGATTTAAGAGCAGACAGGCAGCCGGAATTTACTCAGCTAGATATGGAGATGTCCTTCGTCGAACAAAAAGATATTATGTCTCTTGCTGAAGAAATGTTTGCATTTATTTTTGACAAACTTTTAAATATCAAATTAAATCTGCCTATAAAAATTATGGACTACGACGATGCAATGGAAATTTACGGCAGCGATAAACCGGACACGCGATTTGCAATGCAGCTCAACACGGTTTCCGACATTTTTAAAAATTCTTCTCTGAATGTTTTTAAAGACTGTCTGTCAAAAAAAGGCGTTATAAAGGCTATATGTTTTAAAAACGGGGCAGATTTGCTTTCCAGGAAAGATATAGACGAACTTTTAACGGTCGTTAAAGATTTTGGCGGAAAAGGTCTTGCATGGACAAAAGTCGCGGCAGCTGAAGAAAAATCAAAATCAGATAAATGTTCCGCTCATAACGCTGAAAGTATTTATATTCAAAAATGCAGATTAGAAGGCGGAATAGCTAAATTTATCACGGAAGAAGAAGGAAATATTCTGCTCGGCAGACTTAAAGCGGAAAGCGGCGATATTATATTTTACCAGGCTGACGAAAAAAAAATTGCCGACATGGTTCTCGGCAGACTCAGGCTATATTTAGCAAAAAAATATAATCTTATTCCGGACAACAAATTTAATTTTTTATGGGTCGTTAATTTTCCCCTTTTCGAATATTCTGAAGAGGAAAAGAAAATAGTTGCGATACATCACCCTTTTACAGCTCCAAACGTAGAAGATATTGAGCTTCTTGACGCAAATCCTCTCATTGCAAAATCCAAGAGTTATGATCTGGTTTTAAACGGTGAAGAAATAGGCGGCGGAAGCATAAGAATTCATAAACCGGAGCTGCAGGCGAAAATATTTGAAATTCTTTCTATTAAGCCGGAGGATGCAAGATTAAAATTTGGTTTTCTATTAGATGCTCTCAGCTTCGGCGCTCCTCCTCACGGCGGGATAGCTTTTGGAATAGACAGGATTCTTATGCTTCTTAGAAACGAAGATTCTATAAGGGACGTAATAGCATTTCCAAAAACTCAGAAAGCTCAGTGTCCGTTATCCGACGCTCCATCCGAAATAAAATATGAACAATTGCGCGAATTAGGAATTAAAGTAATAGAAAAAGATAAACATATATGATTATATTATTTTTATTTTCCTTCATAATTAATATATAAAACAAATTATTATACATTAATTAGTTTATTTTATAGCTATGTCAGGAAGCGGACAGATAAAAAGGGGACTAATAGCACATAAATAAAGAAAAAATTTATGAAACCAGTATATATAACAAAAATTAATAAATAACTTTAATATATTAATATATTATTATGGATTATGCAGCGATAATATTTTTAATAAAAATTATTTATTAACTATTTAATTTTATAGGAGGATATAAAATTGGATAAAACAAGTTCTTTACCGCACCCTTATTTTGTTTCTCATCCAAACTGGAAATGGTTTATCCTTACCACGGTTTTGATAGGCGCGACCATGTCGGCGCTTGATGTCAGCATAGTAAATGTTGCCATGCCGACCATGGAACACGGTTTTAACGTTTCTATGGCGGTTATAGAGTGGGTTGCCATGGCTTACATGCTTACCCTTACCATATTCCTGCCGCTTTTCGGCAGGCTCGCCGATATGTTCGGCAGAACAAAGATGTATAATATAGGTTTCATTGTTTTTACAACCGGTTCTGCGCTATGCGGTTTTGCTCCGGATGCAAATTTTATTATAGCGTCTCGTGTTATTCAGGCTGTCGGTGCAGGAATGCTTCAGGCAAACTCCGTTGCTATAATAACTCAGGCGTTTCCTTCAAATGAATTAGGAAAAGCGATCGGTCTTCAGGGTGCTGTTCAGGCTATTGCAATGTCAATCGGACCTTTTATAGGCGGTATGATTATAAGCGCAATCGGCTGGAGATTTATATTTTATGTTAATGTTCCCATAGGAATAATAGGAACCATCGCAGCCATGTATATTTTACCGGCAAGCAAGAAAAACGAGAAAAAGGAAAAAATAGATTTTTTCGGAATTTCTGTTTTTGCAGCCGGTCTTGCATTGCTGGTTCTGGCAGTTAACCAGGGGAGCACATTTGGCTGGTCATCACCTCTAATAATCGGATTTTTTATTGCTGCTGCTATTTTGCTGCCGCTTTTTGTATATATAGAATTAAAAGTGGAACATCCGATGATTGATTTAACGCTATTCAAAAAATGGGCTTTTTCTGCAGGAAATATAACGGGAATGATGTCGTACTACGTCCTATTTGCCGTCTTGTTTCTAATGCCGTTTTATTTTGAGGATGTTTTAAAATATAATGCTGCAGCCACAGGTATCATGCTAACGCCTATACCTCTTTCAATGGCTATTATAGCGCCTTTTGCCGGATCTATCTCTGATAAAATAGGTTCAAGAATAATGACGTCGCTCGGAATGTTTGTATGTACAATAGCAACTCTCAGTTTTGTTTTCATCGGAACAAGTGCAAACATTATTTTACTGCTGATAGAATTTATAGTATTGGGAATCGGCATGGGTCTTTTCACGCCGCCCAACAACAGCAGCATAATGCATTCTGCTCCTCCGGAAAGACTCGGTGTCGCAGGCGGGATACTGAATATGATGCGCGCTTTAGGATTAATATTCGGCGTTGCCATTTCAGGTCTTTTATTTACTTCTTTACAGAATAACTATTTAACAAATTATATGGTTTCTCATCATATACATATATCGAAAGTTTCCGAAATGATAAAAAACAACGCATTTGTTCACGGTATAGCATTCGTTATGTTCACGTTAGTTGCAATTAATTTGGTTGCAACAATTTTATCTGCTGCAAAAAAAGATGTTAAAGGCGGTAAAATTGAAGGTGCCGAACCTATAGACCTTATGTAAGCAAAAATCATTATTACTTAATTTTTTTTACCCAATTAATTAAAGATAAATTATGCAATTATTTAATAAAAATAATAAAAATACTCTTTTAAATAAATTTGAAAAAAAAATAATTCCCGGCATTGAAATAATTTTTCAGAGAGCTAAGGGTAACGGCGTAAATAATCTTTTTTACGATGAGAATATTAATTATTTATTGCCTGAGGTATTATTAGATCTATCTGCTGTTAAAAAATACTCGAATATTAATTTGCTATGGTTCAGCGTGTTTGCCTTAAGCATTGCCAGGCAGAGAAGCTTTATTGTCTGCAATGCCGATTCTTTTTTTAGTTTTTCTCAGCTTGAAGACATTTTTTTAAAACCAAATCAGTTTTATGGCGGCGTAGTAATATGTCTTCTTAATAGAAGCAGCTATAATAATTTTTCCGCTGAAATTGAAAAAAAATTTCCTATTTTTAATTATTCTAAATTAGATGAATTTATTGATTTAATCCCTTCTGAATTTCAACTGTCTGAGAAGTTGAAACTTCCTGTAATAATTTATCTTAATAATTCTATACTGTCTGAATATAAAATATGCGACAGCAATAAATTTGCGGAAAGAACTGAAGCAAAAACTATTCTTAAGGTGTCCGACAATTTAGAATCCGGTAAAAATCAATTCATTTTGCCGGCTAATTATGAAGGTTTTAAAAATTACAATAATTCGATTGAATTTATGCTGAATGAAAACTCTGAAAACTTAATTTTATGCGACTCTAAGGCTTTTCCGGAGATAATAGAAAAGTTTAACGATGATAATATAATTTATTTTAAATTATTAAATCCGTTAGACCTGGAAAAACTTAGAAGCATATTTGATAATATTCCGGAAAAATTATTTAAACAGATTATCATTTATGACTGCTACAATCTATTATCAAAACCGTTATATTCTTTTTTTAAGAATAATAATAAAATTAAATTTAATAAATTAACTTTAATAAACAATTCTGCTAAGGAAAATGCCGGCTGTTTTTATCTCGAAAACTTTACTCCCGCAGATGTTCATGTCAGCCCCTCTTTTTGTATAGGATGCAATCTTTTTGCCTTTTTACAGAAGCTCAATAAAATTGATAATAAAGATACTATCCTGGTAGGCGATACAAATTGCTTTTCGCTTATATCCTCAAGTCCTTTAAAATTCTCATTTCCGGATTTGTTTTTGATAAAAGAGCCCGTTTATTTTATTTCAAACATGGATACTAAAAATTTAAACAAAAAAATTTACCTGATTATATCTTATTCTAATTTCTTAAATAATATTAACTTAATTATCGATAAGATAAACAATCTTGCCCCTAAGGAAACAATGTATTTTGTTGTTTATGATTCAATTTTTGATTATAGTAATAATTCTATAAAAATTAATTATGATTTACCGCAGTTAAAAAATATTAAAACAGAAATATTAAAAAATAACTCAACTCTTCATGATTTTAAAACACAATATAAAGCTAACCTCATTTTTATTGAAGATAATTGCATAAAAAAATCCGGCGGAACCAAGAATTACGACTTTTATAGATATTTAAAAATTAATAACGATATTTGTTTAAAATTTGAATGTAAACTATGCTTTCAAACTAGCGGCTGTCCTGCTATTAAAATAGAAGAAACAAATAATTTTGTTATTGACCCTGTTATATGCACGCATTGCAAATTATGTATTGCAATTTGTCCTCATAACGCTATAAAAATGCATAAGAGAAGAAAAGTAAAAATTAAGGAGAACATAGAAAATAAAATTAATCTAAAAAAATTTAAGAAAAATAAAATTACTTAGTTTTACTTATAATCGAAAAACATTATTAAATTGAATTATAACTTAAATTTATTTTAAACTTAAATTTATTTTAAAAAGGATAAGTCAAAATAGATGGAAAATATTAATTTTAATTTTGTTATTAACGGAGCTGACATCGAAGAAATAAAATTTTTAAGTCAGATATTATATTTATCATTATTAAATGAAAATTATAATACCTCAATCGCAATTAAATCGCTGTCAAATATTTCTAATTACAATTTTGCTTCCAGCCTTATAAAAATCGGCAGTACCCGTTCAGCCGTATGCGCAAAAAATATAAACGCATTAGTCAGTCTAGATTACCAGTCTATAGTGAACTATTTAGATTTTTTTGACAGCAGCACAATAGTATTAGTTAATTATTCTAAATTTAATATATGCAATTATTTTCTTTCAGACAATGATAATGTTGACAAAAATATAAAACAAAAAACAGCTAATCTGCTTAAAATTCCGGTAGAAAAAATAGCAAATATTGATCTAATGGGTAAAAATAAGGTAAGTCCTAATATTTCTTTGCTGGGAGCATTATCCGCAAAATCCGGGATAATTGATTTAAATAATATTACGTCTGTTTTAGCTTCTATGGCTAAAAACGATGCTGAAAAGAAGAACTACATAAACGCTTTAATTGCAGGTTACGATTTTGCTAATTCTTAACAAAAATTTATCAATTTGAAGTTTTATTTTTGCAATTATTGCATAGACCGAAAAACTCGACATTGTATCCAGTGATACTATATTCTTTTTTTAATTTAGGGTTAATATAAATTTCAGTCATTTCATCGTTCGAATCGTCATAAACCTGTAAATCAATTATTTCTTTGCAGCTTCTGCAAATTATATGCGCGTGAGGGGACACATCGCCGTCATATCTGACAGCACTTTGAAAAGATTTAATTTCACGGACTTCATTTATTTCCAAAAGCATAGCAATATTTTTATATACGGTATTCAGAGAAATCATAGGATAAACTGATTTTACCCTTGAATAAACGTCAACTGCAGAAGGATGATTTTTTGATTCTGCAAGTATCCTAATAATTTCATATCTTTGAGGGGTAAGACTATAACCGTGTTTTTTTACTTTATTTAATATTTGGTCTAACCTGTTATTGTTAATCATTTTATTTATTAGTCTCTATAATGAATTAAATTAAATTATAACTTATATTTGATAATTAATATTAATTATCAAATAATATATTATCAATATTTTTACATTAAAATTTTATTTAAATATAAACGCTTGCATCCAAACAAAATGCAGAACATCATAATACATTTATATTATAATAATCATTATTATATAATTTATAAAATTAAATGTCAAATAAAATCATTAATTTTACAACAGGCATTCTTACATTATTATTTTTAAAGTGAAATCTTATACAAAGCATTTATTGTTTTTATTTAAGCTATCGTAAAAAGCTTCAAGTCTGGTAACATATCCGGCGTCTGCATTGTGTTCATCTATTTCAATTTCTAAATAAGGTTTATTTTTCATATAATCGGCAAAAAAAGTTTTGATAAATGAGTCCGGTCCGCAGCTGTAGCTGGTTAAATATACCGCATTCAGTTTAGGACTGTCTTTTATTATTTTCGCTGCCGACAATATTTTATGTCCGGCGTGCCAGAACATATTGTCGTGTTCTGAAAATATAGACACTTCATTATAATCAAGAAAATCCATAGGCATGACCGTCATGCCTAACGATGCAATCTTATCGGGAATTGCAAGATTAATTCCGTCATCTCCGGCATTATAAGGTCTGCCGATAAGAACGGTTATATTATCACATTTCTCAAGAATATCCCTGCCTTTATTTTTAAGTGCATTGAAAAAATCAATCTGTTTAGATAATGCATTATCTAATGCCTTAATAATTTTTTTCCTTGAAATTTTAAACTTTTTTAAATAATGGGTTAGGCTGCGAATAGTTGTGTCTATATCCTGTTTATTATTATTTAATCTAAATTCCGGCGTGATAAGATATATGTCGCCGAAATCGACAAGCGATTTAGTAGAAAAAGGGACACCCTGTATATATGGGCACTGTGAGGTGTTCGTCTGAAGTTTATGATTTTTTTCTCTATTTATCAGTGCAGGCAGAAATATTGCATCCACCTTCTTATCGATAAGATTTTTTGAATGGCCCAGAAGCACTTTAACCGGAAGACATGTATCTGTTATAGACTGCATATTTGAACTGCTTATTATAGATTTATTTGTTTCATCGGATAGTATTACCGTAAAACCGAGTTCTGTAAATAAGCTGTTATAAAGCGGAAACAGGTCATATGTTTCCAAGCATAAAGGTATGCCTATACGCGGTTTAGAGAAATCATTTTCGTTTTTTTGCTTATCATATTTTTCAAATAATAAATTTTTTCTATCAATAAAAAAATTTTTGCCTTTTTTAATCTTATTTTTTTCTATTTCAAATATATCGCATCTTGCCCCGTAATAATGCGGCGGTTCTTTCTCCACGGAAACCTTATTAACCTCGCATAGATTTGAACATTTTTTGCATTCAAAAGATTCCTGTTCATATTTTCTGTTTCTTAAATCAAATCCTACAAATTTTGATTTTCCCTCCGTTCTGTAAGACAGCAATGCACTCCCTATAGCTCCTGTCACTTCATTGTGCTCCGGTACTATAATCTTTTTATTTAACAAAGTTTCAAAAGCGCTGACTACCGCCTTGTTTAATGCAACCCCGCCTTGAAAGAGGATATGTTCTCCTACAGGCTTCCCCAACACTACTTTGTTTAAGTAATTTTCAACGATAGAGTAGCTTAGTCCTGCCAGAAGCTGGTCCTTTGAAGCTCCTTTCTGCTGATGCGATACAAGATCCGATTCCATAAAAACAGTGCATCTTTCTCCAAGACTGCATGGATTCTCAGCTCTAAACGCCGATTCAGAAAATTCTTTTATTATATCAATATGCAATTTATCAGCCTGTTCCTCAAGAAAAGAACCTGTTCCTGCGGCGCATGCCTTATTCATTTCAAAATCTATTACTACGCCGTTATTAATTCTTATGTATTTTGAATCCTGTCCGCCTATTTCAAAAACTGTATCAACTTTATCATCTATAAACACCGATGCTTCCGCTTGGGCAGTTATCTCATTTTTAACGACATCGGCACCTATAAAATCAGCAATCAGATATCTTCCGGAGCCGGTTGTGCATACCCCTTTGACTTCAGGAATTATACGGCAATCAGTGAGTTCGCAATAAATTTCAAATAATGTTTCCATTACAACTTTAATCGGCTCGCCGTTCGTTTTTTTATATTTTTTAATTACAAGCTCTTTATTGTCATCCAATAATACTATATTAGTAGAAACGGAACCCGTATCTACTCCAATATAGACAGGAACCGTCAACCCGGCATATTTGCTCAGATTTTTGTTCTGGTCAAAACTAAAATCAGATTCTTTTTTTGCCGTCGGTTTATTAAGATTAGGGTGAGATTTTCCGGTTAATCTGCTCTCGTCTAGAAATTTTTCTAACTTATCCAATCCGTTAAATTTAAAACAATTATTACCGTTTTTTTCGACTTCACTTTTTGATATTAGAGCAATTCCGATTGCTGCCATTACGGTATGATGCTCCGGTATAATCAATTCTCCGCGCTTCAAACCCAATACGTCTTCAAACGCACGTATCATACCTTTATTGTATGCAACTCCGCCTTGAAAAATTACCGGTTTTTTTATTTTTTTGCCTTTAGCGACAACGCCCATAAAATTCCTTGCCACGGCATAGCACAAACCTGCGACTATATCCTGTATAGGAGTGGAAATTTGCTGCAGATGAATCATATCTGATTTAGCAAATACTGTGCATCTGCCGGCTATTTTTGCGGGATTTTCGGATGAAGCGGCTAATCTGCTAAAATCTTTTTCTATATCAATATGAAGCCTATCCGCCTGCTGATCTAAAAATGAGCCTGTACCGGCGGCACATAAATCATTTAATCCGAAATCTTCTAAGTATATATTTCCGGTTTTTTCATTTTTATTTAATAATATAAATTTTGAATCCTGTCCGCCCATTTCGATTATTGTTTTTACCTCCGGATAAAAATATTTAACAGATTCCGTCTGGGCAACGAGTTCGTTTATATTAGGTATGTTTAATATATCGCCGAGGGTTTTAGAGCCGGAACCGGTAACACCCATTGAATAAAAATTTTCAGCCGGAAATTTGCTAAAAGTATTTTTTAATACATCGCAGGCTGTTTTAAGAGATTCTCCGTTTGACCTTGTATATGTTTTGGCAACTATATTTAATTTTTCATCTAATATCGCAGTTTTAACAGTCGTTGAGCCTATATCTATACCTAAAAAAAACTTATTCAATTTATTCATAATTAAATCCTTTTCCATTTTTCATATTCGCCGAAGGATTCTTTTTTCCATATAGGCACTGTTTCTTTTATATTATCTATTAAAAATTTTGACGCCGTATAAGAAGAATCTCTGTGCGGGCTGGAAACTGCAATTGAAATTGAAATTCCGCCTATTTCTATCTTTCCTGTTCTATGAATAACGGCAATCTTATTTAAATCATATTTTTCGAAAGCGGCGCTTATAAGTTTATCTATTTCTTTATACGCCATTTCTTCATATGCTTCATAATAAAGAAATTTAACGGGCGTCCCGTCCTCATTATCTCTAACCGTTCCGTTAAACAAAAGTGTCGAGCCTGATGCCGCATCATTCACAAAGTTCAAAGGTATATTTACATCAATGGGTATTTTAACTATATCTATATAATAAAAACTATTACCGATAGCCATTATTTTAATTCCTTTTTATTTTAATCCGCCGCTGACCGGCATTATGATTGTAACTTCATCGTTATTATTTAAAACAGGATTGCAATCTTGATACTCCATATTTACGGCAAATTTAGAAATACGGAGTAAATGATTTATCTGAGGGTAATGAGTTGTGAGATAGTTTTTTAAGTCTTCTAACGTGTCGCCTTCCTTAAAATTTAAATCTAACTCGCTTTTTCCTATTAAATCTTTAAATGCCGCAAACAGCCTTAGTTTAATTTGCATATTTATATTATTTTTATATTATTATGTTATCAAAATTACACACAACTATTTAGTAATTTCATAATATATGTGTCCTATTTCTTTAATTATTATCTTTTCAGTTGCCAATTTAACAGCATTAAGAGAGCCTGGAATGGAGAAAATAATTTTATTATTATAAATACCGCAAGACGCCCTTGACATAATCGACGCGGTACCGATTTCTTCAAAGCTAAGATATCTGAATAATTCTCCGAATCCGTATATCTCTTTATCATAAAGTTCACTCACAGACTCATATGTATAATCTCTTTGCGATATACCCGTTCCGCCGTTGATTATAACGGCATTTACATCTGTATGAAAATTTTCGGCACATATATTAACTAATTCTTTCTGAAGCAAATCTTTATCGTCTTTTAATATTGTATAGCCTGTTATAACGTGATTATTTTTAGTTAAATAATTTTTTAAATAAATTCCGCTTTCATCTGTTTCTTTATTTCGTGTATCACTTAATGTTATAACAAATATATTTAAAGATTTTTTTGCGTTACTGTCTGATTTGTGTTCTAAATGTCCCATAATATATGAAATTCTAAACTATTTTTTTTTTATTGTCAAATAAAACAATTGACTAATAAATCATATTATATAATATGATTTATTAAAAAGCTATACATAACCTTATTTTATTTGCTGATTATATCTTTAGATTCATTTTTGTTTACAAAACATCAAAACTAAATTTAGCAAAAAAAATGCCGATTACAGAGCGACGATTGTTCACTCTGTTTTTCGGCATTTTTTAGTTTATTAATTTTTAGCTTAATATATTTTTCTTTATTAATTAAAATTCATTAATTAATTAATACATTCCGCCCATGCCGCCCATGCCTTGCGGCATTCCGCCAGGCATTCCGCCTTTATCTTTATCTTCAGGTTTGTCGGCTATCATTGCCTCTGTGGTGAGCATTAAGGAAGACACGCTTGCTGCATTTTGCAGAGCTGTCCTTTCAACTTTGGTCGGGTCGATAATACCTGCAGCAATTAAATCTTCATACTTGTCTGCTGCTGCATTATACCCGAAAGAGCCTGCGTTATTTAACACTTTGTCGACTACTATCGAAGCTTCCACTCCTGCATTTTCAGAAATCATTCTTAACGGTTCCTGAACCGCTCTTCTGATTATTTTAATACCTGCATCTTCATCAGTATTAGCGCCTGCAAGTTTATCTAAAGCTTTTGATGCTCTTAAGAGCGCAACGCCGCCGCCGGGAACAATACCTTCTTCAACAGCCGCTCTTGTTGCATGGAGTGCGTCTTCAACTCTTGCTTTCTTTTCTTTCATTTCAGTTTCGGTAGCAGCTCCGACATTAATTACTGCAACGCCGCCTATTAATTTGGCAAGCCTTTCTTGCAGCTTTTCTTTATCATAGTCTGAGCTTGATTCTTCTATCTGAGCTCTGATTTGCTTGACTCTTTTTTCAATACCTTCTTTGCTGCCTGCGCCGTCTATTATAGTCGAATTGTCTTTGTCAACGGTAATTCTTTTTGCTTTTCCAAGATCCTGAAGGGTAATTGACTCTAATTTGATGCCTAAATCTTCGGAAATAACTTGTCCGCCGGTCAGAATGGCTATATCTTCAAGCATTGCTTTTCTTCTGTCGCCAAAGCCTGGAGCTTTAACAGCACAGCAGTTTAATGTGCCTCTTAATTTATTCACTACTAATGTTGCAAGGGCTTCCCCTTCAACTTCTTCTGCCAATATAACAAAAGGTTTGCCTGACTTCGCTATCTGTTCCAAAATTGGAAGAAGGTCTTTCATTGCAGAAATCTTCTTTTCATGGATAAGTATATACGGGTCATCAAGCACACATTCCATTCTTTCGGAATCCGTAACAAAATAAGGAGATAAATAACCTCTGTCAAACTGCATTCCCTCAACTACTTCTAACGTAGTTTCCATGCTTTTCGCTTCTTCAACCGTTATAACGCCTTCTTTACCTACTTTGTCCATAGCTTCGGCAATAATATTCCCGATTGTCTCGTCGTTATTTGCGGAAATTGTTCCGACCTGTGCAATTTCTTTCTGATTTGCAATCGGCTTAGACATAGCCTTTAATTCTTTTACCATAACATCTACTGCCTTATCAATCCCTCTTTTAATTGCTATAGGACTGGCTCCTGCGGCAACAAGTTTTATGCCTTCGCGAAATATCGCCTGTGCAAGCACTGTTGCGGTTGTGGTACCATCTCCTGCGGTATCGGAAGTTTTAGATGCAACTTCTTTAACCATTTGAGCACCCATATTCGCAAACCTGTCAGCCAAATCAATTTCTTTTGCAACGGTAACACCGTCTTTTGTAATATTTGGCGAACCAAATGATTTTTCGATAACTACGTTTCTTCCTTTTGGTCCAAGTGTCACCTTGACCGCATCTGCAAGCGTATTAACACCTTCTAATATTAAAGACCTTGCTTCTTGAGAAAATTTTATATCTTTTGCCATAATTCTTCTAACCCTCCAAATTTAAATTTCATTTAAAAATATTAACATTCTTTTAAACTTTTTTTACATTATAATGCGCAAAATGCACAGCTTTAAATACACAGCTTTCTTTCACTCATTTGCTATTTGCTTTTATTGCTAAGCAAGCACTGCCAATAAAAACAGCATGACTTACTTTTCGATAATAGCTAAAACATCATCTTCTTTCATGATGAGATATTCTTTATCGTCTACTTTAATTTCATTGCCGGAATATTTTGCAAATAAAACTAAATCGCCCTCTTTGACTTCAAGGGGTATTTTTTTTCCGTCTTCGGAT
>JAKAFU010000039.1 GCA_021825865.1 bacterium
TTTTAGGCATTTTTTTTAAATTAATAGATATAGTAAAAAAAATTATGTAATATAATCTATTGTCAAGCAAATAAAAATGTAGTATTATAAATTTTGTTTAATTTTATTGACAATTTCAAAATTTAACAAAAAAATTATTTTAAGGAGAAAAGAATCTTATGGCTAAAATGAATGGATGCGATATTCCAGAGGAACTTTATTACAATATCGAAAAGCATGTTTGGGGTAAAATTGAATCTGACGGAACCGTTTTAATGGGTATGACAAGCGTTGCAGCAAGTCTTGCAGGCAAACTTTTATACATAACTCCAAAAAAAGTAGGACAAAAAGTTGCTCAGTTGAAATCTGTCGCTACCGTTGAAAGCGGAAAATATGTCGGCCCCGTTCCTGCACCTTTCGGCGGAGAGATTATTGCAATCAACGAAGAACTGAAAGCGGACGTTTCTCCTATTAACAGCGATCCATACGGTAAAGGCTGGGTTTGTAAAATTAAGCCCGCCGACATAGAAGCAGATAAAAAAAATTTACTGACAGGAAAAGATGCCGTAGAAGCTTACAAGAAAAAAATCGAAGCCGACGGAATTAAATGCGAATAATTAAACATATTAATTAAACCTCTAATTTAAATTATTTTTTTAAATTACATAGTTTCTATTATATGCGTCTGTAAATTAACAGCGAACATATATATAATTGCGTAAATTTCTAATATATATCGGCTGAATAAATTATTAAAAAAATTAATATTATTCATTATATATATGTTGTTTATTATATATAACATTTATAGACGCGTTATTTTAAATTAAGACGGGAGGATATTTTCAATGGCTATTTTAAATGAATGCAATATCCCAGAAGACCTCTATTACGATATAGAAAATCAGGTTTGGGGGAAAAAAAATGATGACGGAACATTTACTTTCGGTATGACTGATCCGGCTCAATCGCTTGCAGGAAAAATATTATACGCCGACGTTAAATCTGTCGGAAAAATTATAAAAAAAGGAAAAAGCGCTGCAACTATCGAAAGTGGAAAATACGTCGGTCCGTTTCCTATGCCTTTTTCAGGAGAGATAGTCGCTGTTAACGCTGAATTAGAAAGCGACTCCCACATTATTAATTTAGATCCGTACGGAAAAGGCTGGTTAGTTAAATTAAAGCCGCTGCCTGAAGCCGCATCCGATATAAATTTATTGCCAACCGGTGAAGCAGCAGTGAATGCTTATAGAAAAAAATTAGAAGATGAAGAAATAATTTGTAAAAAAAGATAATCAAAAAAGAGATAATAATTATGAGCTACTATGAATTTGATAAACAAATAAGTTCTAAATATATTAATAGTTTTAATATTAGAAAAAATAATTTTGATAATGTAATTCATTTTTATGCTCCGAGCATAAAAGCTTATGAAACTGAAGATTTTAAAAATGAAAAATCTGATTCGTTTCCTCCCTTGTCGATAACAGGCAGTTCATGTTCATTAAAATGTGACCACTGCAATGCAGAAATATTGAAATCTATGGATTCCGTAATTACCACGGATGACTTATATCACAGAGCAGCTCAAATATCCAAATCAAAAGGCAAAGGTTTCTTGCTTAGCGGAGGTTCAAACTCTAAGGGTATAGTCGAAATTTTACCTTATATAAATACTATTAAAAAAATTAAGACCGATTTTAAGCTAAAAGTTATAGTTCATTGCGGTATTATTACCGAAGAAATAGCCGACGGCCTGCTTGATGCCGGCGTTGACTCCGCTATGCTTGATATAATAGGCGATGAAGATACTATTCGTACTGTTTATCACTTAAAAGCTGCGGTAGAAGATTATGACAATTCTTTAAAATACTTATCTGAAAGAAATATTCCATGTTCGCCTCATGTTGTTATAGGTTTGAAGCATGGCAAAATTGCAGGCGAATTTAACGCAATAGATATTATATCGAAGCACAGTATATCTTCTTTAGTTCTTGTAGGATTTATGCCGATGGGTAACACAAAAATGGAAAATACAGTTCCTCCTGAGCCTGAAGAAATAGGCGATGTTTTTATATATGCCAGAGAAAAATTTGCCCATACTCCTGTTTTACTTGGCTGCGAAAGACCATATGGGATGAACAAATTTAAAATAGAGGAGCTTGCCGTTAAAGCGGGACTAAACGGAATCGCATATCCTTCGGAAGGTGTTATTCCTTTCAGTAAAGAATTGGAACTGAAACTTTTATATTCAGATATCTGCTGCTCCTTGATTTTTGCCGAAGAAGCACTATCTACTATCAATATAGGCGGTTAAATTAATATTAAATAATAAATAATAAAATGTTTAGAGTTATAGATACAGGAGTTAAAGATTTTTCTTATAACATTGCTATGGATAAAGCAATGCTTGATTTAAGAAAAGATAATATAATTCCTGATACTTTACGCTTTTTAACATTCAAGCCGTGTACACTTGCCGGATTTCATCAGTCGGTACCGAATGAAATAAGAATAGATTACTGCAATGATAAAAACATTGATATTGGACGCCGCATTACCGGCGGCGGAGCTATATATTTTGATGAGGCGCAATTGGGCTGGGAGTTGGTTTTTTCCTCAAAAACTCTCAAAGCAGCAAATTTTCAAAACTTAACCGAAAATATATGCAATGCTTTTGTATTGGGTATTAATAAATTAGGTATTAATGCGAAATTTAGACCTAGAAACGATATTGAAATAGAAGGAAAAAAAATATCAGGCACCGGAGGAACATACGATTCGTCTATATTTTTTTTTCAAGGTACCCTTCTTTTGGATTTTAATCCTGAATACATGGTAAAATCATTAAAGATTCCTGTGGAAAAGCTAATTTCAAAAAATTTTGATTCCATCTCTTCAAGGATTACATCTTTAAAAAACGTACTTGGGTATATTCCCGATATAGAAATTGTAAAATCTGTAATTATTGAAGGATTTTCAGAATATTTTAATATCCCGTTTAATTATGGAACTCTGAGCGCGGAAGAAAATAATTATATTACCGAAAATCAGCAATATTATAAATCGGATGAATGGGTATATGCATCTGATAACGAACTGTTAGAAACTAAAACGGTTAAAGATACGTACAGATGCAGCGGAGGGATATTTAAAACTTTTGCTAAAATCGATTATAAAAGAAAACTGCTAAAATATATCTATTTTACCGGAGATTATTTTGTTATACCTGAAAGAGCCGTCGCTGATTTAGAAAGTTTTTTAAAAGATTGCAGTCTTAATGAGTTGATTTTTAAAATAGACGAATTTTTTGAAAAATATACACCCGAATTTCAGAATGTTTCAAAAATAGATTTTTTTAATATAATCAATAACATAATAGATAAAATAGCTTTTCTTAATGATTTTGGCATTAAAGAAGATGAACTTTCACGTTTTATGCTTGTAAATGGAATGCAGCTTTGCGATATAAAATCAGCAAAAGCTATTTTGCTGCCTTATTGCGCTAAAAAAAAGGGCTGTGAATTTAGAAATGCCGACTATTGCTCAATATGCGGCGATTGTGAAACCGGTATTGCCTATAAATTTGCGAAAGACTTTAATTTATTGCCTATTACAATAATTAATTATGAAAATCTTGTAGAAACATTAAATAAATTAAAAAATAATAATATAACTTCATATATCGGCTTTTGCTGTAAAGAATTCTATATAAAACGAAATAAAGCTTTTAAAGATTCTGGAATTAAGGCTTTGCTTATAGATATATCTTCCCCTTTATGTTATAATTATAAAAAAGAAGAAGACGCATATAAAGGCATATTTGAAGGCGAAACTATGCTTAATGCAGATATATTACAGGATTTATCTAAGATTATGAGCAAATAAAAAAATAATTTATAAATAAAAGTTCAAAAATATATATAAAAAAACATTTATATTTATATATATCTATATTATAATTGCAGATTATAGAAAAAATGATGACCTTCGGTATAGATAAAAAAATAAGTATTATTAAGAAATACTATAGAAAAACAATATAGAAAAATACAACGAATGAAAATGGAGAATATTTATATGAATTATCAAGAGACAGGGACAGCTATTGCAGATACTGATTTAGAAACGATTCCTTTTGAAGAAAATTTAAATAATCATGCCGTCGAAAATTCGCCGGAATATCTTAAAATAAGCCTTGCTGCAGCAATGACGCTTGGAATGGTGCCGGGATTATTTTATAGGAATGCATGTCTTCACTGCGTTAATGTTCTTTTAACTTACGATGATGGATGCAGGGCAAATTGCGCTTATTGCGGTTTGCAAAAATCCAGAGAAGGAAATTATAACGATAAAAGTTTTATAAGAGTAGACTGGCCCGCGTTTAAAACCGAAGATATCGTTAAAACCACACTTGCCAAAAAAGATGTTGTTCAAAGAATCTGTATTTCAATGATTACTCATGAAAAGGCAAAGGATGATACCTTTACGCTGCTGCAGAATTTTACTAAAAATCTTCATTGTCCGACTTCTATACTGTTAACCCCTACTATACTTAAACACTCCGACATAGATAAATTTAAAGAATACGGTGCAGATATGGTTACAGTGGCTCTTGATTGCGCAACGCCTGAATTGTTTGACGAATATAGAGGAACAGGCGTTAAAGGTCCGCACAGATGGGACAAATATAACGATACATTGGATTATTCCGTGTCTGTTTTCGGAAAAAATAAAGTAGGATGTCATTTAGTAGTGGGACTTGGAGAAACTGAGAAAGAAATGATTTTCAGGATGCAGGATGTAAGAAATAAAGGCGCCCGTTCGCATCTATTTTCGTTCTATCAGGAAAAAGGTTCAAAATTAGACACCCATCCGCAGTGTCCAGCAGGTCAATTTAGAAGGGTACAGGTAGCCAGGCATATCATTGATTATGATATGGGTAATGCGGAAGACATGAAATTTGATGCACAAGGTAAAATAGTAGATTTTGGAATTCCTTTTAAAGATGTCGCTATAATAGTTGAAACAGGAACAGCATTTAGAACTACCGGATGTCCCGGAAAATCGGAAATTTCTGCCTGCAACAGACCTTTCGGCGATTCTTCGCCGAGAAATATAAGAAGTTTCCCTTTTGAGTTAAATGCTTCAGATATTTCAAGAGTCAGAAAAGAACTTTTAGAATATTGATTAAATGACATATAAAAAGATGCTCCGAAAAGAAATGCTCGAACGAATGTGAATAAAATGATAATTTTTAAAAAATAAATCAGTAGGAGAATAATATGGCAGATGGCGATAGAGTAGCGGTAAAAGTGAAACATCTTCATAATCTTCAAAATCAGATAATAACGGAAAAACATACGATAATCACTGATGAACCGAAAGGTTCCGGGGGAGATTGTCTCGCTATTAATCCTGTGGAGCTTGCTATGGGAGCGGAAGGGGCATGCACTATTTCGGTTATTATGATGTTTGCAAAAAGAATGAAATATGATTTAAGAAATGTGGAAATAGATGTAATCCATGAAAGAGTCAGGGTTGAAGAACTTAAAAACGCAGGAACAAATATTGATGCAGAACGCGGATACGCTCATAAAATTACAAAAAAAATAAAATTTACCGGAAATCTTGATGAAGACCAGGTTGACGAGTTAAAGCGTGTTTCTAAAAGATGCCCGGTACATACAATGATAGAAAACAGGTCTTATTACGATACATCGTTTGAATATGAAGAAACAAAATAGGAGAATATTGTAAATGCACAAATTTAATCCCGCTCATCATCAAAGATTAACATCTAAAGAAAGATATGAATTGATGCCACCGCAGATTGCAATCGGTGAAATTAAGAAAATTGTTGATATTTTAAGCAACAGCGGTCAGAAAGAAGTGAATATTGCTGATATTGGATGTGGAAGCGGGTTTTTTACAATTCCTTTAATAAAAACAATCGCAGATATTAAAAATATTGATGTGAAAGTATATGCCTTAGATATCAGCGAAGAAATGCTTTCCTGTATAAAAGAAAATATTGAAATTGCCAATTTTAACAAAAATCAAAAAAGTTGCGCAATATTAACAAAGTGCGAAGAGTCGAATATTACGTTGGAAGATGCCTCTATGGATATTATCCTGACATCCAACGTTTTTCACGAGATAGAGCATAGACTGGATTATCTTCGCGAGATAAAAAGAGTGCTGAAACCGGGAGGCAATTTATTTCTTATTGACTGGGATAAAGAAGATAAAATATTGAAAATGGGACCGCCCGTCGAAGAAAGACTTTCTTCGTCCGAATCAATTGAATTATTAAGCGCCGCCGGATTTACAGATATAACTAAACTTCCTCTTTACAGTTCTTCATTTACTATTAAGTGCAAAAAATAGAATTATATTATTTTAGTATATTATCAATATATTAAAATATTAAATTAAAACAATTAAAGTATAAGAGTATAAATATTACTTCTATATGCAGTATCATATATGTAAAAAAAGCCTCAAATTATAAATGCCGTATTTCAATAAAGGAACTTCATTTTTCTTAAGAAAATTTTATTATGCCGTTGAAGAATTTAAACTTATTGAGCGTGGAGATTTAATTCTTGCTGCCGTCAGCGGTGGCGTAGATTCTGTTTCTTTACTATATTCTCTTTATTTTTTAAGGCACACATTAGGTATTAAGATAGCATGTGCAGTATTTGACCATGAAATAAGGGAATCATCATATAAAGAAGTTGAATATTTAAAAGATTTATGCAATATTTTATCCATCCGGTTTTACACCGACAAAGCTAATATCCCTGCAGAGTCAAAAATTAATAAAAAAAGCATTGAAGAAACGGCAAGAAATTTCAGATATAGATTTCTTTATAAAACTGCAGACAAAATACATGCCGATAAAATTGCGACGGCTCATCATCTTGATGATTTTGCCGAAAATTTTTTGATGAGAGCAATTACAGGCGGCGGGAGCGGTTCTATAGCGGGAATAAAAGTTAAGAATGGCATAATTATTCGTCCTTTTATTAAATTTTCGAAAAATGAAATTATCGATTTTGCCAGTTTAAATTCAATTAAATTTTTTGAGGACTATACTAATTATCAGGAAAATATTTTCAGAAATAATATAAGATTAAATATTATTCCGGAATTTAAAAAAATAAATCCCTCATTTCTCAGCACTCTATACAGGACTTCTGAAGTTCTTCGGAAAGATGATGAATTTATTGAAAATTATGCAAAAGAAATTTTCAGAAATACTATATTGAATACCGGATATAAAGATTCCGGTATTTTAACTTTTAATATTGTTCATTTACTAAAACTTCCCGAGGCAGTCTTATATAGGTTATTTAAGATTGCTATATATGAAATCTTAATAGGCATGAGCGGCATGAACAATAATAGTCGTAATAATTACGATAATAGCGCCAATAATGATAGCGGCGTTTATGGTAACCGCAAAAATACTAATGATGTTAAAACCGATACTGATATAGATAATATCAATACTACCCTTGTCAATCTCAAAATCAGCGATAAAGAAGATAATGGCGGCAGGTGTCTGTCCCCAATTAATAGCGATAATCAAAACGGCGCGGATAACTTTATTTCATACGGTAATTTTAAAAATCTTTTAAATATTATAAAAAGCGGTAAACCAAATATATCATTTAATCTTAATAAAAATGTAAGAGTAATTAAAAGTTATGAAAAAATAATTTTTGAAAAGATAGAAAATAATAAATATATCGGCAAGATACGTGATATTAATTATTATTTTCCGTTAAATTATAAATATTACGAATATTTAATTAATTACGACGATATTATTAAAAATAATGCAGATGATATGAAGACAATTAATAAATCGGTTATTCATATAAAAGAAATAGATGTTGACTTGGCAATAGGAAAATTGAGCAGCGTTAACACAGAAATAATTATAAATAAATTAATGAAAAAAAAATTTAAAAAAAATTCAGCTAACGCTATATTATTCGATTTTGATAAGCTGTCATTTCCCGTAAAAATTAGAAATTTTATTAACGGCGACAGATTTATTCCTTTGGGAATGCGGCATGAAAAAAAAGTTAAAGATTTTTTTATAGACAAAAAAATACCTGAATTATATAGACATAGCATTCCGATTATTCTTTTCGGCGGACAAATCGTATGGATAGGGTTCATTATGATGAGCGATACTATAAAAATATCGGAATTTACAAAAAACATAGGGTATATTAAATTATTAAATAATAATAAATAAAATAACTGAAACGGGCATATAAAAGCATATAAAATTAGTAAATAAAAAACAGTATATTTATATTGAAAAAAAACTTTAAATATGACATATTTAATATTGAATATATATTAAAAATATTTTTACAGATATAGAGTATCGGCATGAAGGGTTTTAAGTTTATAATTTAAATATAAAAAAATAAAACAACATCGAATGCAGAAATATGTGAGCATAGCAGGCATGTTTCTCTTTACAATTTAAAACATAAAAAATAAAATAACTTACGAAACATAAGCTATTAAGAAATTACAAACTATTAAGAATTAAGGAGGATATTCTAATTTGAATCCCAAAATTAAAAATATTTTATTATGGGTTTTTATTATTTTTCTAATGATATTTATATTTACAATGTTCAATCATCATAAACCTAAATCTCAGAAAATAATATTTTCATCATTATTAAGCGATATAAAAGCAGGTAAGATAAAAAGTATAACAATTGAATCCCATAATATACTGGGAGTTTTCAAAACGGGTAAAAAATTTAAATCTTATGCCCCGACGCATCCCGGTTTAGTTCCTTTGTTAGAAAAATACAAAGTGCCGATAACTGCTAAACCTGTGCCGAGTTCTCCGTGGTACATGTCGTTTTTATTATCATGGCTGCCTATGATTCTTATTTTAGTTGCATTCTGGTATTTTTTTTGGAGACAAATGCAGGGAGGAGCCGGAAAGGCAATGTCTTTTGGAAAATCTAAAGCAAAATTAATGGATGAATCTACTAAAAAAGTAACTTTTGCAGATGTTGCAGGCATAGATGAATCTAAACAGGAGCTTGAAGAGATTGTAGATTTTTTAAAAGACCCTAAAAAATTTACAAAATTAGGCGGCAGAATACCTCACGGAGTATTGCTTGTCGGACCTCCGGGTACAGGTAAAACATTGCTTGCAAAGGCAATAGCCGGAGAGGCCGGTGTGCCTTTTTTTAGCATAAGCGGTTCCGATTTTGTCGAAATGTTTGTCGGAGTAGGCGCATCAAGAGTAAGAGACCTTTTTGCTCAGGGTAAAAAAAATGCTCCCTGCATAATATTTATTGACGAAATTGACGCCGTAGGAAGACACAGAGGAGCCGGTTTAGGCGGGGGACATGATGAAAGAGAGCAGACTTTAAATCAGCTGCTTGTTGAAATGGACGGGTTTGAAGCCAATGACGGAGTAATTTTAATTGCCGCCACCAACAGACCGGATGTATTAGACCCTGCTCTTTTAAGACCGGGCAGATTTGACAGACAGGTAATTGTTCCTAAACCGGATATAAAAGGGAGAGAAGGGATACTAAAAGTTCATACTAAGACGATACCTTTAGACAAAGATGTCGACCTTGGAATTATAGCACGAGGAACGCCCGGATTTTCAGGCGCTGATATCGCAAATATGGTAAACGAGTCTGCACTGCTGGCTGCGAGAAAAAATAGAACAGCGGTTAAAATGGAAGATATTGAAGAAGCTAAAGATAAAGTTATGATGGGTACGGAAAGACGCAGCATGGTAATCAGCGATAAAGAGAAGAAAATAACCGCTTTTCATGAAGCCGGACATACTATCGTCGCAAAAATGCTTCCGGGAAGCGACCCTATACATAAAGTTACGATTATTCCCCGCGGTATGGCAATGGGATTAACCCAGCAGCTTCCGATAGACGAAAAGCATAATTATGATGAAGAATTTCTTTTGAATGAAGTAGCCATATTGCTTGGCGGCAGAAGCGCCGAAGAGTTGATATTTCACTCTATGACCACGGGTGCGTCTAACGACATTGAAAGAGCAACAGATATTGCAAGAAAGATGGTCTGCGAATGGGGTATGAGCAAAAAGTTGGGACCTCTTACTTTTGGAAAAAAAGACGAGCAGATTTTTCTGGGAAGGGAATTCGCCCAACATAAAGACTATTCCGAATCGACCGCCGTCGTGATTGACGGTGAAGTTAGAGACATAGTGGAATCTAATCATGAAAGGGCCATAAAAATATTAACAGACAATATGGATATATTAAAGGAGCTTGCGAATACGCTGATTGAAAAAGAAACGGTTAACGGTAATGACATAGACGCTATAATTTTAGCGCATAGACCGGATTATAAAAATAGCGATTCAAAAAATATTCCTGCTGAAACTATAGCGGAGTAAAATTATGCATGCTTATCTTGTTGACGTTTTCAATTCTCAATTAGCCATAAGCGAATTAGATAAGATCGGTGTTTCAAAATCCGGAAAGTATATTATGTCTAATAAGCTTATTTTTATTGTTATTAAGTTAAAGAGTATAAACTCGACCGCATTAAATATATTAAAACAGGAAGCGTTAAGCATAGGAGCGGAATTAGCAAATCATCGGGATGTTATAACAGGAAAAATTAATATATCGGACGGAATTTTATTCGGTACTTTAGTTCAGCTGCGTATTATCATAAAAAAGATAAGGCATCAGCAATTTGGTCTTAAAGAGCTTTCTTCCGATATTGAAAACATATTGGATGTAGTTAATATTAACGTTGAGCACATTGACTCAAATAATTCTGATTCAAAATTTAAAATATTAAAAACAAATAAAAAAGACATAACATTAGGAAAAGTTCCTTTAATCATGGGAATTCTCAATGTTACTCTTGATTCATTTTCTGACGGAGGACTATATTTTAATTTTGAAGATGCCGTTAATAGAGGATTTGAAATAGCAAAGGAAGGGGCGGATATAATTGATATAGGCGGTGAATCCACAAGACCGGGGGCAGATTTTATAGATAATCAGACCGAAATAGACAGGGTATGTCCTGTAATTAAAAAACTGTCTGAAAGTTTAGATGTTCCGATTTCAATAGACACAAGAAAGCCTGAAGTCGCAAAAGAAGCAATTTTGGCGGGAGCTTCTATAATAAACGACGTGTCCGGTTTAGCCTATGAACCGGAGCATATGGCCGATGTTCTG
Organism: bacterium; assembly: GCA_021825865.1. Taxonomy (GTDB): domain Bacteria; phylum SZUA-79; class SZUA-79; order Acidulodesulfobacterales; family Acidulodesulfobacteraceae; genus Acididesulfobacter. The sequence continues at coordinate 11,223 of JAKAFU010000039.1, forward strand.
ACTGAGTACGATAACATCTCTTATATTTTAATGCATTCCAGGGGTAAAAATCCTCAAAATATGCAGATTGACGTAGAACCTTATCACGATGCAGCGTTTGATATAATTCTGTATTTCAGCGAAAAACTATCATATTTAAAATCTAAAGGTTTTGATACTGATAAAGTAATTTTGGACCCGGGTTTCGGTTTTGCAAAATCGGCGGAAGACAATTATGATATTTTAAATTATATATTATCTTTTAAATCACTGAATTTGCCTGTTTTAGCCGGTGTTTCGAGGAAATCTTTTATTAAAAAGATTACGGGCGGGCAAAAAGACGATCTGCTTATCGGCAATATCGCTTTAGCATCTTATCTTACGTTGAAAAATATCGATATTATCAGAGTTCACGATGTAAAACAGACTAAAACGGCTTTAAATACCATTGCAAAATTGAAAGAGAATCTCGTAAGACTTCAATAACTTCAATTTACATTCAACATTAAATTTTATATTAAATTTTTATATGCTTTCCTTATTGCTTCAAAATTTTGGATGGCAGGATATTGCCGATATATTATTTGTAGCTTTTATAATATATCGCATATTAATGCTTATCAAGGGTACAGGAGCATTTCAGGTATTAATCGGACTTATCGTCATTTTTTTAATTTTTTTAATAGCAGTAATTTTAAAATTTTATGCTACTGAATTTATCTTTGGCGATTTTTTAAGTTCAATAATTATCGTTATAATAGTACTTTTTCGGAATGAAATAAGAAAAGCTCTGATTGACGTAGGGAAAAATCCGTTTGCTATTGCCCGCAACAAACTTGAAAAAGTCAGTATTATAGAAGAAACTTCGCATGCCGTTATAGATCTGGCAAATAAACGGATAGGAGCGATAATTGTTTTTGAAAGAAATGTATTTCTTGGAGATTATTTAAAAATAGGGGTAAAGTTAGATTCTTTAATTTCCAAGGAATTATTGATAAGTATTTTTACACAGCCTTCACCGCTTCATGACGGTGCGGTTATTATACAAAAAGGCAGAATTTCTGCCGCTTCGTGCTATCTTCCTTTGTCAACCGATGAAAATATAGACCAGAATTTTGGCACAAGGCATAGGTCCGCTATCGGACTTTCAGAATTAACGGATGCTTTTTCTATAGTAGTTTCTGAAGAAACAGGGTATGTTTCGATAGTAATGCCTAAAAAAATTATTAAAATTTCAAATATAGAAGAGCTAAGGGTTGTTTTATTTAAAAATATCTCGGAACAGACTAATGAAAATAAATTATTATTAAAATCAGTTTATGAATTAATTTTTGGTGCCAAAAAAACCGAGGGCGTCAATAAGAATGACGGCAGCGATGATGAATAAAAATTTAAGAAATATAATAAATATAATAAAAGATAATTTCTGGCTCAAATTAATTTCTTTATTTATCGCTATTTTTATATGGATATATGTTATAGGCGGAAAAAAATACGATATTAATTTGCATGCCGGTCTTAAGATATACGCATTGCCAAAAGGGCTTGCCATCAGCAATACTCTGCCAAAAAAAATTATAGTAAAGCTGAGGGGTTCAAAAATTTCATTTATGAAATTAAACAAAAAAATATATTTCAGGATTAACGGCAGCTCTCTTTTAAGTAAAAAAAATACATTAATATTAGGTCAGTCATATTTAAATCTGCCTTCAGGAATAAGGGTCGTAAGGATTTATCCTAAGATAATTCCTGTAATCATAAGCAGAGTCGTCGTAAAGTATATAAAAATTCTGCCTATATTTAAGGGAAAATTTCAAAAAGGCTATTATTTAAAGAATATTTCATTTTTCCCGCAATATGTTAAAATTAAAGGACCTGAAGATATTGTAGATAATCTTTCCGTTATTACGACAAAAAAAATAAATATCAGCAATTTTAAAAACAATGAAACGGTAAGGATAAAATTACTTGACCCTACAAAATTAATTAAAATTTTATATAATAGGAAAATTAATATAAATCTGATTGTGGGCAGGATTAAAAAAAATGCGTAAATTATTTGGAACGGACGGTGTAAGAGGTATTGCAAACAAAAATCCGCTGACGCCTGAAAACGCTTTAAGACTCGGCATGGCGCTAATCTACATTTTAAATTTAAAATCTCCCGGAAAAAAATTAAAAGTAGTTATAGGAAAAGATACGAGAATTTCAGGCTATATATTTGAAACGGCTCTTTCTTCCGGTATTTGCTCCATGGGTTCGGATGTGTATCTCATCGGTCCTATGCCTACCCCCGGCGTTGCGTTTATAACGTCAAGCATGCGGGCAGACGCCGGGGTTGTAATTTCTGCATCGCATAATCCGTATTATGATAACGGTATAAAATTTTTTGACAGCAAGGGATTTAAATTTCCTGAAGAGATTGAATATAAAATAGAAGATATTTTTTTTTCGTCTATACTTGATTCAAGCAAACTTAGACCGGTAAATGCCAACGTAGGCAAAGCGCACAGAATTGACGACGCAACCGGAAGATATGTAATTTTTGCAAAGCTTACATTTCCAAAATGTTTAACATTAAACGGACTTAAAATTGTAATTGACTGTGCAAACGGAGCTGGATATAAAGCTGCTCCGGAGGTATTTAGCGAGTTAGGAGCGGAAGTCATAGTTGTGGCATCGAGACCTGACGGTCTAAATATAAATGAAAAATGCGGTTCCACGTATCCTGATTTTATAAGTTCGGAGGTTCTAAAAAACAAAGCGGATTTAGGCATTGCATTTGACGGAGACGGCGACAGAGCTATTTTTTGCGATGAAAACGGCAGTATTTTATACGGAGATGAGTTTCTTGCTATTTGCGCTTTATATATGAAAAACATCGGAGAATTAAAAAATAACGGAATCGTTACGACGTCCATGTCGAATATCGCTCTTGAAATATTGATGAAGAAAAACGGCATTAATATAATATATGCCGATGTCGGCGACAGATATATAATGGAAAAAATGGTTGAACAGGGATATAATCTCGGCGGTGAACAATCAGGGCACGTTATTTTTTTAGACGATGCAAACACAGGGGATGGGATAATATCCGCTTTAAAACTTTTAACTATTATGATAAGATTAAATAAACCGCTTTTTGAACTGAGAAAGGTTATGACGCCGTTTCCGCAGGTTTTAATAAATATAGATGTTCCGTATAAAAAAAATTTAGATGAATTGCCGGAGTTTAATAAAAAAATTAATTATTATAATAAAATATTAGAGAATAGAGGAAGAATTTTTATAAGATATTCAGGAACGCAAAATTATTTAAGAATTCTCGTAGAAGGTGAGGACGGCGAAGAAATCAAAAAAATAGGGCTTGACCTTAAAGAAGAATTGCTGAAGCATTTTTAAAGTCTTTTTAATATTATTTGGTTTACTATATTTTAATATTTTTATATAGATGACAAATAGATAGAATATATATACATACATGGATAGATACATACATACATAGATAGGCAGAATATACTTATTTTCATATAGATAACGCATATGCCGTATATACTCATGCTTTTTTATGTTTTATTTAATTTTTTTATATATATTTTTATATATTTAACAATTATTTATAATTGTTTATTCGGAGGTTTTTGAATTTATATGAAATTAGGCGTTAACATTGACCACATTGCGACCCTCAGAAATGCGCGCGCAGGGGATTTTCCGTCGCC
>JAKAFU010000005.1 GCA_021825865.1 bacterium
AAGTTCAATTTTATCATTATTGATATCCGGTTTAGCTGTATTTATGGCTGTTTCAAGAGCATTCAACATTATTCTTGCATCGCTGCCGGAATATCTTATAAGAGCTTCCCTGCCGTATTCTTCTAAGTTTATTTTCTTTTTTTTAATAGTTTCATCGGAAGCAAGCGCTCTGTCTATAATCAGGTTTAAATCTTCTTCAAACAGAGGATGCAAAGTAAATACGGTTACTCTTGATAAAATAGGCGAATTTATTTCAAATGAAGGGTTTTCCGTCGTAGCTCCGATTAAGATGAGACTTCCTTCTTCAATTGAATGAAGCAGGATGTCTTGCTGCGATTTATTGAAGCGATGAATTTCATCAATAAAGATAAGAATAGGCTTTCCGTAATATTTAAAATTAGTATTTGCCTTGTCGATAATTTCTCTTAATTCTTTGACACCGCTTGATACTGCAGAGATTTTATAAAACTCATAACCGGATATACCGGCAATTATAGTGGCAAGCGTGGTTTTTCCGCTTCCGGGAGGACCCCAAAATATCATAGAGCGTATGAATCCCGCATCAAGCATATTTTTTAAAGGTTTGCCTTCGCCAAGAATATGATTTTGCCCGAAAAATTCATTTAATGATTTAGGTCTCAGCCTTTCTGCAAGGGGTTGAAGAATGTTTTTATACTCATCGGCGCTCATTTATTGATTTATTATTTAATTTATTATTTAAGTTATTTAATGACTTATGCGGCTTTGCTTTTAACGATAAGGTCTATAATGCGTAATAATATTGCTCTGTATTTTTATTTTAGTTTTAAATTTTTCTTCATTTCTTCCATTATGCCGAGCCATATATCAATATCCGGTTTTAATTCAAATTCTATTATATCGGTTAACAGCGTATAATCTGCATCTTTTTGCGTTGACATGATAGACGACAGCACTTTTTCTAAATCGCCAAAATGAGATTGTATAGATTTTTCTTTGTAAATAATATTGCTATAATCAAGCTTTGCAAATTGAGCAATTTTATCCATTATCTGAACAAAGACGGTTAATCCGTTAAGATAGCCGGCAAAATCTGTAAATCCTCCGGAATAATTGCCCCACCTTATGCTGTCTGCAGTTTTATCGATACCTTTTTTAAACTCGTTGAAAAAAAGTATTACAGAATTTATTGACCCGTCAAGCATTTCTTTATGGCTCATAGTTGTAATTTTTATATTATCGCCATCAGATACAATCACGGCTTTTGATTTTTCCGAATCTGCCATAAGTTCGCTGTAATCGTTTCCGTTAACATCTATTTTCTTAATCAGTCTGCCTTCCGGCAAAATATCTTTAATGCTGCCGTACAAAATATCATTCATAGTCTTCCAGTCAGATAAAACTTGTACCTGATTATCATCGACAAAAAGCTGCATTTGACTCCTCCGAATATAAATAAATATAAATCAATTAATAACTATAAATAATATATATAAATAAATAATAACTATAAATACATAAATAAATAATAACTATAAATACATATCAATAAAGTTTTTTAACTAATTTGACTAAAATTGAATATATCAATTATAATATAAATTATAAATTTAACAACCCATTTTTTTTAATATAATCAATAATTTTTCTCACGGCGTCTTTAAAACATATATTCGGCGTCTTGATGTGCACATCTGCGGAAAGCGGCTTTTCATAAGGCGAATCTACTCCGGTATAATTATCTATCTCACCGTTAAATGCCTTTTTATACCAGCCTTTAGCGTCCCTTGCAGCGCAGTCGTGAAGCGGAGCATCTATAAAAACCTCCACAAAATCATCATCTCCGATAATTTCTTTTGCATATTGTCTGCCATCCCTGAAAGGCGAAATAAAGGGCACTATAGTTATGAGTCCGGCATCTGCAAAAAGTCTTGCTACTTCGGCAGTTCTTCTGATGTTTTCATTCCTGTCAAAATCAGAAAATCCCAAATCCGTATTGAGCCTATGCCTGATATTATCACCGTCCATGAGGTATGTATGAAATTTTTTTTTATGCAGCTCTGCTTCCAGCAAGCCGGCGATAGTGCTTTTTCCGCTTCCGCTCAGTCCTGTAAACCATAAAACAAAACCGCCGTGTCCGTTTAACTTTTCCCTGTCTTTCCGCTTTACAATATGTTTTTGCCAGATAATGTTTGAAGTCATTTTTTATCTTTTTATCTTATCTATTTTTATTTATTTCAATTTATTTTTGTTTATTTTTATTGTTTTATATTTATTTACATTTATTTTAAGTTATTTTTATTGTTTTATATTTATTTACATTTATTTTAAGTTATTTTTATTGTTTAGAGAGCACATCAATAGTTTTGCTGAGCTCCGCTATTTTATTATCTTTGTCTATAAGCACTTCATTCATGGCAAGTAATGTATTATAGGAAGCCTGCATAAAAAAAATAGTAGAACGCAGTTCTTTAAGCCATATTTTAATTCTCATAAACTCTCTGGCAACATTTAAATCTGTTATAGAAAAATCTTCCGAACATAATTTTCTTAATAAAATGTAAAATTCCGCAACCTTCGGCGGTATATTCTCATCAATTCTTAAATCTTCAATAGTAAAAGCGGCATGCCTCATACTATTCGTTAAAAAATCCGTCATATATTCTTTAAAAGCAGGGTTATTTTCATGGTCTATTTTAAGTTTTAGCCGTAATGCAATTTTTAGGAGCTGCGCCTCAGGATTTTCAAGCATATCGTCGTAATCGACAAAAACAGAGTCAAATCTGAATATAGGGTTCAAAATACAGTCTAAAACAGAAACCATACCGCTCAGCCATATATAATATGCAATGATGATATCCATATTTCCCCGCTTAACCATAGAAGAAGCAGAGCTTTTCGGATTTCTGCAGACAACAACAAACGAGACATTCAATTTAAGTTCATTGAAAATTTCCTGCCATATTGGCAGCAGCTTCGCAATAAACGGGTCTTTAAAACCAAAAATATCTGTATTGCTTAATCGTTCTTTAAGAATATTTTTAGCAGTATCTTTAAAAATAGTTATAGCCTTTTCCGGTATATTTCTCAAATTTATTAAAATTGCATTATCCGGTTTGCCTGTTAACATTTTTAACAATCCATAATTAAGCGAATTAATATCTGCATCCTCAAAAAAACCTTTTTCATTTCCCACATCCGGCGGATTATAAAGAGCTTTTCCAATGTCTATGCCGAGCGCATCAAGTCCCTTAGCGATAGCGCTCGTTCCGCTTCTCGGCACTCCGACTACTGCTATAATGCGTTTTTCTTCAGTTCCTGTATATTCCTTATTCATAATTCAGAATATTATAATAAATACAAGCATATTGAATTATATCTTATTATATTTGCGCATATCTTCATTTATAATCTAGAATATTACGATAAATACAAGCGTATTTTATTATATCTTATTATATTTGTGAATATCTTCTTAATATTCGCTGTAAATAGATTACAGAAGATTTAATTATAGATTTAATTATAGATTTAATTATAGATTTAATTATAGATTTTTGATCTAAAAATTTTAAATTTATTTCTCTATCTTATTAATTCTGCCGGTTCTGTATTTTATCGAAAGTTTATCAAAAAATAGCGACCATATTTTCTTGAATATGAGCAGCTGGTGTTTATAACCGCTGTAATTCTTCAGCAAATCCACAGCCATGCCGAATATGTCATAACTGACGGTACTGTTTAAATTTATAACATGAATATAATTTATGAGACACAGTTCATCGTAAGGCGATGAAATATGCTGCAGATTATAATCTATAGATTTCATATCAGTCATTACGTCATCTATTTTTTTCAAGTTAAGAGGGTCGTTTAAAGCTACATTTACCAAATTTTTTGCTTCATTCATACCTTCCTCGCATAAACAGAGCATATCATCAATAGTACTGATTTCGTCATCTACGCCGCCTTCCGCATCGTAAGCATCATATATATCTGTAAATTCGCTGAAACAACCAATAAAAAGGTCTATTTCATGATATATTCCGCTATTCTTGTCATAACCGCCATTATTATTATTGTTCTTGTTGTTACTTTCTTCATTAATGTTGTTATTATTATCAACAGCGCCATTATTACTGTTGCTGTTATTGCTTTTTTTATTACTATTGTTATTATTACCATCGCTGCGGCCGTCTGTCTTGTTTTTCTTGTCTGAATTAAGTTTAAAATCTTGTATATAAAAATATTCGAGCGAAAGTTTTAAAATCCTCAGTTTTAGAGCTTTAAGCGTAAGTCTGCCTCCGGCTGCAGGCAAAAAGTCGATAAATCCGTTCGCATCAAATCTTGAAATGTATGGTATGATACCGCTATTTTTGTATTTTAAAAAATATTCTTTAGCATCTGCAAAATCGGAAACATCAGAGAGACTTGAAACGCCTGAAATATTAGAATTATTAGAAATATTAGAAATATTCGCAATATTAAGATTCTTTTCCAATTTAGTTTTTGCAATATCAAAAATATATTCCGGTTTAATAAGATTTTTGCAGACAGGATTCATGCACTTAATATGAAAATCGCATGGAAAGCAGCTGATATCCGGCGTAACAAGCGCCATATTTTCGGCGTAAGGTCCTGTTTCCATAAATCCGACGTGTCCGGTATAAATAACTATAAGGTCTATATGCAGACCGACACCTATATGCATTGTTCCGGTATCGTGAGTAATAAGGAGTTTGCTCGCTCCCACGGTATAAATCAGACCTGCGATAGATGTTTTGCCTGTAAGATTTATGAGTCTTTGAGCTGATGTGCATTCTTTGCCGGTTTCTGTTTCGGCAATTTTTTTTTCTATATAGAGTCCGTTTTCTATATCATAAGGGGCGCCCAATAGTACTATTTTTATTTTAGCGTTGTAATTTAAAAGCATACGGGCAAGTGAGGCAAAATAATCCATATGCCATTTCTTTGACTTTATCGAAGCGCCTATTGCAAAAGATACTATTATATCCCCTGCATCCGGTCTTATGCCGTATTCTTTTAAATTATTTTTGAATTTTGCAATAGTTCTATTCTTAAAAGACAGCGCTATCTCATTTCTGTCTGCAGCATAATATTTATTTCTGTTTTCAGGCAGTCCGTCAAGACATCTTGCATAAATATCTACAAGATTTAAGACGCTTGCTTTTCTGTTTCTGACCGCAGAAAACAAATATGCTATCATTTTATCGTTAGAAACTATATTTCCTTCGCGGGTTATAGAAATACCGATATTTCTTTTAGAATTCAGCATATAAAGAAAATAGACGCTGAATTCGTCATGCGAAAGATTTATAGCTACGTCGTATTTTATATTTTTAATTTCATCTGAAATAGCAGCGTTGACGGCTTCATATACGGCAGAATTAAATTCAAAGTTTGTAGATTTCAACATTTCGGTTAGCTCTTTTAAATTCACCTGCCTTATATCGTCTATATATGGCAAAAAAGGCGTTATTTCATAAAATTCAGTCGAAATGATAAGCGTGACGATACTTTCGGGGTAAAAGAACTTTATTTTTTGAAATAAGGCGGTTGATTGTATAATATCGCCCATTCTGGTGAGATTTAATATTACAACCCTTTTCATAAAACTTTTAATCCTGTTTTGACGTCATTTTTCACAGTCATTGTGTTCTCATCCGCTGTAATGTTTTGATTATGAATCTTCATGGTCTTTCTCTAATCTTGCGGCGCGGGCTTTCAGCGACCACAGCATAAGGAGCATAGCCTCTGTTTTTGACAGCCTTCCCTTGCCTCTCCTGATATAATCAACCAGCTCGGCTATAGAAACGGAGCCCTTGCCTTTGAATACCTTAATCAGGCTGTGCAGCTCAGGTTCTTTTTCCGTTTCCTTAAGAAGTTTTAATATATTTTCGCGTCTCGATACAAGCTTATTTTTTATAACATCATAGGAATTTAAGAGTATTATATTCATCATTTCGGAAACACGCCGTTCGTAAGTATGATGTTTTCTGACGGTATTGTAGCCGTGTTTGGCGATAGTTGACCGTTCAGCTTCGTTATCTAAATAATAGCGTATTTTTTTTCTTAAATCTTCCACACTATCAAATACTACTAGGTCTTTGCCGTCTTCAAAAATACCTTTTAAATATCTGCGCCTATCAACGAGCTGGAATCCGCCGCAGCCAAGTATCTCATAAACGCGCGGATTTAAAAAATCTCCGTCGGGGTTTATATCCCAATGCCACATGGATGAATGAAGATTAATATTTATCTTTGAATAATTATATATCTTTACAGCTTCTTCTTCGGTGAAACGTTTTCCGCCGTCCTGTATTAAAAGGCTCAAAGGCATATCGGCTATCCAGTCGTTGCCCCATATTTTAAAATTAAAATCGGTAAGTTTTGCAAATACGTTTTTCCTGTTAAAATAGCCTGCGCCTGCAAAACTCACATCGCTGCCGTATTTTTTTTCATCATCTTCATCATATTTATTGACATTATTATCTGCGGTATCGTTATTATTACGCTTATTATTGATATTGCTGTTATTATATTTATTATTAGCATCGTTGTTATCTATAGCATTGCTGTTATTATAGTTATTGTTGATATCGTTCTTATCTAGAATAGCATACCCGCTATTATAAACAGCGTTATCGTTATTATAGTTTTTATCGGCGGCGCTATTGTCTGCATCATTGCTGTTGTTTTTGACGATTTTATCATGGAATGACGGAAGACAGGCAAGAGGCATATAATAAAAATTATGCAGACCCATATTCTCCAGTTCTTTAAAAAATTCATCCTTCTGGATTGTGAAAAAATAATCAACATGTTTAGCTATGCCGCTCCAATAGGTGAGCGTTCTGAAATCTTCTACAAACCAGTATGCCGTAATTATTCCCATATTCCTGAGTCTTAAAATAACCCTCTCTGTCGCAGGCGACTGTGCCATAAATAGCACCATATCGGGCGGATTGTTCATCACTGCCGAAAGGAGGGCTTCGGACATGAGATTTGAAAGCATCTGCCTTAATGAATTAATATGGTCTTCATTCCGGGTAAATTCGTTCAGATACTTATAGCCGTCGTAAAATCTGGAAAAATCTATAATATCTGCGTTATATCCGCAATTCAGAAAAGCCTTGTATATATAATTTCCTACTGTGGAAGAACCGCCGTACATAGGCTGGGCTATAAGAACCCTGAAAGAGGAAGGACTAAAAAACTGATTTATATTAAACATCTTATGCATGCGGGCATATTCGTTTTTAAAAATATTTTTATATGAAATAAGTTCAAATAATTGCCGGTCGGTTTCGCCGAATACAATATCTTTTTCAGACACGGAAATCAATATTTCATTATATAGCAATTCTGAAACGTCACAGCTGCTCAGTATAAAATTAAGAGATTCCATTGAGGGTTCAACTACGGAAATTTTATGCGGATTTATCTCTCCAAATCTGTCTTCAAGCAGCTTTATGAGCTCTTTTATATGATAGCCGAAACCGAGTCCGAAGATAATAATCTTTTCCGGCTTTTCGTGTTTTTTAGCGTACTTTTCAATTACGGAGGCTGCCCATTTTTTTCCTTCCGCAACCGGGTCGTACGCCGAATGTACAGTGATGCCGTTGATTTTAAAAGTAGCACAGCCGCAGTATTCATGCGGCATACCTGTTTTCGCCGGCAGAAGTTCAAATGTTAATTTTGTGTCTTGTTCCGAATTTCTGCCGGATGATTTACGAAAAACTAAAATCTTTTCTAATAAAACCGGATTGATTTTCTTTAAAATTTCGGCATTCTTTTCAAAATAATTTTTAGCATCCATATCTATTATACTCATACCTGTTATATACCTGCACTTATTTCTATATAGACTGCATCTAAGCTAATTTTCGCAACAATAAAATACCTAATAATATTAAGTAATGTCCGTTATATCAAACAATATCATGTTATACTAAACAATGTCCGGTATATTAAGCAATACCTAATAATATTAAGTAATGTCCGTTATATCAAACAGTATCGGTTATACAAACAATATCATGTTATACCGATAAGTATCAGGTATATCAAGCAATACCAAATAGTATAAGATAATATCAGACAACATCAAGTTGTCCGGTCAATAGCGCCGAAGCTGCATTAAAATATTTACCGCCATATTTAAAAGCAAAACTATATCGTTAAAAGTTTTTTCTATAAATTCTGAGCCGCCATCAGAACATGCATATGCGTTTTCATCTATGCTTGAACCTGAACCGCAACATGGGTTAGAATCTAAACTTGAGCCTGAGTTTATACAGAAATCGAGCTCATCAATAAAATAATCTGTAACAAGTTTTAAGTATTCATAATTGCGGCCTATTTCTTTTATTGCTTTCTTAAACCTGTCAAAATACCGAGCGTCAGAACTGTTTCCCATATTATCCGAATTGTCCGAATTATTTGCCGTTTCGCCGCCTTGCCCTGCAAAAGAAAGCTTTCCGTTTTCAAAAATGGTTATAACGAAAGATATTTCCGACAATAATTCTTCCGGAGACGCCGTGCCTATTTTATAATATTTTTTACAATTTTTCAAAATATTATCAATGTCGAGCTCAACGACGCATCCTGAAAGAATATAAATCCAGCAGTATTTTAGAATTTCAGATGCCAATTCATTTTTATTTATATATTTTTTTACCAAAGGGTAGTAATGGATAGAACCTGCATTGGCGCAAAAAAAAACTTCGGAATTACCTTTCTTGATATTGGATATAAGCTCTTTTCTTACAGTACCGCTTTTTCTCAGCGTCATAACAGCCAGCAAAAATACATCTTCAGGTCTTATATCATTTTTGCATGAAAAATTATATCTGCACAGTTCATGTTCTAAGCACGGATAGCAAGCTGCCTTAGAGCATATAGCATAAGATTTGTTTAAATGGGGACCTGTTTCGTAAAAATTTGCGTTACCGATGAAAATAGAAACTGCCGGCACCTGTAAAATCTGAGCTATATGAAGCGTGCCTGTATCTGTCGATATTATAAGGTCAAAATCTTTAATTATATAAATAAGCTCGCTTAATGAAGTTTTTCCGGTTATATCTATTATTTTTTTTTTAATATTCTCTTTATCGCATAAACTGCTTATATTCTCAGTAATATTTGTATTATTATTATGCGGGTCAGATAATCGTGAAAACAGCAAATCTTTAACTGCAGCAGCAGCTGGAACGTCTTCCTTAGCGCCTACAAAAGTTATTTCGCAGTCAAAATGTTTCAGCAGAAGTTCTGTAAGTTTTGAATAATTTTCTGTACCCCATAATCTTTTTTCTGATGATGCGCCTGTCGAAATACATATTCTAAACTTGCTTCTATTTTTTTTATTTTTGTTTTCAGTGTTAGACTTTAATTTTAAAATATCATAATTTATTTTTAATTCAGCCGGCTTATTAAGACCTATAAGAGAAAATATATCAATTATATTGAGTTTATTGAGTTTTCTGTTTTTGACGGAATTATAAAAATAATTAGACGCTCCGCGACGCAAAAGAGCTTCGGAAGTTTTAACGGATTTATTAAGACATATAAAGCCTTTTTTATCCGCATGAACAAAAAAATCCAATAAAAGACCGCTTAAAATGTCATAATTAAGATTTATAGCCAGACTGTATTTACTTAATAGAAGGAAAATGCGGGACTTTACGTTATCAAAGAAACTAAAAAAATCTAAATCATTCCGGCGGTTATAATCTTCATAATCCGCCGAAAACAAATCTTTAACTGTTATAAGTTTAATATCGTCGATTAAAAAATCTTTTATAGCCGTGATATTAGTATCAACAAATACATCTATTGCAGCTTTCTTTTCTATTTCTTCTTCTTTTTTTAATTTTTCTTTCTCTTTTAATTCCTCTTTGTTGTTTGCTGTTTCATTAATATTTTTTATGCTTGTCTGTACATAGAGACTATTTATTAAAGGAATAGACTGAAAAAAATCGCCGACCCTTCTCATCTGAAAAACAAATACTGCGCTATTACCCATTCATTTATGTTTTATTTAAGTTATAATATATAATTAATTAATATCTGCTTCATATTAATCTTAGTCATTTAATTTATACAGCAATACCGTTTTTTTGACTGTGTCTGCTTTTACTTGATTCAGTTTTTATTTTTAACAGCTTACTTCTGCTCCGAGTTCTATGCTTACGACTATCTTTATATTAATTATTTAATGCTTAATCCTGTTTTTTCTTAAAACAGTCTGCGCAGCTTTACTTTTTTTTACACGCAATAATTATACGCGGCTTGATACCGATGACACTGATGCGTTGAGGGTATCAATAGCAGCCGAACCTTCAGGTACGGCATTAGCTAACGCCGCCATACGCTGTTTTTCTTTCTCTAAAATTATTTTCCAGCCGTTTGCAAGGTTTTCTAAAACCACTAAAGATTCGTCAAGCTTATGAGAATCCTTCTTCAGATTTGCGGTAGTGAGGTGATATGATAAAAAAACATAAAGCTTGCCAAGATTTTTTGCGGTTTCTCCGCCTTTCTCCATATTAAGATTTAAATTCAGCTCATTTATCAAAGCAACGGCATTAGATATAGCAATAGATTTCCCCGCATAATCATTCTGCGCAAGTTTTTCTTTTGCCTGTTGAATAAAAGTAATGGCCCCTTCATATGCCATTAAAATAACAGTTCCGTTATCTATTGTAGAAGCTGCAACATTTTGATATTGATACGCGCCGGTGTTAAGCATAATCTTTTTTTGCTCCCTTTTAAAAATACAATTTTCATTTTATTTTAAAATTAGACAATATTAAATTCTTTTTCAATTTATTTAAATTAAATTTGTTCTATATTTAATTTAAATTTAAAATATTTATTCATCAAATCTAATTAAGAGCAAATCTAATTAACCGCCTGTGGTTGTTGACGGCATCTGACCTATCTGGCTTGCCAATGCGGCACTTGTAGTTTTCATCTCTCCGACGTACTGTTCTAACGCTGCGAACTGTTTTACATACATCCCCATCTGCTGCTGCACCATTGCAGTTTGAGAAGCAATCTGATTATTCATATTTTTAAGCTGCGAATTAATCTGCTGCTGTTCAAAATATATAACTCCGCTTGCCGGATTAGTGTAAGAATTTAAAAAATTAGTCATTCCTCCATTCTCGGAAACACCGTCGGCTGTCGGAGAGCCGTTTGCAAGAGCGCTGAAAAATTGCTGAACCTGCTGAGGATCTGATGTCAGCATACTGTTCAACGTCGTCGTATTAAGCTTCAGCTGACCGGAACCGTCCGCATTTTCAGTAATTCCGTATGTTGAAGCAAGTCCGCTGCTGCCCGTCATGCCCGGAGCCTCGCTTCCCATAAAACTGTATAAACTGTTTACAAGGCTGGCGAGCGCAGGATTGCCGCCTAGCGGTCCTGTTGATTTAGTATTCGTATTGTATGCCTGTTGAGACGACACGTCGCTTAGCAGCTTATTATAAGAAGATACAAAATTATTTACGGCAGAATCTATCGCATTTGTATTAAGTCCAACCGTAATAGTAGTAGAACCTGTAGAAGCAAGATTTAGTGTTACGCCCGGAATAACGTCATTAACTGTATTGGACTGGCTCGTAATACTTATTCCGCCATAAGTCAAAGATGCATTTTGAGCTGCCTGCTTCGTTGTAAAACTAAGATCGGTAGCGGTAGAACCCGAAGCAAGCGTCGGAGAAGTTACAGATATATCGTTATTCGTTCCGGTATTATTACTGGTCAGCACAAGCTGGTACGGGTCGGTAGAGCTGCCGTTATTTATAATAGATGCGCTGACTCCGGCATCCGAATTGTTTATTGCCTGAGAAAGATCGGCAAGCGTATAACCGGTGGAAGAATTTAAAGCCACATCGGTTGTTTTTCCATTTACCGTTATATCATAAGTTCCTGTAGCTCCTGAGCTGGACACCGCAGTCGAAGTTGCCGCAACTCCCTGAGAAGCCATAACATCCTGAGTAGCTAGAGCGCTGACGCTTAAACTGTAAGTCCCCGGAATCGCCGATGACGAAGCAGTTGCCGTTGCTACCGAAGAATCGCTTGATGCAGCCGTATATGTATTAAACAGCGAAGTCTGACCCAACGCGGCGGCAGAAGAATTTAAATTGGACGCAGCCGAACTTATAGTATTCCATGCACTCAATTCACTGTTTAAAGGAGATTCCTGGTCTTTCATCAGCGTAATAGGTTCTGAAAGACTTTTATCTATTGCATTGAGCAAGGTAGTATAATCTATTCCGGAAGACAGCCCCGTACCGGCAACTATTAATCCCTGATTAGGATATGAAATAGGAGTGCTTCCGCTGCTTGCAGCACTGCTGCTTAATGAAGGGACAGACATTTACATCGCCTCCTTAACTTATCTTTAATATATAAATAATTTAAATAATATATAAACAATATAAATTAAAATAAAAACAACAAAAAATAACAAATAAAAAAAATCAAACTAACTGTAAACTATATAAACTTTATATTCAGTATTATAATTTAATACCGCTAATCTGCAATTTTTATAATTTCTCGTTCAGCAATGCCCCTTTCTGGTAATGAGCCATCATGTACTTTATAAACTCCTCTGACGGGATTTGAGACTCGACTTTTCCGGTTTTTGAATTAACTATATCTATAACTGTCCCGCCTGCTTTCGGGTCCCATTTAAAAAGAGTTAATGTCGAAAGTGCAGGAACGGGGTTAAAACTTTGTTTTATCTCAGTCTTAAGAACCTCCTGTAAATTTTTATTTGCCTCGACAGCCGGCGCAACCGTGCTTTTAACTGCAGACTGAACGCTGTCTGTATTTTGCACATAGTTTGCAGGGACAGAAATCCCATTAGCAGTATCAGATTTTACCTTTGCTAAAACTGGCTGCACACTTTGCACATTTTGTACATTACCTGCATAATGAACAGCCGCTTTATCAGAAAAGCCTGTCTGCTGAATACTTATCGAATTTAGACTATCTGCTATATTATTCATAGCACACACCGCCTTTTTTTTGTGTCTTCTGTCCGCAGCAAAAAATATGAAAACACTGTTTACGGAATCAACCCGCGGTTTTTACACCGCGGGAATCCCAATTATCAATATGCATTATACACAACTTTCACGTTTCATTTATTTCAGACATTACCTGTTTATTATATTGCCCTTACTAAATTTAAAAGCCCCTGGTTGACCGTTGATGCCTGAGAAAGCATAGCCTCGCCCGACTGGGCTAATGTTGAAAGCAGCGTATATTGAGACGTCTGTTGAGCGAAATTAACGTCCATAATATTATCGTACGCCGCAGAAGTATTTGTGCCTTCCGTCTGAAGATTAGCCATAATCTGCGTAACCCTGTTCTGATAAGAACCGAGCTGACCGCTTATCCCCGAAACCTGGTTTATAGCAGCCTGAACAGCCGAAAGAGCAACCAGCGCAGAGGTATTATCGGTAGTTGAACCAACAAGGTTTACATTGTTTAAAGATGAATTAATCACAGTACCGCCAGAAGATGCCAATCCAAGAAGACCAGCGGCTACACCCTGTATAGATACGGAAATCTGGCTTGTAGCAGTATCTGAATTAGTACCTATCTGAAATGTAAAATCACTTACACCGATAGTGCTGCCACTGCCGCCGGTCAGAAGATTAAGACCGTTAAACGACGTAGAGCTTGCTATCTGGGTAATTTCCGAAGCAAGCTGAGAAAATTCGCTTTGAAGCGCCTGCAAATTTTGAGTGCTGTTAGTGCCGTTCGCAGCATTAGTGGCAAGCGTCTGCATAGTACCGAGCATACCCTGAATTGTCGATAATGCGCCCGAAGCAATGTTAATTAAAGAGTTGCCGTTGTTTGCGTTTGCCGTTGCCTGCGTAATACCAAGACCTGTCGCATTTAACCCCTGAGCTATTTCATATCCTGCAGGATTAACCCATGCGCCCGTAATTTGAAGACCGCTGGAAAGTTCGTTTAACGACTGACCTAACTGGTTATTAGTATTTTGAAGATTTGTTTCTGCAATAACCGCAGACTGGTTTGAGTTGATAAATAGACCGTTGTACATTTTTTTATCCTCCGTGATAAATTATTTTGCCTTCCGTGGCAAAACTTTTAATTAATTTAAACTAATTAATTTAAACCGCTTCAACCTTAAACTGTCAACATTAACAGCTTTTTTACTTTCCCTTATTTATTTATCGTCACTAACCAAAAAAAACTTTAATCTTTTTTAACTTATTTAATTTAATTATTATTTAATTATTTAATTAGAAACTTTTCATCCATATATCAGCCATAGCTTTCTCAAAATTTTCAGCAAATTTTGCACCGTCAAATAATGGCGACTTAAGAGAAATATTCCTGAGATTTGCCCGTAAATCTGCAAGTACGGCAATATCCGAGCTGTTCTCTTTTGCCTTTTTTATATAATCTTCTTTATTTTGCGCTACAAAATGCGGTATACCGACATTATTTGCTATGCTTTCGCCGACCCTTGATACAAACCTGTCTCCTTTCAGCGTTAATATCGGCACACCCATATATACCGACTCCGCGCCTGTAACACCCCCGTTATAAGGAAAAGGGTCAAGCGAGATGTCGATTTTATTATAAGAAGCAAGTAGCTCCGCCCTCGGCGAGGCTCCTTCTAAAGTTATCCTTTTTCCTGCTTCCGCCACACCATTATCTTTAAATTTTTTAAGCAGAATATCCCGTACGTTTTGAGCTCCTAACTGCTTTGTCTTTAGAAACAGCCTTGCAGCAGGAATTTGCAGCAGTATTTCTGACCATAGCGCTATAACCTCATCGTTAATCTTGGCAAGATTATTAAAACAGCCGAAAGTTATAAAACCGTTCCTCAGAGCCGGCAGTATTTCCACTTCAGGTGCTTCACGCGGAGGCGCAAGACATATATATGAGCCGCAGAGTCTGTATATTTTTTCGTTGAAACGGCTTTCTTCGCTTTTAGGTGAAGTATAATAATCTCCTATGAAATAATCAATTTCTTTTACTCCGGTACTTGCAGGATATCCAAGCCAGCTTGCCTGCACCGGCGCAGGCTTATACGCAAAAATAGGCAGCCTGTTGAATCTCGTATGTCCTGATAAATCAAACAGAATGTTAATGCCGTCTTTGAAGATTATACGTGCAGATTCTTCATCATTCTTATCATAAATAGCCGTCCACTTTTTAAAATAAGGTTTTATTTTCCATGTCAGTTCGTCTTCGGCATTATGCGCGCTGTAAGCATACAGCTCTACATTTTTTATACTGCTAAGCATATTTTCCAGCAAAAGACCTACTGCATGATTCCTAAAATCCCCGGAAACAAAACCGATTTTCAGTTTATCCCCTGATTTCGGCATATTATGATTTGTAAATTTACGGTTAACGCGAGAACTTATTAACCCGCTATATTTTCCTGCACACTTTTCATAATATGAAATGCTGAAATCGGGATTATAATTCATACCCATAAGTATATTATCGTAAGCCTGCAAACTATCCGGCTTTAACTTAAGCGCACAAATATAGCAAAGCTGAGCTTTTGACTGAGCGCCTGTATCATTAAACGCGTTGCCTAAATTGTAATAGGCTTCTGCAAAATCCGGTTTAAGTTCAATAGCTCTCAGACAGACAGCCTGTGCGTCAAATGGTCTGCCGATATTGTTCAGAACACTGCCCAGATTATGATATGCTATGGCAAGGTCGGGCTGCAGTTCTATTGCTTTCAAACAGTAAATCTGCGCTTCCCTATATCTGTTTATGTCCTGCAGCGCAGCCGATAAATTGCTGTATATAATTGCATCAGCGGGAGCCAGTTCTATTGCTTTCTGCATGGCTCCTATAGATTCAAGGGTTCTGCCTTGCATTTTTAAGATTGCGCCAAGCGCTTTCCAACCAAAAGCACAATCTGGAAATTTTTCTGTCATACTGAGGGCAGCAATCTGTGCTTCGGCGTAATTTCCGCTATCAAAAAGCGCAGCTACCGCCTCTTTATACTTATCTTGCTCATCGAAACATTCGATAGTTGCCGCCTTGTAATTTTTCATTATTATAAACAGACGTCGAAAACCCTTAATTTGTTTTTTTAATAATTTTATCTATTTTCGATATTTATTTTATATTTTTTTATTTAATCGACTATGCTTATTTATTATATATTTTAATTATAAGTAAATTATTGTATATTTAATTATTAAGATTTATGTTTTATTTACAAGTTTGTTTATTATATGTATAGTTATAATATGTTTTATTATATATTTAATTATAAGTTTATTTATTATATTTGTTTATTTATTATATGCGCCTATTTTAAAAATATTTTTATTTCATCTGCCGCGCCCTCGGGCGATATTCCGTCTGTATATATGATTAAATCTGCCTGAGCGTAAAATTGCTCTCGCATATTTAATAAATTTTCAATATCCGATATTGAAAAATCCGTCTGACTTAAGATAGGCCTGTGTTTTTCTTCTTTTACCCTT
This sequence comes from bacterium, assembly GCA_021825865.1. Classification (GTDB taxonomy): domain Bacteria; phylum SZUA-79; class SZUA-79; order Acidulodesulfobacterales; family Acidulodesulfobacteraceae; genus Acididesulfobacter. The sequence goes on from JAKAFU010000005.1 coordinate 16,509, forward strand.
TCGTAAATAGTATCCGGTCTTGCCTTAAGATAAACAACGGTTCCGGTGTCTTTTAAAAATTTAATATTGTCATTAAAACAGGGCATCCCGCCCCCTGCAGCAATCACGTAATGTTCATTTTTATTTTTATTATCGGCTGTTTTATTATTAACGCAATTATATTCTGCGCAATTTAAGGCAAAATTCCTGATAAATCCGGTTTCTAAATTTCTGAAATAATCCTCGCCTTTTAGCTTAAATATCTCAGTAATCGTATTCTGTTCGTTATTTTCTATTATATCGTCAGAATCTATGAAATTATAATTTAGTTTCTTAGCCAAAATTTTTCCTGTTTCAGTCTTGCCTGCTCCCATAAATCCGATTAAAAAAATATGATTCTTCATTCTTCAGTTTTACCTGCCCGCATAAATCCAATTAAAAAAAATATATTATTTTTCATTGAAAACCTGACCTATATATCCTTCGTAATTACGTTTTATTTCTGCAATGCTATCGCCGCCGAATTTTTCAAGAAAGAAAAGGCATATTGTGAATGCAAGAGCCGATTCGCATACAGTTGAAGCAGCCGGAACAGCACATATATCGCTTCTTTCAAGGAAAGCTTTTTCCTGTTCGCAGGTGAGCAAATTAACAGTATCAAGATACGGTTTCATAAGCGTTGGAATAGGTTTCATCGCGCATTTAACGGAAATAATCTCTCCATTTGACATTCCGCCTTCTATACCTCCTGCATTATCTGTTTTCCTATAATATTTTTTTCTTGTTATTTCTTCGTCTGAGCAATTTTTAATACCGGTACTGCTGCTGCAATAAATGGAATCTTGAAAATCTGAGCCCCTCATATAACCTGCTCTTATGCCTGCGCCTATTTCCACGCTTTTCATAGCTTGTATACTCATTATGGACATCGCAATATGCGCGTCTAACTTTTCATCCCACTGAGTAAAACTTCCAAGACCTATAGGAACATTTTTAACCTGCACTAATATAATACCGCCTACCGTATCGCCTTCTTTTTTTAATTCATCTATAAATGTTTTTACTTTCTGTTCCTGCTCCGGAAAAGGCATTCGCAAATCGGAATTACGGATATTTAATAAAATTTCATCGTCAAATAAATCAATGGATAATGCAGCGGCATCATCGGCATCTGATATAGTCCTCCCTGAAAAATCTATTCTTCTTCCTGCACCGTTGTTATCATATGCACAGCCGTTTCTATAGTCTATACGGTTTACATCATCTTTATCATATGCGCCTGCGCCTATACCGCCAATACTCAGAACTGCTGAAGAAAACCGTATGCCAAACTCCGTTAAAAGAAGCTCGCAAATAGCGCCTGCCGCAACCCTGGAAGCCGTCTCTCTGGCGCTTGAACGCTCTAAGACGTTTCTTATATCGTCAAGATTGTATTTTATAGAACCTGCAAAATCAGCATGCCCTGGTCTCGGAATATGAATTTTAATATCCTCCGGAACAGGTTTGCAAACATCCATTCTGTCTTTCCAATTTTCATAATCTCTGTTTTTAATGAAAAAAGAAATGGGCGAACCGGTTGTAAACCCGCCTCTGACACCGGATATAAACTCTATCTTGTCCGTTTCTATCTTTTGCCTTGCCCCTCTTCCGTAACCTGACTGCCTCAAGGATAACTTTTCATTTATAAAATTTTCATCTATTTTAACACCTGAAGGAAAGTTATCTATTATCGTGACAAGCCCTTTTCCATGGGATTCGCCTGCCGTCATAAGCCTTAGCATATTTTTTTATCAGCCTCGCCAAATTTTACAATCTATGATTTTATAATATATGATTTATGATTAATAAGTTATAGTTTATTATTTATTTTATAGTTTATTATTTTTAGTTTATGATTTATTTTATAGTTTGTTATTTATAATTTATGATTTAATCTTTATATCCGCTTTCCGTCATTGCATAAGCATTATGATTATGAATGCTCTCAAAGTTTTCAGCCTCAACCCTGAACCATTCGATATCCTTATTTTTCTTTAATATATCTGCAACGCACCTCACTATATCCTCCACAAACATAGGATTCTCATAAGCGTGTTCGGTTAAAAATCTTTCGTCCGCTCTTTTTAAAAGAGAATATATAGGAGCGCTCGCGCACGATTCCACATCATTTATTATATCCTCGAACCATATTAGCTTGGAAAATTTAAGTGAAACAGAAACAACCCCTCTTTGATTGTGCGCGCCGTATTTGGATATTTCTTTAGAACATGGGCATAATGTAGTTATAGGTACTTTTATACCGATTATAATAACGCTTTCATCCTCAGTTTCCGGCACCGCATTTTCTGTTGCACTCATTTTTTTATTTATATCCTTATCTGCCGCTGGAATAGGTCTATCTTTATCATCATTTTTTTCTAAATTTAATCCATTTTTTTTATATCTTATATTTTCTTCTTCTGCATCAAAATTAAAGTCCGGCTTTTTATCTGTATAATTACCGTATAAATCATTGTCATCATCGTTATTATAGTATTTTGTTTTTTTGTTTTTTATTGTACCTCTATAACTGCAGATATACTCCATCAGGCTTTTTTTACCGCTCACAGGAGCTGTTTTTTCGATAAAATAAGGAAATTCTATTTCGACGGACGCCGAACCGGCATTTAAAACTTTTCTAATTTTTCTTAAGATATCCGGAAAACTGACTATGCTTATCTCGCCTCTGTACTCGTTCAATACCTCTAAAAAACGGCTCATATGCGTCCCTTTAAAGTAATGAGGAAGATCGACGTACATATTTATATCGGCTACGGTGTGCTGAAAGGACTTTTTTTTATCAAGAACAGATATGGGATAATGCAGGTTTTTTATTCCCACTTTATCTATGGGTATGCCTCTTTTATCCTTTAAATTTTGAACATCCGTCAACATTAAATATTAATTATATGCCAAGCTCTTTAAATAAGTCGTCCGCAGTTTTGTATGTTTCGGTGTTTATATTGCTTTCTATATTTTCGACCCGTTTTTTTACATCCTCGAAAAGCAATGCCGACTCGAACGGAATTTTTTTCTCCATAGAAACAATGCCTGAGAATAAACTGACTGCATCTCCTAGACTTAATCCCGGTGCATCGAAAACTTCTTTAGAGCTATTATAAAGTTCATTATCTATCTTGACGCTTGTCTGCCTTGTCATTTAGTAATCAATCCTTTTATTTATTGTTTGCCGCTTACTTGACAGTATATGGCAAAAGGAGTATAAAATCAAGCGCAAAATAGAAATAACTCAGCCTTTTATTATCTTAGGCGTAATGAAAATCAACAACTGGTCTTTTGAATAGCTGATGCTTCTGGATTTAAAGAGCCAACCTAAAAGCGGAATATCCATAAGTCCGGGAATACCGCTCGTCGTCGTACTCTTATTTAATTCGTAAACTCCGCCTATGGCTACCGTATCATTGTTATTAACGATAACGGTAGAATTTGCGCTTTCTGTGTCTAAGGTCGCCTGAGCTCCTGAAACCGGCGGCGCAACAGAGTCGTTTGACGAATTGATTGTGAGTTTCACGCTGCCGTTAGACATAATATGGGGTGTTATTGAAAGCGATATCTGCGCCGTGATAGCCTGAGGAGCCGCAACCGCTCCTACGCCTGCTACCGAGGGCAGGTACAATGTTTCTCCTTTGGCAATGGTAGCCGTCTGATTATTAAGCACTATGACTTTAGGCGACGCAATACTTGTAGCTTTGGCTAAACTTTCCAAAGCCTGCAGTGTTGCGGTAATGCTTGCATATTGATTTACTATTCCTACAGAAAATGTCCCCGGCGACGGCGTCGTTAATGTCGGAGCGCCTGCAGTAGGCGTAATTAAACCGGGTCCTGCCGGAGTGCCGGCTAGCTGACCGGCAAAATAATTCGGCGTAGCAGCAATATTTGTATTACCGGGAGTGGCAGCCGCATAGCCTCCCTCCCAGTTAATACCCAATTGCGTAGAATATGACTGGTCAACTTCAACCATTTTAGCTATAATTTCAACTTCAGGGGTCCTTCTGTCAAGCTCCTTTACAAGATTTTCGGCTTTTATAACATTTTTTTTAATATCGGTCACAATAAGCGCATGCATTGACTTATCAACCATAACCTTGCCTTCAGAACTCAGCACCGTTTTCACTTTAGGAATTAAACCTGCAACATTGACATAATTTACAGGAATAATTTTGGTTATTTTTGGTCCGGATATAGCCTTTGCTCTTTTTTGCGCTGAAACGACAGAAGCAATAGAGCTTGACGAATTAATATAATATATACCGTCTTTTTTTACTATTCCAAGCCCATAGGCGTCAAGTATGACTGAAAATATGTCCTTTAGAGGAACGTTATGCATTTTCATGGTCACTGAGCCTTTTACGTCAGAACCTATCAAAACATTCATATTTGAGACTTTTGCAATCATTCGTACGACATCAACCAGACTTGCGTTTTGAAAATCAAAACTCACACGCATAGTTGAGGGGTCGACAAATAATTTCCTTACCGTTTTCTGTCCTGAAGCACCTGCAAAATTTTTGGCAAATGAATTTGCTTGAAATAATATAAGTGTTAAAAATAAAAAGACCGATAAAAATACAGCTGATAGAAAAATAAGCTTCTTCGCCGTAAACATCGCTTTAATGTCAATATTCTCATTCTTTTCTATGTTTTTTTCTGCTGCTTCTTTATTCATCATGCCTCCAGCGCTCCTTTACCGTTCTCATTTCATACTAAATTTATATACGCTATTTTTTATTTCATCCCCATTCATTACTTTTCGATAGTCGGCTGCGTAAGAATTAGTCGAGCTCCGTACATCGTATCATGAGCATCATCTATTATATTATTTATATTATCATTATTGCCAATATTATATTATCGCCTTTATTTATATTATTACCTTTATTTATCGGAACATTTTAGTATTTTATTCCATGCTCATTACATAATTAACGTTGCGCATCTGTCCTAACTGATTATATGTTTTTTCTGATAAAACAATGGAGTTTTCGGTGATATCCGTTATCCTTGCTCTATTGACGCCCATAATAGAACCTGCCGTTACTATATATGACCTTCCGTTAGGCGTTGAAACCATAGCATAATATTTTCCGTTTTTTTCCATTATGCCTACAATGTGAAGAGACGACAAACTGTATTGAAGCAGCGGCAGTTCACCGTATTTAAAAGATATATTCGGTTTTTGCGTATATAAAAACGTTCGGAACGGATTTCTGGCTAAATTATACGGATAGGGATTTACCGTTAAATATTTATGCTTCAGCAGCTCTATTTTTTTTGCCGGACTATTTTGAACAATATTATTATTGCTCTTAGAAGATGCACTGTTATTTTTTGCAGTTTTACTATTACCGTTAACTTTGTTGTTTCCATTAGAGTGTTTTATAGTGCCTGCATTAACATTTTCAGTGTTTAATTTTGGCATAACGCCTATAAAAGAAAACGTAGTACCGTTAAAACTCACCGCGACGTTATGCTTAGAAGCATTGCCGGCAATAGACACATCATGAACGTCAACGATTCTATTCATATCTGCAAGTTTGTAAAAAAATTTATAAACGTTAAAAAATGTTCCGCTTATACTCATTGAAAAAGGTACCGCTTCATAAAAACTCTTAGGAGCCACCTTTCCGGGTTTAAACATATCTAAATTTAAATGCAGAGCTTTAGCATAATTCGAAACTTCCATTAAAAGACCCGGTATATCCTTTTTAGAAGGAAGTTCCGACAATAAACCTAAAAATTCTACCTCAAGTCTTCTCTGTTTTTTTACTAATGCCGGATAAGTCCGAACTTCCGCCATATAAGAGACATATCTGGTCTTGACTATATTGAGCGCAGACTGTTTTTGATTTAAAGAAGTTTCCAGAGAGGAAAAAAACATAAAATAATAAACAGCTAAAATCGCAATAAAAATAACTGCGCCCGCAACAATACCTATAAATATTTTACTTTTAAAATTTATATTTTTAATATTTAGATTCATTATTATCTGCCTATTTCCGATTACGCTTGTTTTATATTTATATTATTATTTGCCTATTTTCAATAATTGACCTGCCGAATTAAAAAGATTTTTCACTTAAGGCTATTTAAAAACAGATTTTTTTCATTATATTTTTAGCCGTACTCCTCTATAAAAAAAAGCGCCATAGCCGGCTTTACTATTTCACAGCAGATTTTTTTATTATTTTTTTAGAGTTTAGCCTCGATTCAGGTTTTTTATATTTGCTTTTCATAGTAAGACTAAAATTTTGCAAATCTAAATCCTGTTTTTTGGTCTGAGCTGTCTGTATAAGGTTAATGGAATTAAAAAATCCGGTTTTCTTTATTTTTTTCATAAACATGGATACTACCTGACCGTCTAAAGCTACACCGCTTATACTGATAGTGCCGTTATCCGATTTCAAGGAGTTTATCCACGCAAATTTTGGAATAGCGCCGGTAAGAGAAAAAGTATAACCTATAGGTCCCTGCTGCTCTTTTTTTAATGTCTTTATGATATTAATTTTTTGAAGCATCTGGCTCTGTACTTTTTTTATCGCAACCACTTTTTGAACTTTTGGCATTAATACGGAGATTTTTGAATTATATGAATCAATATTATTCGTTACATTATTTATTTTATTCTGAACAAAAGACTGCATAAAATAAACTGCCGCAACCGCCGCTACTATCGGAACAACTATGTAAGGAATAAAAGAAATAATGCTTCTTTTATCAACTTGCGGTTTAAATTTTTTGGATTTCTGTTTTTTATTTAAATTTATTTTTATAATCATGGCTCTAATCCTCTGACTGCCAAACCGACTGCAACGCCGAAAAGCGAATATTTAGATTCTATAAAACTTGTATCGTCGATATTGTTGTCAAATACAATTTTTCTAAACGGATTGATAATTGAAACAGGTATATTGAGTTTAGATTCTATATCTCCGGAAAGACCGGATAGCATAGCCGAACCGCCGGTAAGAAATATTTTCTTAGGATACTGTTTATCGTTATTAGCCGCAAAATAATCTATCGTCCTCTGTATCTCCGATGTTATTCTTGCAACAATCATATTTATATATATCATATAATTAGTTTTGAAGTTTTCGTCTCTTTTTTCAATGCCGCCGGTTTTAATATTTTCCGCCTCGTTAAAATCCATCTGAAATTTTTTTGCTATTTCTTCGGTAATATTAACCCCGCCGATAGGTATATCTCTTCTGAATAAGTTAAAACCTTTATTTACAATATGAACATTAGTCTCGGTCGCTCCTACTTTTATAATTCCGACCATCTGCTCCGTTTCTTCAGGATAATTAAAATTAAACATATTTTCCGTAGCTATGCAGTCAACATCGACTATAGGCGAATGCAAACCGCATTCATTCATTAAATCGACCCTGTCATTTATAATATCTTTTTTGCCGGCGATAATCATTATCAGATTGCTGCCTGCATCTGCGGCAGAATTGCCTAATATTTCATAGTCAAACGATACTTCCTTAATGTCGTATGTTATATATTGCTGAGCTTCGTAAAAAATAGCTGAGTCAAGTTCCGAATCTTTCATTTTAGGCATATCTATATTTTTTATAATAACATGTTTGCACGGAATAGATATAACAACATTTTTGTCTTTCATGCCGTGATTAGCGAAAGAACTCTTAATATATGCAATCGCAGATGCATGGTCTTTTAGAAATCCGTCGGAAACAATTCCGGCGGGGAGATTGACTAAATCTATAGAGTCCAATGTGTATTTATTGCCTGCCTTAGATAGTTCCAATATTTTAATAGAACTGTAGCCTATATCTATGCCGACCATTTTTTTTGATGATAAATTAATTTTAAAACCCATTTTAGATATTTACCGTGTAAAATTAATTATTATTAGTATTATTATAAATTATGACATAATTAATTAACAGCATTATAACGACAACGTAATCAGTAAGTTATAAAATTACATAATTAATTACAATATTAAGATAAAATAAGTTAAAACAATTGTCAAGTTATTTTTGCTCTTCTTATTATTTTTTATTAAAATAACCACAAACTGTATATTATTTTACAATTCATTTGTTATATCCGTCATATCTGTCATATTAAATATGCATATTAAATATATCGGCAATTCCCATCCGACATCTTAAAAATCTAATATTAACGGCTAATAAACTTATACGGTTATAATAATATATTTATAAAATTATATAGCAGTTATAAAGATAAAATAAGTTAGAACAAATGTCAAGTTATTTTTGTTATTCTTGCTATTCTTATTATTTTTTATTAAAATCATTAAATTTTGCGTACATAAAACAAAAATAATAAATCAATAAGTATAAAAATATTTAAAAAAATAATTCTGCATTTTTTTCTTTTTTGTTTTGAATTTTAAACAAAAATCGTATATGATATTTATTTTAGCTGTTTATGTAAAAGATATAATAATGTATTTGTCAATATGTACGCGCACGCACATACACGCGCACGACTTGACATGCAGACATAATATACAACAGATATATACGTAAAAATATATAAAACGTGCCGCATGTATATATAAATATAAATGCGCATAACATATTTATAACCGTATTTTATTGTTGTGCTATTATATATGCTAGTGCGGTACTAATTTTATATAACAATAATCAACTATACCATAACATTCTATTACTGATGCATTATCATTCAATTTTTATTAATGAATAAAAACAAATTAATCATAAATTTTCTATTCGGTTTCCTAATTGTTTTATATATTTTCAGGATTATCTTTATTACCCATATCGACATGATTCCGGAAGAAACTTATTACTGGCAGTGGTCACGGCATCTATCGCTTTCGTATTACGATATGTCCCCCATGATTGCATATATTATAGCATTGACTACTCTATTCGGAAAACTTAATTCTCAGTTTTTTGTAAGATTGGGCGCTCCCGTAATTTCACTGTTTATTGCTCTATTTGTTTATATTATAGTGCAAAAATTAACATCTAATAAAACATATAGCCTCGGCGCTGCCGTACTGCTAAATGTCATACCGATATTTAACATAGGTTCTATCCTTATAGTTTACGGAGACGCTCAACTTTTATTTTTTTCGCTTTCTATTTTTTTTTTAATATACTTAATACTCTTCAAAAAAGATTATTACATTTATTTAATGGGTGTTGCCGCAGGACTTGCGCTGTTAAGTAAATATACTGCGGTTTTTTTATATCCTATTGTTTTTTTATTCTTTTTGCTGAGCAAAAATTACAGAAAATATTTGTTAAGAAAAGAACCGTATATCGCTTTTTTAATATCTTTACTTTTATTCTCTCCCGTAATTATATGGAATTATTTAAACGATTATGCATCGTTAAGACATTTATTTACTTTATCCGGAAATCACGTAAATTTTAATGCATTTATTCATAACCTGCTTTTATTTATAGGCTCTCAGGCAGGCATTTTCTCGCCGTTTATTTTTATTATTTTAATATTTTCTATGTTTTATGGATTTTACAAGGGAATAAAGAATAACGACGATATATATCTTGCGCTTTCTGTTTCAGCCCTTGTACCGTTTGCATATTTTATATACCAGTGCACAAAAACAGAGGTGCAGCCTAACTGGCCTGTTTTTTTATATTTTCCGGCATATATAATGGCAAGTCTGCTATTTTTTAAATATTACAACAACAGACTTAAAAAAAATATTTCGAAAAAAATTGCGGCTTCTGCGCTATCTTTTTCTATTATCATAGGACTTTTATTTTCGGTATTAATTTTCATTGAACCGTCATATCCGATAATAAAATTTAAATTAGACAAAAGCCCTGTGCGCGATGTTCTGGGATGGAAAAAATTAGCTTCTGACGTCGATAAAATCGCAGCAGCCGATAAAAAAGACAATTTTTTAATTTCGGCAAGAAGATTTCAGGTCGCAAGCGAGCTTGCCTACTATATGAAAGGACGGCCTGAAACGTATTCATTTAATTATTTCAAAAGAAATAATGAATACAGTTTATGGAATAATTTTAAAACAAAAAAAGGACAAAATTTCCTATATGTCATAGATACAAAATACGGCAAACATATAGAGAAAAAATTGTCCTATAATTTTAAAAAATATAAACTGCTCAAAACAATAACTATACGCCATCAAGGACAGAAAGTCCGAACCGTAAAAATTTACGGTTTGTACGATTTCCTGTATAAAAATAAATACTTATTTAAAGAATTCGCATCAAAAACATTCTGACGGATTTAGATTTCAATAGATTTAATAAATTAAATAAATTAAAAATATTAAAAAGATATTTTTTGTTTGGATATTATATATATTTTTACTTATTTGACGTTATATATATTATTAATATTTTTTACTTAATATTTTATATATTTTTTATTTTTAATATTGTTTATTATTCAATTTCTGCTAAAACTTTCTCAAAAGCTTTCATATGCGCACTTTCTGCTCTTCCCACCATGTCAAACCATTTTGCAATTTCTTCCAGTCCTTCTTCGCGAGCTTCCTTAGCCATTCTCGGATACATTTCGCGTACTTCGTATTTTTCACCTTCTATAGCTTTTTTTAAATTTTCCGGCGTAGTTTTTATACCGTTCATATGATTAAAATGACCTAAAGCGTGAGCCGTTTCTCCCTCCGCTATAGACCTGAAAAGTTCTGCAACCTCTGGATATCCTTCGGCATCAGCCTGCCGAGCCCATGCCGTATATTTTCTGTTTGCCTGAGATTCTCCGGCAAATGCTTCCGTAAGATTTTTTTCTGTATTGGTCATAATTGGACACCTTACCTTTTTAAATTTTATGTTTATTTTGCGTTTTATTTGTTGCTCAAATAAAACGGCCCTTCTCTTTTAATACTTCTAAAGGATTTGATATCATATCGCTAAATTGGGCTTCCTTTTCGGAAAAACCGAAAGCCAGCGCCATCAGCTGCGTAAGATATACAACCGGAAGTTCGGAATCTTTACCGAATTTTTCAATAATTTTAGGCTGATTCACGTCTAAAGCTCCGGCGCATTTCGGACAGATAACTGCCAGAACATCGGCTCCGGCTTTCTTTGCTTTAGAAAGAGTCTGGGAGCAAAGAGCAAAAGATGTTTCTTCATCCTGTACTACATTTCTGCCTCCGCAGCATTGAACTTCGTTGCCGTACTGAACGACCTCCGCTCCTATGCTTTCAAGAAATTCATGCATAAAATGCGGTCTTTCAGAATTATCCATACCCTGTTTTTTATCTGTAAAAGTATACATTGACGGTCTCGAATATAAACAGCCGTAATATGGGGCAACTTTTAATCCTTTTAAAGGTTTGACCGTATTTTTTTTGGCTTCGTCAGGTCCTTTCTCGTTGTATAAAAATTCCAGAATATGGCGTGCACCGCCCTCAGGAACATACTCTTCTTCATCGGCTTCTTTCAAAATGGAATTAACCTCATCAAGTAATTTTTTATCTTCCTTTGCCCGTTCAATAGACCTCGTGAATTCATGGTAGCAGACTGAGCATGCCATAACAAGGTCTTTGCTTCCAAACTCAGATTTAGCTATTACCATATTTCTAAGCGGCAGGTACAAAGACACGGCGCCCTTAGATTTCATTTCTCCGATACCGCAGCAATTATAATCCGGTATATCAACCAGTTCTATACCCATTTTTTTAGAAACTAATTTAGAGCTGTTATTATAAGCCCTGTCAATCGTTAATAAAGCGCATCCCGGATAATAAGCAGCCTGATTTTCTTTTAAATTTCCCATTTTATATACCACCTTATTATTTAGTTATTTTGATTATTCCGACAATAACCTGTTCAATCGTTATTATAATATATTGTATCGATGCAATACGGTTTAAATCATAATATACACATATAGTTTTTAATTTGAATAAAAATTAAAATATTAATCAAACTTAAAATCCGGTTTAGTCTAATCAGAACTATATTGCATCATGCTTATTTTAGTATTATGCTTTTTCGTAAATTCGTTTAGCCTAATCAGAACTATATTGCATCTATTTTTCCTGTTCGAGTGTCCCTGTATGCCTTAAATAATTATCGATAGCATCCTTAGATTTATGCCATTTATGGGGTTTGCCGAGTCTTAAAACCGACAATGCGCGCCCGTCTTTCATCATTTTAAAAATGGCGCCTCTTTCATCTTTGTCGCTCATCAGTTCTGTAGTCTTTCCCATTTTTCTCATAGCCGACGTGTGAAGATTCGCAAGGTCTAATCTGCCGTGTCCCAATATCATGCCTTCATATATTTTCTTAACCTCTTCATCAATTGTAAGCTGATGATTAGATTTAATTTCTTCCGGAAAATATTTTTTTATTAAAAGAGCCAACGCCTCCATCATTTCTGCAGGATTAACCTGTTTAGGACACCTCTGCGAACATTTATAGCATCCTACGCAACGCCATGCGACATCTGTATATTTTTTCAATAGCTTTAGATTTCCGAGCTGCATCATATATATAAATGCGCGCGGATTAAATCTTCTATACAGGGGCGTTACGGTACAGCTTGCAGTGCACATACCGCACTGCCAGCATCTGTTAATTCTCGAACCGACGACAGTTTTTTGAATTTCGTCAAAAAAGCTTCTGTCAAATTCAGAATCCACCCTTGTTTCAATAAAGGTATTCCATCTGCCTGAAACATCAACGCCGTCAATAACAAGATTTTTTTCTTCTTTGATTGCATCATCGTCTATAAGATGTCTTGCTATTATATGTTCACCCTTTTCGGCAACGGGTCTTTCGCTATTTTTATTATGCTCTACAGCCATAGTGCCTCCATTCCAATCTGATTGCAATATTAATTTAAATTAAGTTCCGGTTCATTACTTAATTACTTACTTTCTTAATTAGTTTTTTTCTTACTTACTTACTTACTTAATTAAACGTTCATACATCTATGCAATGTTCATGCGTTTACGTTTTTAATTGTTATTAATTATAAATTACTCTAATCATTATTTATAAATTTATGTCATTATTAATTATAAGTTATTCTAATTCTTATTTATAACTTGATAAATTTGTAACATTAACAATAAAGAAATTATAATTATAATCTTTCAATTCCCAGCAATTTTTTCATTAAAGTATATCCATCAGGAACACCGACGGATAAAGACTTAGATTCCGCGTAAACCATTTTAAAAACATAGTCCGCATACATATAAGCCATTAAAATATCTGCGCCGAACGGAGGCTTAATATCAAAACCGTTTTTATCTGAAAGTTCGTATAAATAATCTGTTTCATCCCTCATCTCTCTTAGAGTAAACGGCATAATATAAGCATTTCCGTCCCACGTTCTTTTTAAAAAATCAGCCATATAAGGCAGCGAACCGGTTCCGTTATCCGGTTTATAAATCCATGTCGTCCACAAAATATTGTTTTCAGGTTCGAGAAAATGCAAAATTTCAAAAGCAAGGTCTCTTTTGACCAATATATTGTCATATGGAAAAATCTCAAGAAATTTCCCCACTTTTATTTCCTGCGATTTCTTTCCCTTGAAAACACTAAATGCCGCAATTAAATTTTCGCTGCTTATTGTGTCCAATATTTTTTTCTTATGTCTTCGTATAGAAAATATTAGAGATAAAATATCTTCAAAATTTTGATTATACGAGTTCAAATCTCCGATAAAATTCTTTATTATGCCGGATTTTTTGTTTAAAAGTTTATAAAGTTCATCTAATTTTTCATTATTTAAATTTTCTCTGATTATTTCAAAAAATTTAATTTCGTATCTTGAATCTATTTTATTATTTTTTAATATATACGGCATAAAATTATAATAGAACTCGTAAAATTTAAATTAAGCATAAGCCAAATTAGAAATTAGATTAAGAATTTTTTTTAGCATATATATAGGCATCCATTGCAGCTGCTCCGCCTTCTAATATCGCATCCGCAATAGCTTTAGGACCCGTGCATGCACCTGCCAGAAAAATACCGTCTTTATTTGATTTGAAAGGCGACAGAGTAACATTCGCCTGTTTTAGAAAACCATGCTCGTCAAGCTCTATGCCGAGTTTATCCGCCATTTCGGGAGACTGAGGACCGCCTTCCATACCGGAAGCCAGCACCACCATATCGAACGGTATTTCGAAAGGACCCCTGAGCAATGTATCTTCGCCCTTGCATATTACCGTATTGTCAGGTCCGGATGTAATTTCTGCGACTCTGCCTTTGACTATCTGCACATCGTGTTCTTCCATGGCTTTCCAGTACAAATCTTCGTAAAACCCGTATGTTCTTATATCCATATAGAATATGTAAACCTCCGTTTCAGGAAAATGCTCCTTCAGCTCTATAGCCTGTTTAACCGAAACGGTACAGCATACTCTTGAGCAATATTGATTGCCGACATGCCTGTCCCTTGAACCTACGCATAAAATTATCGCCACGTTTTTAGGCGGTTTACCGTTAGAAGGACGCGTAAAATTTCCTTCGCCCATCATTCTTTCTAAATCTTTAATATCTATAACATCGTCAAATAATTGATATGAATATTTTGAATCTTTGGCGGGGTCAAAGTGTTCAAAACCTGTCGCTACAATCACAGAGTCAAACGTTTTAGTTTCGCTGCCGGTGCTTGATTTTATAACGGCACTAAATTTTTTGCCGTCTTCCTTAAAGCTTTCAATATTTGCCGAAAGATATTTTTTTATATTATTATTAGATTCAGCGCCTTTGATGAGTTCGCCTATGACATTTTCCGCGGGCTGGAGGTCTGGAAATAAATATTTATATTTAAATTTTTTCGGATTTCCTCCAAAAAATGTGTCTCTTTCCACTAAACTTACATTTACGCCCAATTCGGCAAGTTCGATAGCAGCATGAAGTCCGGCGGGCCCTCCGCCTATTACAAGAATATTTTCAGCCATATAATGCCTCCTCTATTTTAAATATTTAAATATGAAAATAACTAATATTATGGTAAAGATAGTAAATATTAACGAACCGGCTATAAATTATCACGCATATTCATATAAATTTTCAGGTTTTTCGCCGGCTCTCAATTTCTCTAAATATGCGTTGTATTCTTCTTCGGATTTCTTCCAGTCGATTCCGATTTTTTCGCATAACGGTCTCCAATCGGTAGTATGCCATTGAAGCTGAACTATTTTATAAACATCGGCTCCGCATACGAGAGCGGCAAACATAACGTCCGCCATAACCGGCACCTGTTCGGTGTAGCCCATGGCTTTGCCTATCCATTGATTTTTATCGAGGGTTGTGGTACATCCGGTATCCTGAGTTATACAGACGTCAGAATTAGCTTCGCGCACCATAGGTCTTATTTTTCTATCCATGACAAAAGACCTGGAGGCTTCCCTTTCCGTCAATATATGCCTGAATCCAAATCCGCAGCAGTCGTACCATGTAGAATAATCGGCGACCTGAGCTCCAAGAGCAAGAGCGACGCCGGTTGAAACGGCAGTTCTTTTTCCTGCGTAGATGTCTTTATCGTAGATGCAGTCTTCGGGAATCATCTTATAACAATGACATGCAGGATGAACAGTCGTAATAATATTGCTTAAATCATATTTTCTAAGCTTCGCTATTTCAAACCTCATGACGTGAACCCACTCGCTGTAATGGACTATTTCTTCCGGAATTACAAGGTCCCTACCTATTTTGTGCATTATTCTTCTGACTTCATCTCTCAATTCTTTATTTTCTACAAGCAGATTGCGCATTTCTTTATAATCTCCAAAAGACGTTGCGCAGTGTATTAACGGAAAAAGTCCTAATTCATAAGACCTATGCCAATTTCTGACAGCAACCGCGGCAAGACCGACCGGATTTGAAGTTGCAGAACCGTGGTAATTCCACGCGGTACAGGAAGTCTGATTTCTTTCGTCAACATACTCCGTACCGAATTTATTCATAAACCAAAGAAGCGACACCGGATATCCTGGGATATTTCCGCACTGTCCGCAAGATTTGTGATGCCATAGTTTTGTTGTAGGTATCTTTTTTTTCCAGCCAAACAGGGTTTCGGCTTCAATAGGTTTGTGCTCGTCCGTAATGTGAATTACTTTTAGTTCGCCTTTTGCTTCAAGTTCTAAAAGTTCATTATGAATATTTTCAATTTTTCTGCCTGCGATATGTCTAAAGTCTGATTTAACATCGGCAAGCCCCAATCTGTTCCTAATCTCAATAGCCATATTATGTTCTCCCGATTAATTTACTAAAAACGTACAAACAAAAAAAATAAAAATTATAAATATAATTAATTTTCTTGTTTTATTTATATTTTCTAAAACTACAAATATAATTATTTTTCTTGTTTTATTTATATTTACTATTTGTTGCCATTAATAAAAGCGAAAAAGAAATGCACAATTTTTCTCACTCTGTTTCTGCTTTATTATTTTTTCTATTTGGTTTTTATTCGCTTCTGACGTCATCTACAATATCTTGAATTATCTCATACAGCGAAGGGTCAACCACTTCGATAATTTTAAATACGCCTGCTTCCTCAAAAATAGTATAAAGTTCTTTCATCGCTTCAGGAGCGACATCCCACGCTAAATTTGTAACCTGAAGCGTCGGCATAGGAATAGCTTTCCTTTTTAACGGCAAATCCTCGGATGCATAACCTATATGAGGACCCCAGTCAGGAAAAAAATCAGGCTGAATCATATCAGGAGATAACTGATTCCCATACGCGGTCAACTTTAAAAGAACACGGGAATAAGGTTTTAAAACTTTTTTTGCGGATTCGAACCCCCTTCTGACAGAAATTTCTCTTAATATCGCAATAACGCCGCCGGGGTTATTTAAGAACGGACAAATCATAGCGCACGTAAAACACTGAAAACATGCCCACACATATTCATCCATCATTCCCCATACAAGTGCAGGGTCGTTAGACTTACAATTTTGAAGGACCATCCTCGGAGAAAAATCAAAAAATCTGTGAGGCGGACAGCCTCCGGTGCAGACCCCGCAATTCAGACAGCCTCTTACGTATTCTTCGTATCTGAAATCTTTTTTAGCTTCTTCAAAAATTTCCTTTTTAAAATCATTAGAGACAATACTTACACCGTTTTCATCATATTCCATTATTTATTGTCCTCCTTATAATAATATTGACTATATTTACTAATTTAGTTTAAAACACCGCTATAATGTAGCAACGCTCTATAATAAAACAACTTAATAGCAAAATGCACTATTGTAATTTGTTATAAATATATAAATAAAACCCTTACAATGTAATATACTATTTTAGCATACTCTTAATTTTAACACACTCTTACTCATACGGCAATTAAATTGCATATATTGGCAATACACCGCTGCAATACCACTCACAGAGTATCTTCTATATTTTCTACATCTTCCGCTTTCTCTTCCGCCGCCTTGCTGAGTATATCAAGTTCGCTTGACGAATATAGACTCATCTCAGTCTTGCCGCCGGCGTGAAGTATCTGCAGATATTGAAATATGGTAACAAAGAATAATCCGCCTATCATGTTGCCTAAAATAGTCAACGGAACAAATTCTGCCAACCATGGAATATATGACATCCCCGAACCTGAATTTATTGATATTAATATTTCGGAAGAAGCAACGACTATATGGCTGAAAGACCCTATATAAATCATAAAACCTACCGTCCAGATTATAATTATTCTCGCCAATGTTCCGCTGGAAGCAATTAAAAGCCATGTCATAAGCGTTATGAGCCATCCTGCAAATATACCGCTCAGAACCATAATGTAAGGGGAACGGGACATATAGCTGTGGGCTACGGTATGAATGTGGTCAATAACAAAAACCGGCAGAAGCAGTCCTAAAGAGCTGGCGATAACTATGGCAAAAAGAAAAATGCCTCCCATATTGCCGGCTAAGGTTAATCCCCATAGTTTAAACAGCTTATTAATTTTAGTTTTCTTAGCTAAAACGGTAGTTACCGGAAGTAAAAAGTTTTCCGTAAAAAGTTCGCTTTTGCCTATCAGCAGAAACATAAAACCTATCGGAAAAAACAGGGCGCCGAATATTTTAGACGTGGGTCCTCCTACCAGCGGTTCAGTGGCTCCTGCAACGTAAGAAGAAGCTATAATACCAAAAGTTACGTTCATTCCGGCTATTAAACCGGACATAAACATTTCGAGCCAGCTTCTGTTAAGTCTTAGCAGTCCTACTTCGGCGGCGGCTTTAAATATTTCCGACGGTTCTTTGCCGCCGGGTCTTTCAACCCTGCTGATAGCGCCTATTCTGTTTTTTGTTTTTTCTAAAATCTCGTTTATTTTTTTAGAAAGATATAACGAGTGATGGATTTCATCGGCAAGATTGTTTTCTATTAATGTTTTAACCCCTGCATCTTCGATGATTTCTAAAGCGGCGGTATAATCGTTGATAGCAATTTCTTCAAGTTTTAAATCAATCCTCAGCATATCTAAAGGGGCTGAAACCTGATGTGAAGCATCTGTTATCCCCTTTTGAATATCGCGAACTTCGCTCACGGAACGCGGTATTCCCCCAAGCTCGGTTATTTTGTCCCTTACATTTATTATATGACCGCTTTCGCTTGAAGCAAAAGATTTTAAAGTCTGAATAAGCGACGGGTCGTCAAGGTTTTTTGACTGCTGGAAATATAAATCTCTTCCGGCGATTTCAGCATTTAAGAATTTTTGCAGAAGTTCTATTATCTGGTCTTTATTAAGGATATTTTTGTGTTCCATAAAGTTATTAGATGTTTGTTTTAAGCGTGCGCGTGCGTGCTTTAATTATATTGTATTGATTTATTAATTTTAAATAACAAATTATAAAATTATTATTTAATCGTATATAATAATGATTACAAGTACACGTAGATTACTGATATTATATCATACATTTTATACTTTTCAAGTAAACAAAAGTTGAACATCTGAAATAATGATTACATGCACGCTATATAATTAATACTGTATCATACATTTTATACTTTTAAGTGAGCACAAGTTAAACATCTGAATTCAATATATAACAATTGACTTTTAAGTCATTTTAGTGTATCATCGCTAATAACTTTATTGTCATTATTGTCATTATTGTCATTATTGTCATTATTGTCATTATTGTCATTATTGTCATTATTGTCATTTGAATAATATACTATTAAAAAAATATTTATTATTTAGTTCTATTTAGCTAATTATGCACCTATATATTGACAAGCAGTTAATTATACAGCTGTCTATTTATCAACATTAAAAATTTCATAAACAATGAATGGTAAAAAAATTACTATAGCAAGCGATTCTGATAAAGCCACAAAATCTTTACTTATAGCTATACTTTCTACTATAGCTTTAGCAGATTTCGGACTCGGGTTAAACACGGTAGTTTTGCCTTTATACGCTAAAAGCCTCGGCGCAAGTATAGTTACTATAGGTTTAATAATCGCCTCTTTCGGATTAGCACGCATTTTGATTAATATACCGGTCAGTATATTAAGTAAAAAATTTAAAATGCAGTTTATGCATGTCGGCATGTTTATGATTTTACTTGGAGCTGTCGGGTACTATTTTTCCACTTTTTACGGTGAATTGTTTATATTCAGATTTTTTGAGGGATTCGGGTCTGGAATTATTAATACGTCTTCTATGATAATGCTTACTAAACATCTCTATAAAGATGAAAAAAGAGCTAAAGTATTAAGCAAATATATGATAGCAAGACGGCTTTCTATGGGATTAGCGCCTTTCATCGGCGCAGCCGTGGCTTTCAAATTTCATTTCAAAAGCGCCTTTCTGCTATACGCAATATTAATGCTTATAGGCTTTTCAATTTCATTGTACAATAGAAAATTATTGAAAAAGTTTTACAACGGCGAAAAAGAAGAAAGTAAAGAAAAAGAGACTGCGCAGGCGACAGTGATAGAAAAAGCCGGAAAAGAAGAAAAAAATGCAGCCGGAGTTAATAAAGCAAATAAAATGAATGGGGCTGATGCAATAAATGAAGTCAATAAAATTAGCGACGCTGCCACGATAAATCTAATCAATAAAAATAAATTAGATAAGAAAAGAAAATATATAAATTTAATAACAAATATAAGTTTTATGCTTTTATGTCTTTTAACCTTTTCTTTTTTCTTCTCAAGAATCGGCTCCAGAAGAGAACTTGTGCCGTTGGTCGGCGTGGGCATAATACATATAAATCAGGCTTACATCGGACTTCTTGTATCAATATCTGCATTAATAGGCGTGGCGCTGACATATTACTCGGACAGGGTTATTAATAAATTAGGTATAAAAAGGTCAATAGTAATATCTTTTGCTATTTCTGCCTCGGGCATACTCTGGTTTATAATATTTAATAATTTAGACGGGTTTATCGCCTCAATTCTGCTATTAAGCGCCGGAGGCGGATTTTCCGGACCGGCCAGAAATTTGTATCTTATGGATAGCGTTGATAAAATACATTATGAGGAAGCAATAGGAATTTACAGGACGTTGAGCGATTTAGGATTTGTTTTAGGACCTGCTGCCATCGGCTTTGTTTTCAGCTATTATAATTATCTTTCCGCCTATTCTGTTGTTGCGGCGATGATAATTACTGCAGCAATTTTATTTGGAGCTTTTGCAAAAAAATACTAGCCCGACTTACTTCACCGCTAATAACGGAACACGCTGATTTTATTATTTTTACGGAGCAAACAAATTTTTATTGGGGGGGGTATAAAATAAAATATAATAATATCAAAAGAGATTATAAAATAAAATATAAAAAATAAAAATATCAAAAGGCTATAATTTTAAATAAATAAAACCGGCGGGGTGAAGTTTGTGCGGTTAATAAAATGCGATGAACCTCCCTGCAATAAATCCTATTGCAGCTGCAATGCCGCCTATTATAACAACCTCCAGCGCACTTTTGAACGGCTTTGTTTTTGTTATTTTAGATTTTGCAAGTCCGGTAAATATAAGTACGAAAATTGAGAATAATATAGAAATAATTACGGCAATGGACGAGTTTTTAATAAAAAAATAAGGCAGCAGGGGCGGTATTCCGCCGGCTAAAAAAGAAACTCCGGTATATAAAGCCAGTTTTATAGGATTTTCATGATAATCGCTTCCTATTCCCAGTTCATCCGATACCATAAAACTTAGCAGCAGCCGCCTGTCAGACATAAGTCTTTTTACGATAGGTTTAATTTCTTCAACCGTGAAGCCTTTATCCTGATATATTTCATATATTTCTTCTTCTTCATGCGCCGGGTCTTCTTTTATTTCCCTTCTTTCCCTGTTGATTTCTTTCATATAAAATTCATTCTGAGATTTAGTCGCGAGATACGCGCCGAAAAACATGGATATAGTGCCGGCTACAACCTCTGCCATACCTGACATAAGAACTATTCTGGTATTTACAAGTGCGCCGGTGACGCCGGCTACAAAACCGATTGTAGTAACTAATCCGTCGTTGATGCCGAAAACAAACTCTCTGACAAGTCTGCCCTCAGGGGTATGCCAATCTTCATTATGAAATTTTTTAAGCGGGTCTGTAGCCATTGCAGGATTTTATTTATATTGTATATTTCTTTAACTATTTTATTTTTATTAAAGATTTGTTCGACTGTCTGTTTACTGTTTTATTATTATTTAACTATTAACTGTATTATTTGAACTATTGAGCCTGTCTATTTATTTCTATATATCTATTTTAACTGTTTATTCAACGATTTATTTATTTGACTTTTGGCTGTTTTATCTATGTATGCTATTTGCATACATATTTATTTAACTATTTGTTTGGCTATTAACTGCTTTATTTAAACTATTTATCCTATTTATCTGTCTATTTTAACTGTTCATTTAATTTATTTAACTACAAGGATTGAACATGGCAAAGCCCCGATAAGTCTTTGAGCCGTGCTTCCGAGAAATATTTCTTTAAATTTCTCTTTAGCCTCGCCTTTATATCCTATAACGAGCAGCTTTTTGTCGGTCTGCTCTATAAAATCGGTTATTTCTTTGCACGGCGTCCCTTTCCTGACGGCGATATTAAGATTATTTTTTTCTTTAGAATATCTGTAGCGCAAATCCTCTATTATACTTTCAAATTTTTCGGCAATATCGTGCTCAAATGATTCAAGCGCGTTTTTATCTAAATTTCTGATGTATTTTTCGTCTATAACTGTAAATAACGTCATAGTTTTAATGATATCGGACGGTATTTTGTCTAAAACTCTAATCGCCTTAAGGGATGATTCTGAAAAATCGGTCGCAAAAACCACATCGGTAAACGTGTTTTTGCAGTCCAGATTATCTTTTTCATCATTTTTTATAAGACTGGACGAATGCATTAATGTTCGCTTGGTTATTAATACCGGCTTATTTGATTTAGCTATTATATCGTAAAGCGGCGAATCATAAAATGAAAAAAAAGAATTTACCCTGCCGGCGGTTTTTTTATCAAGAACTATCAAGTCTATATCTTCTCTATCCGCTTCTTTAACTATTTCATCGGCAATATCACCGACTTTTATAACATAGCTTACGCCAAAACCGTACTTTTCTAAATTTTTTTTGATATCTTCAAGCCTGATTTCCGATGTTTTTCTTATTTTTTCTTCGTCTTCTTTGTCGTAGCGTGAATAAAGACTATGCTGAAGTTTCTTTATATCAATAACATGAATTAAAACAATTTCTTTAAGTCCAATTTTTGCAAGATTAGCGAAACACTCAAGATTCTCAAAAAAAAATTCGCCGAAATTAATTGCGTAAAGCGCTGTATTTAACATATTGTTGGATTAATATTTTTAAACGGCCGCATTATATTAATATTGTTATTAATCGGCAATATACCGCCACGATTATTATAATATTTTTCAAGCAAAAATTACAACCCGAAAATTATAAATATGAATAATACCATTTGCTTTTGTGATATTTATTCCAGCCTTAAGCGGCGTGAGCCTCATGTTTCAAAATCTAAACAGGCACATGCGCGTTAATTATTGTTATTAGCAACTTCATTTTCTGCAAAAATAATAGCAGTATAGCGTTCACCGGTACCGCTATCATTGCCTGTATTGCAGTCAGTACCGACTTCCGCGCTGACTGACCTGACCGTGCCGCCTGCAAATCCGTTGGATGTAATTATCCAATAATAACTGCATGATTTTGGTTTTTCGGATGAACTAGGCGGCGTATATTGTGTAACAGCAGCGCAAAATGCAGGGGTGTAATTATCAACGCCGATACCGGAATTATTACCGCCAGTGCCGGCGCGAGAGGTATTCGAGCCGCCTGAATAAAGATTATAGCTATAAATATAATAATAGGAAGATTGTTGGGTTGAAATTGAACTTGAAACACCGTAAGGCGGAACGACATTATCCGGACAGTTTAGACCGGCAGGTGCCGGCGGCATAGAAAAACCGCTAGGAGGATTAGACAGCAAATCTCCACCGTACCCATACGTGGCGGTATATGCGGTATATGCTGCAATTTCTATACCTGATTTAGCGGCATATTTTGCGGCGGCGCTTGTTAGGTCTTGTCTTGAATTTATGCTGCTTGAAGCCGTGAGATACGCAAAGACTGAACCTGCCAGTCCCATTAAAATAATTATAATAATGGCAAATATTATCGATATTCCGCTATTTGATTTTATAACCCTGTTTTTGATATATTTTATCATAATATTTTTTAGATTTTTTCCTGCAAATTTATATTAGTTTAAAACAAAGTCTTTTTTTATTGATTATTATCAATATGGTTATTGAAAATTAATACTGCCGATATTATTCGCAACCGGATAGTCGGCAGTAGTTCCATTGCTTGCAGTCACCTGTTTATATAATGCATCATTATTTATACAAAAAACTATTAATTCTTCATTGCTTCCGCCTGTGATAGCAATCGGCGGCATATATTTATAAAACGCAATCTCGCTTGGTTCGCAGGGACTTGATTCACCCGGCAAACAAGCTGTACACGGCGGCTGCAAAGAATTTGCGGACGGCACAGGTACAGAACCGTCGGCGCACGCAAGAATAACAGGTCCGCTGTCGTCAGTGCTATGTACGGCAGAACTTATATCGTTGAGGCTCTTTGAAGTCAAAGGGCACGCTGCTCCGGCTGGTACCGACAAGACAGGCGGATTGACAGCGGGCGGCATAGCCGCTTCTTCAGCAGTTTTTCTTATTACGGAACTTGCATAACTGAGAGAATTACTCATATGAAGCGAATTTTGATTATACATATAATTATTTATTCCAAACATTATTACCTGATATAATCCGACAGCCATTATACCTGTCAGCAAGATAGTCATAACCAATTCTATAAGCGTAAATGCGCTATTGTTAATGTGCATACCGTTTCTGAACATGTTATCTTTTTTTGTCTCTTCATTATGTTTTTTATAAAAGGCTTCAGATATTTTCAGTGTTTTTTGAGCTTTTTTATGTCCGAATTGCTCTAAAATTGTTTTCTTTAAATTCATAGTTTAAAATTCCTTCTTATCAACATTCTCTGCAATCTTAATCACTTAAATATTATAATTAATATCATATAATTAAAGCTTTCCTATATTTTTTATAAATAATGTAAATTCATGATTTAAAATTCATTCTCGTCAACATTCTTTATAATTTTAATAGCTTAAATATTATAATTAATATCATATAATTAAAGCTTTCCTATATTTTTTATAAATAATATAAATTTATTGAGGATTGCCTACAATAGCAGAAAATCCGCTAGTAACGCTTCTCTGATTACCGCTATTCTTATCGTCCGGGTTAACAGCAGTTATCGTAAACTGTGCCGAGCATGATGTTGATATTGTAACGTTAGCCGCCGTCTTGGTCTGGGTGCATATATTTGCAGAATTACTATTAGGAACCGCCGGCGCAGTCGGCGGTTGGGGCGGCTGCTTAGTACAACCCGCAAGACTCACAGATATAACAAAAATTATACCTGCTGCCAATAATAATATTGTTTTTCTTTTTATTAACATTTTGGCATTTTCCTCCAATGATTTAAATGTCTGAGTACATTAACTGCCGGCATTATAATTCGTGAAAATCATTGTAAACGTAACACCGGGATAATTAGCATCTGCGGGCGGATTAAAAGAAGAGGTGCAATTGCCGCCGTCAACGCTATTATTAAACCATTCTGTTTTTACAACGGCCAAAATATAATCGGTAGCGGTTTGAGGCGGAACGGGCGAAGAATCCGGAGGCGGATTTATGATAATATTGCCTGAATTAGAGCCTGAACTCGGGTCGTGTAAAGCGATATACTGCGTCGGATACTCGTTTGCGGCGCTCGGATAAAAAGTAGAACGAAAACATTCATTGTTAATTTGCTGTACCTGAGGCGAAATAATATAGCTGTATATTGTTGCGCCGTTACTCCATATACTGCTGATACCGCCCTGCGGTGACGCCGCATTAAAATTGTAGCATACGCCGTTTGTGTTGCCTGCGGTGTTTATGACGCTGCCGCCTTCACTGCAGTAATTTAAATCAGCCATATACTGTTTAGCTAAATTTGCTGCGGTAATTTCATTAGCAATTCGTGCGCTTGCTGCAGAGCCTGCTATAAAACTCTCCATTACGGCAGTTAAAGATATGCCGAGTATTATAATAGTAATTACTATTTCAAGCAGACTAAAGCCTTTTCTATTTTTAAGAATATCTAAATTCATAATTAACATTAACTACCCCATAAACTACTAATAATCGCCGTCCGGAGACATTGAAGGCATTACCGCTTCCTGCAAAATATCATTATCCTGATAAATATACTGCATAATGTAGATAACCTTGCCTACATCTCTGCCGTATTGAAGTTTTTCATATTTATCAGGAACATATCTGAGCGTTCTGAATAATATCGGATATCCGTACAAATTTTTTTGAATCAGCTGGCTTAACGGTATAACCGTAGAATTATTAGAAACGGCAAATTCCAGCCAGCACACGCCGCCTGTATTAAATACCGCTTCATATTTTACTTTATTAAAAATATATTCATACGCTTTAATTCCTGAATTTTTATAATTATATTGTTCAAGTTCATTCTGATAAAAATACAGTGTGCTCAGCGGAATTCTTTTCATACGGTATCTTTTTTGCATCTGTTTGTAAGTATTTCCTACTGCGGCATAAGCATTGCTGCCGTTAAAACCGATGAAAAATGCGGCGTCGGCAGATACGGCTAAAATAATAAACATAAAAATCGATAATTTTTTTTTCATGAAAAATTTTATAGCTCGGATACTCCCGTACTTATACAGGAGAGAAGAGCTATCCTCCTTGTTTTAAAAGTTTTAATTAACCTTAAATTTGTATATTTAATTAGGGCGTTGATTTTCTCTCCGGTCTAATATTTAATATCTAAATAGCCGGATGACCATAATCCGTCAACAACACACCCACACCGTCATATAACACTTCATAAAATCTAAAAATTAGAAAACCTGCTCGACCGTATTAACCTTTCTTTACCGCTCTTTAACAATTTAAAATTCAGCTTTAAACAGTCTTATTATACTTATAATAGTTTTGGCGTTAAAGCTTTAGGAATTGCTTTAAACAGCCTTATTATACTTATGATAGTTTTAGCGTTAAAGCTTTAGGAATTGCTTTAAACAGCCTTATTATACTTATGATAGTTTTAGCATTTAAGCTTTATTTTCTTACACATTTATATATTTTACACTATTTTAACCCTTCAAGCCAATTTGCTATCTGAGAAAGTTCCTCCGGCGGCATATCCGGACTTGGCGGCATTGAAGAAGTCGGATGTAGAATCTGATTTTTTATCTGAATGTAGCTCAGCAGCGAACCGACATTGGAAAGATTGGAGCCGTTTTTATTTCCTTTGTCGTATATTCTGTGGCAGTAAAAACAGCCTGCAATTTTAAAATCTTCATATCCTTGTCCGGTAAATACGTCAGGTATTTGCGGCGTAATGGCGCTTACGCTATTTTCAGGAGTTGCCGTGCGAGGCGCTGCAGGGCTGTAAGTCTGCGGCGGCGCAATACTTAACTGCATAAGACGCGGGATTTTAATTGTTTTCGTTCCGGTATTGTAGCTTCTATTATAAATACTGTACTGCCTGTTTCGCTGATATTACCCAGAGAATGCGGTTTTATATTTATATCTGCTTCCGATACCTCAGGATAGACTCTTGTTATTCTGTCTATTTTGACATCATGCACAGCGTTTATAGTCAAAGAAACACCTGTAAGCGATTCGCTTACCGCGCGGTCTAATTCTTTTATCATAACTTCAGGTATGTCGGAAGGCTTAACGGCAATATTGTTATTATTATTGTAATCATTATTGCTGTTATTGTTATCGTTATTATTATTTGCAGTGTCGTTTATATGATTTTTATTTTTATTGTCATTATTTTCGCTGCTGTTTATATTGATATTGCTTCCTATTTTGCCATTAGCGTCTGCTGCCGGCATTAAAAGGGTTTCAGTAGTGGCATAAAATGGTTTTCCCTGCGTTTTGTCTGTTATATAAGTAATCAAATCTTCGTTCCAGTCTTCGCCTATGCCTATCGCTATTACAGGCGTATTTTCTTTTGCTAATTCAGACGCTGTTTCTCTGACTAAATTCTCATCGGAAGTCTGACCGTCGGTAAGAATAATAATTCTTCTGCTTGCCGTTTCTTTAGACATTAATTCTAAGGCAGTCTTCAATCCTGCTCCCATACTTGTGCCGCCGCTATGTTTCAATAAATTTTCAATAGCTTCTGCTATTATATTTTTATTTTCATCGCCGGCGTTTGTGAACGGCAGAAGAACTTTTGCATCATCGTCAAATTTGACAATGCTGATTCTATCCGTTTTTTTCAATTTTGACGAACCGACAAATTTTTTTAACCCCTCTATAATAATTCCTATCTTGGATTCTCCTCCCGTAACCAGATTATAAGTATTACCGTCAATGGTTTGGGTTTGTCCGGTAAACTGCGTTGAACCTGAGACAATTTCGCGCATTGAACCTGATGTATCTACGACAAATACAATAGACAAAGGAGAAGCGCTAAGTGTATGTTCGGCTGCGTCGCCATCCGGATATGAGGCGGAAAATGAGGCAGCAGCCATATTCGATTTATTTGAACTGAGTTTTAATTCAATAAAAAGTTTCTGAGCAGGCGTATCCGCCATTAAATAACTTCTATGAGGAATAATTTTTACGTCAAGCATTTTGGACATAGCACTCTCTGAAATAAAGACATATCACTCTATATAATAAAATAGATAAATTCAATATAATAAAGGCTTAATAGTATAAAGGCTTAATAGAAAATTTAGAAACATTGCCGGTTACATCTTATATCCCATCATCGTTTCTACTGCTATTATTAATTATAATTTGTTGCGGTTTATTATCGACCGAAGCCGCCCAAACTATTGCAACAACCCAACCGATAAGCGACCAGCCAAGAAAAAAATTTAGTAGCAATATGGATGTAAAATTTGTTTTTTTTCTGAAACCGGCTATTATTGTCGGTAAAAAATAAAGTGCGACACCCATAATAATAAGAATAATAACACCAAGACTAATAATTATTGACATTTAAAGCCTCCCTTCAATTCCAAATATTAATTTATTTTTTAATAAAATAAGCAGCTTGATTAGCTAAATTGACAAGCGCTATGTTATTTTTATGTTTAAGTATAAAATACTGACCGTCTATGGTATTGCCGCTATAATTAAATATAGTCCTGCTCCCGCTGATAGTCATAATGTCACCGTAAATTTTAAACCGATATTTCTCCGGTCTAAAAAGGTGCTTATCTTTAGAAGATAATAGAATTTTGTTTTTGCCGCTTATCGTTAAAATGACTGGTTTATTGGATGAAACCCACTGCAAATAGCTTCCTCCAAACATACCCTGTTCCATTTTTTTCTGATATATAGACATAATACCTTTAAATTTTCCCTGAACTAAGCCATGATTTTGATTAGCCAAAGATTTTAATTGAAATTTTTTTAAAAATATCATATTTACTTTAAAAGGTATCTTATCAACGACTTCAAAATGATTTATTTTGCCTTTCACTTTTAGATACAACGCACCGTTTAAATACCTAAAGTGCAACACTGCTGAATCTGCCTGCATAGTAATCCTATTTTTATGCATGTACCATTTTCCCATAGAATCAATATAATTTGTATGTATATAGCAGCGTCTTTTTTTAAATAATTCCACATAGTTTTTTTTGCTCACAGTTGAATAATACGTTCCGTTTATACCGCCGATACCGTTAGTACAGCCGGACAGCATAAAACTTGGAATCGCAATAGAAAAAAGAAGCAAAAATAATGTCAAAACTGTTTTTTTCATAATTTATCCTCCTAAATACGTTGTTTTTTAATCCCTAAAAACAAAATTTTGCGCAGCCTAATCTAATCATTGTTGAATTTTTAAATTGGCAGCCGCCGACTCTTCTATAGTAGCCGCAGAAGTTACGGTCAGAGTATAGTTATAAATCCCTGTCGGAAAATCAGCCGGTACGCTTATTGACAATGCTACCGAATAAATCCCCGGTTTAGTAACATTAATATATGAATTGTTATAGGCAGTAAAACCGTTTCCGTATATTTCATATGTTAATTTTACACTTTGAGAAGAAAAAACAGCCGGAGTTTCAGCATAAAATTTTGAATGCAGAATAATAGTCTTACCCTGTGCTGCATTTGCTCCGTTTGATAAAACATCTGAAATTATTACAGCCGGCGCATCCCCTACTCCTGAATTATTAAGGGGCGATATTCCGGTTATAGAAGCTCTTGCCGAAGCTAAGGAAGCTTTGAAAAGCGTTAATCCGTTGCCGCTGTTAGAATGCAAATGCTTTATGGCGACATTATTGCTATATACGTACGTAGGAGCAGAACTCTGCGCGGCAGTTTGCGGCGCAGCGCTTGGCGCAGGCGCAACTGAGGATTTTGATTTTGCAGATTTCTTTAAATCTTTTTTCAACTTTGTTTTTGATGAATTTTTCGCAGTTTGATGCTTTTTATGACTTGATTTATGATTTGATTCAGATTGATTTTTTTTAATATGCAGAATATTATATACATCTTCTTTATATTGATTAAGTTTGCCTGTTGTATAAAAATATACAAGAGTTCCCGCCGTGCCTAACACTATAACAAGAACGATAAGAACGGCAAGCAATCTTTTCCCCTGTTTATTGCTATTGTTATTTTTAATTTGCTGCTTCTGAATTTTAGCGGGATGCAGAATATTTCCCGCCGGTGCGGAATTAGGCGATGAATTTATATTATTATTATTATTGATATTATTGCTATTGATATTATTGCTATCATCAGATTTTTTAATTTCGTCTGCAATAGGAGGCTGTGAAATATGCGCCGCTTTATTAGAGTTTCCGGCAGCGCTCCTATTATTATTGATACTTTTAACCGTCTGCTCATTCTGTTTAGGTTCGAATTTCTGTCCGCAATTAGGACAGAATTTGGCGTTATCGTTATCTATTTTTGCGCCGCAATTTTTACAAAAAAACATAGTTCGCTCCTTTTTCTATAATGGCTAACTGACTTACTGACTCACCTATGGCTTTCTCACGACTTGTCTGCTTAGCAGCATATTTTTATACTTTCATTTATTTTTTACACTCTCATTTATCAGTATTTATCTGATTTATTAATTAGTATTTAATTTATCGGTATTTATTGTTATAAATATATACAAATATATCAGATAATCCATATACTGCTTAGAATAAGAGTTATTAAACCGAGCTTAGTTTTATTCGGCTTAATTTATTAACCTGTGCGTCTCAATATTAGTATCCTTTTACTATTGCCGCTTAGTCTTATTTAGCTTAATTTATTACCGCAGTTTTCGCAAAATTTAGCGTCGGCAGGATTCTTAGCACCGCAGTTCGTGCAAAATATAAATTTGTCTTCAGTTTCAGAATGTCCTGTTGAAGCCGGTTTCTGTCCAACCGAATTTTCACCGGTATTTGTATTGCTCTTTAAGCTCATATTTGCAGCTTTTTCTTTATATTTATCAATATTAGACTTTAATCTTGACGCTGCAGAACTAAATTGAACTTCGGCGTCATTAAAATCCATATCTTGCATAACATCGATATAAATATAACATTGACCAAGCATTATATATACCATTTGCAGAACAATTAAAAGCATATATATTATGGCAATCCCAAACCCTATAAATTCTCCTAACATCATAATCGACGAAAAAGAACCTATTCCCATAAGCGAGCTCATCGGATTTCCGTATCCGAATCCGCCAAATCCCATTCCGCCGTTGTTATTAAATAAATATGTCGGATGATTCAGCATTAAAATTGAAGATACTACGCTTAAAGAACCTGTAAACAATGCAAAAAATATGACACCTACCATAAAAGCAACGATGCTTATAAATATCAAATATCCAAAAATTAACGTGTTATGTTTTTTGAATAATGCGTATGTTTTAATAAATATCTCTTTTACAGTGTTGCCTTCAAATATCATAGGAGCAATCATAAAAGATATCAGTATTATTCCCAAGAGAATAATTGCATAAATTATAGTAAATGCCGGAATACCGACGAATGCCAACAGGGAACCTATTGCAGGTATTCTGGCAATTAAAAAATATATAAAAATAACTATAGCCGCAATAAAAGGGATAATAAACAATATTATTTCGGAAAGAATAATTTTAAAAAATGAAAATATTGAAAATATAATTGCGTCAAAAATCTTTATTGAAGATTTAGTTTTCGCAAATTCCATTAAAATTTTGCCTGCAGCAGTATATCCTATCAAAAAAATTACGAAAGCTATTATCATTCCGATAACCGAAACAAAAATTGATAATGCTATAGACCTGTAAGCTAATACTTGTGTCTCCTTGATTGTGCCCGCAAAAATAGCGGCTGAAATAATAATAGTGATAAGCAAAAGGATAATCGCTTTTATTTGCTTGAAGGCTTCAAAAGATTTGATTAAAATTGCAAATTTGAACACGGATTCATTTTCGGTACTTTCCATATATCCTCCTAAAGAATTATTAAAAAATACAAATTGTGCTATCTATTATTTAAATTAAAATATTTAGATTAAAACATATTAGTTGCCGGCATCAATATTGTTTTTATATTAACTAATTATTATACCTGCAAAAATTTAAATTAAAAAAACTAAGCGCACTTAAGAAAATACATTGAACCGAATAAACATGGTCGTACTATATTTTACCGTATTATAGTATAGTAGTATTCTATCGGAGCAAAATAATTTGAATAAAAATAACTAAAAAGTAAAATTCAATATTTATGATAATAATATATTTTAAAATAATTAAAGTCAACTTATTTTTTAAACCTAAATAACTAATATAACTCAATTTATATTTATACGGCATATTCTATATTATTTGTAGTAACTTTTTAACATAGATAATATATTAACAATAAAGATGTGAATATATTAAAATTGACTGCATTATATTAGCATATATTTATTAAAATTTTATGACATTTATGTTAAATTTTTGTTACAGTTTATGGATATTAGAGCCGTTTAAGGATGCAATATCTTAAATAATAGAATAGCCCGATAATGAAATAGTTTAACGTGTTATAATGGAATGGTTTAAGAATTGAATAGCTTAACAACAGGTAAAAAAAATTTTATTCTGTTGTAAAAAATTTATTAAATGATTTATAATTTACATACAGCCGATATAAAAATTTATCGCTATGTATGCAACAGACTGTCAAAATTTATTAAACGATTAAATGGTTTATAGTTTGTACGCATTTTTATTTAACTATTAAATGATTAATACTTTGCACGCATTATTATTTGCGGTTTCGCCTAAATAATACAATATAATTAAATAATCAACGGGGACGGTACTTTGCAGCATACGAAACACTATGCCGTTATTCTTTCATCGGGAATAGGCAAAAGGACGGGCTTTGATATACCCAAACAATTGGTTAAAATACGGGGAACAGAGCTGCTTTTGAGAAGCATTGCAATTTTTAGCAATAAAAATTCTATGGTAAATTTTGATAAAATAATTATAACCGTACCGCCAAGCAGCACATTTGACTTTGATTGGAAAAAATTTATCGCGGACAACATATCTATAAATGTAAATCCTAAATTAAATAAACTGCAAACAGACACTAAAAATTATCAGAAAGGTTCGAAGTATCAACAAGAGATGCGGTACCAAAATGTTTTTGATAAAATTGCAGTAATAGAAGGCGGGGATTTAAGACAGAAATCGGTTTATAACGCATTAGATTATATTGAAAAAAATTTTATCTGCTGCAATGCAGGCAATTCAGTTCCGGATTCAGGTTTTAATTCAAATACTAATCTCCATTTAGATCCTCATTCATCTTCAGATTCTGATTTTATTTCTTATTCTGATTCTAATTCATGTTCCGATTCTGATTTTATTTCTTATTCCGATTCCGATTCTTATTCAAGTTCAGATTCAATAGTTTTTATACATGACTCTGCAAGACCGTTTGTCACAAACAATGAAATATACACGCTGAATAAAGCCGCATCTGAGTTCGGAGCGTCATTCCTGTTTGGACTTCTAACAGATACGATTAAATCTGTCAAACGCCGTGAATATAACGAAAATTATTTGACTGAAGAAAATTTAGGACATAAATATCCTGAACTAAAATATTTTAATACATTAGACAGAAATAATCTGATAGCCGCCAAAACACCGCAGGTTTTTAAATTTGATATAATTAAAAAAGCTATGGATAAGATTTTCAAAAAAGACAAACAGTTAAATAAGTATAAAATGCCAAACAGCGGCAGCAATCCAAAAAACGCGGATACGGAACAGCCTGCCGAGTATGCTGCAGAGAATATCGGCTCGGTTAATAAGACTTGCGAAAAAAGTATAGAAACAAACTTGGAAAAATTTACGGACGATATATCATTTATTGAAAATTGCGGAATTCCGGCAAAACCTATTCTTTCAAACGAGTTTAATATAAAAATAACGTCGGCATCGGATGTAGAATTAGCAGAGTTTTTTTTGGATAAATTTGATAGAATAAATAGAAAATAGCAAGCGGCAAATAATCATAAATAGTCATTAACCCCGCGCCTAAAGGCGGTGTTTGTAAAAACCGGCTATGATTAGGAGGATTAAAATATATTTAATCAGTAGTTGGTTTAGTTATGATACCCGTGAATGCTCATAAATCATATACTAAATTTCACGTCATATATCATCATAAATAATAAATAATAAATAATAAATTAATTATAAAATGCAAAAATAAAATATAATATAAAGTAAAGTAAAAAGTAAATTAAAGTACATAGAATAAATTAAATATAACGCAATATTAATATGACAACTGTAATGTAATATGACGATGACGACTTTAAAAATTGGTCATGGCTATGATATTCATAAATTTGCACTGCCTACTGAAAATCAAGATGTTCAAGACGTTATAGATATCGGTTTTGATAAAAATAATAAATTATTCCTTCAAATTAAACAAAACGAGAATTCTAAGCCGCTTTATTTAGGCGGAATTTTAATAGAAAACCATTGCGGTACTGTTGCGCATTCCGACGGAGACGTAGTTCTGCACTCGCTGACCGATGCATTGCTTGGGGCAGCCGGTTTAGATGATATAGGTACTTTATTTCCAGACAATATTGAATCAACAAAAGATATAAGCAGCGTTTTTATGCTGCAGGAAGCACACAGAATGATTCAAAATAAAGGATATTGCATAATTAATATCGATATTACAGTAATAACGCAGACGCCAAAAATCAAAGCCTATAAAGCTCAAATGACGCTTGCAATTTCAAATGCGTTAAAGATACAGCAATCATGCATCAATATAAAAGGAAAAACTAAAGAAGGCATGGACAGCGTCGGCAGAGGCGAAGCAATTGAATGTTTCTCCGTCTGCTTAATAAATAAAAACAACAATAAAATAATTGAATAAA
Organism: bacterium; assembly: GCA_021825865.1. GTDB lineage: Bacteria > SZUA-79 > SZUA-79 > Acidulodesulfobacterales > Acidulodesulfobacteraceae > Acididesulfobacter. The sequence goes on from JAKAFU010000005.1 coordinate 51,558, forward strand.
GGTTAGCTTACTGCGATTTATTATAAGCTATTTTTTTTATTATGTAAGACTCTTAATAAATAAATAACAATCAGATATGTGAAATCAAAGGACGGTAAATCGGAGACAATATACCTAATAAATACTTAATTTTTACACTAATGTATTAGAAAAAAAATAGAGACGGACAGGTACGAACGATTCTTACGCTATAAACTGACTTTAAATTTAATTAAATAAAAAATAACTTGCATAAGTAGGACGGAAATTACGCTATAAACTGAGAGGCTAATATTATACAACACAGTCTTAAACTATATCGTTAATTTTGATAGGACACGTTCTTTGCCGAGTAAGACTGCAATTTTAAGTATAGAAGGACCGTTTGTTTTTCCCGTCAAAGCCATTCTTAAATTTTCGTAAATATCTTTTATATTTTTCTTGTTTTCTTTTGATATTTTCTGTATCGCATTTTTGATTAAAATCTCGTTAAATTCTGACGTTTCCGGTTCATTTCCGGTCGTTTCTTTAAGGTTTTCAAACAGCAGTTCCGCTATGCCTTTATCAAAATAATTATATTTTCCTTTATATAAAAAAACATTATCAAGTTCTAAAATTATTTCTTTTACTGTTTTGTATTCATTTTTCAAAAAATCTATAATACATCTTAACCTTTCTTTTCCGTATTCTTTTTCTGCATAATCTATAACGTCAAAAATCTCTGCGTTTATATTTTTTATATTTGTATTATTTTTTTTTATCGCTAAATCTGCCTTATTGTTTTCTAAATCTATATTGCTGCTTTTTGTATCTTTATTATTCTTATTGTTTTCCAAATTTGTATCGTTATTTTCTATACAGGTGTTCGTATTATTAATACTGCTGCTGATATTTATGCTGTTTATATCGGATACATTTATATAATCCGTAAGTATAAATTTTTCTTTAATTGCGTAAATTAAATCATCTGTATTCAACTGCTGCAGCCATTTCTCATTCACAAATTTTAATTTTTCTTCACTAAATACGGCTCCGGAACTTTTAGCTCTTTTAATATCGAAATAATGGGCCATTTCATCAAATGAAGTAAAAATCTCGTCAGATAAACGCTCGTCGTTTACAACGAAAGTATTGCCTGTTATAGCAAGGTAATTAAGAACAGCCTGCGGTAAATACCCTTCATTTTTATAATGTTTTAAATTAGCGTTAAAATCCCTTTTTGACATTAATTTGCCGTCTTTTCCATATAAAAGAGAAATGTGGGCAAACATCGGACTGCCGGCGCCTAACGCCCTGCAAAGCAATATCTGCCTCGGCGTATTGGAAATATGGTCTTCTCCCCTGATTATATGCGTTATACCTAAATCAATATCATCTACTATTGAAGCAAAATTATACGTAAATCTGTTATCGGAAGTTTTTAAAACAAAATCGCCCAGAAGCTTAACATTAAAAACAACTTTTCCGTGAACCATGTCTTCAAATTCTACCTGCTCGCAGCCTAACTTCAGCATATTTAATCTTATTGACGGCACTAATCCCGCTTCTGCCAGCTTTTTTCTCAGACTTTCTTTTTCGGCGCCGCTAAGATGAAGGCACCTGCCGTTATAGATGTAGGGCTTTTTAAGATTAATGGACAGTTCCTTTGCTCTTAGAAGTTCTTCTTCCGTGCAGAAACATTCATATATATAATCCTTTTCTTTAAGGATTTTTAAATATTTTTCGTATATATCTTTTCTTTCCGATTGCCTGTAAAATTCATCATATTTTATATCAAACCATTTTATATCGCTTACGATTAAGTCTTCATATTCTTTTTGGCTTCTTGCAATATCCGTATCATCAATTCTTAAAATAAGTTTGCCGTTATTTTTTTTAGCAAACAGATAATTAAAAAGAGCCGTCCTCAAACCGCCTATATGCAAGTGTCCCGTGGGGCTCGGCGCAAACCGCACTCTAATATTATTATTCATCTAAACCCTTTCCCTCTCATGCTCATGGTTTATTCTTGCAAATATCATTCTGCCGCTAGATGTCTGAAGTATGCTTGTTACCACAACTTCAAGCTCCGTGCCGACTAATCGCATAGCATCTTCAACGACTATCATTGTTCCGTCATCCATATAACCTATTCCTTGATTTTTTTCTCTTCCTTCTTTTGCTATCAAGATATTCATAGTTTCACCGGGGAGGAGAATCGGACGCAATGCTTTTGCAAGATCATTAATGTTCAGCACTTGAATATTCTGAACTTGAGCTACTTTATTTAAATTAAAATCATTTGTAATAATTTTGGCATTCATCTCTTTTGCAAGAGCCGTCAATTTTGCATCTACTTCTCTAATTTTTAGATAATCTTTATCTATAAATTCTATATTAATATTTTTATCTTCCCTCATTTCGTTCAGCATATCGAGCCCTCTCCTTCCTTTGACTCTTTTCAGGGGGTCCTGAGAATCCGCTATATGCTGAAGTTCATGCAGAACGAACGTCGGAATGATAAATTTGCCTTCTATAAATTTTGTCTTTGCAACATCCAATATGCGCCCGTCAATTAGAGAACTGGTATCTATTATTTTAATACCGCATGAGGGGTTTGAATTTAATTCCCTTCTTGAAAAACCGCCGAAAGAATCTGAAATATATGATTTTGCAACCGAAGCTGCAACCTCTTCGCTTGCCCTTAGCCCAATAATTAACCCTATATATCCGGCTACAAAATTAATAAATGCGTATGATGCGTATCCTAAAATGCCGCTTGTAAAAAAAGTTTTAAATAATTTATAAGTTAAATAATTGACTACGTAAAGCGAAATGAATAGCCCAATACCTCCGCTCAATATTTTGCGCGTGGAAATATTTTCCATACTTTTTTCAAGGGTAATAACTATAAACCCGGTAATAAATCCGAATAAAAGCCCTACATATGCTAAAAAATCATTATGCCAATATTCTTTGCCTATCAAAAAACCTAAAATAGAAGATACTAAAATAAGAAGCAGCCTGACGAAAAAAATAGGTTTTTTTTTTGATATATTTATATTATTTAACTGCAATTTTATGAGCCTGATTATTAGATTAGAATTATACTTACAATATGATTATAAAAAAAATATATATATTTTATTAATTGGATTTAAATAAAGCTCAACATATCCGACTAAATAGCAACAGACTTTGAGTATAGCTCATTGTATAATTTATTGCGTAAATTTTAAATAGATTATTGTATGAAAATTCTTCTTATCTGGTCCTCGACATAGCTAAAAGGTCTTTGCGTAACCGTAGATATTTCAGTAACAATCAAATGCTTTGCCTTTTCAAACATTTTCTTCTCGGCAAAGGAAAGGTCTTTTTCAGCTTTTAATATATAAAGGTCCCTCAATACTTCTGCCACTTCAAAGAGGCATGCAGAACACAATTTTAAATTATATCCGTTATACCTTTTGTTCCATGATTCTTTTTTGCAAAAAGAATGTTTATCTTCTTTGCATTCAAGGACATCAAATACCTTTTTGATATCTTCAGCGCTTATCAGCGGCCGTAAACCGACTTCGTCTGAATTTTTCACGGGAACCATAATTTTCATATTGTTCTCAATTACAACAATATTGTAAAAAGCAATTTCAACCGTTCCTACTTTTTGGATGGTAGTTTCCTTAACAATCCCGACTCCATAGCCCGGATAAAAAATAAATTCATTTGTTTTAAACATGACACACCTCCTAATTTATTAAATTAATTACACAAATAATCTTATATTTATTAATTAAATTAATTAAAATTTATAAGCATAATTTTATTTAATATGATAATATCTAATAAATCCAAAAGAATTCACTTGTAATTATATAACAAACACACGCCTTAACCTTGTATATATTAACTATATTGCCGGACAGACACAAATTACGCCGATAAAAAAGCCAAACAAAGCAGCGTCAAACCGCAGCAGTGTAAAATGTGTCGCGTTCTATCGGGATTTTTCCTGTTTCTTCAATAATTTTTTTTAATCTTTTAACGCTCAATCCTTCTTCGGTATCAGCTCCTGCGCTATGCGATATCTTTTCTTGTATAAGAGTTCCGTCAATATCATCCGCACCAAAAGACAAAGAAACCTGAGCTAAATTTATACCTAAATTAACAAAAAAGGTCTTTACGTGTTTAAAATTATCCAAGTAAAGCCTCGAAACGGCTATCACTTTCAAATCGTCATAACCGGAAGTTTTATGAGAATTTTTTATCGCAGTATTTTTAGGCTGGAATGCAAACGGGATAAAAGATTGAAATCCTCCTGTAATATCCTGGGTATCTCTTAGAATTTTCATATGATTAATTCTATCTTCATAGGTTTCTTTTACTCCGTACAGCATAGACGCATTTGACGGTATGCCTAGATTATGCGCAGTTTTATGAATATCGGTCCAGACTTCGGCACTTATTTTCTGAGGACACAATTTTTTTCTTAATTTATCGTTAAATATCTCTGCACCTCCGCCCGGCAGACTTCCCAATCCGCTATTTTTTAAATCCATAAGAACCTTTTTAATGGACAAACCCGATATTTTTGACATATAATCTATTTCAACTGCCGTAAAAGCTTGAATATTAGCATATGGAAAATTTTCTTTTATCGCATAAATCATTTCAAGATAGTATTCGTAAGGCAAAGACGGGTGAAGTCCGCCGACTATATGTATCTCTCTAAAATTATTTTCTTTCGCATGAGATTTTATAAAATTAATTATTTCATCTATACGGAGAGCGTAAGCATCTTTTTGATTTTCTTTCCTGTAAAAAGCGCAAAAAGCGCACTGATTGACGCAAATATTAGTATAATTAATATGTATATTTACAATATAATATACATTGTTGCCGTTTATCCGAAAATTTTTGTAACCGGCGAGCTCGCCGAGCGTTAATATATCATTGGAAGAAAATAAAAATAAAGCGTCCTCATCGCTCAGTCTTGTATTATTATAAACCTTATTTTTAATAATTTCAAAGTTTGTCATTATTTACTGTCTGTATTTATTGTTTTATTATAAAGTTATTTTTATTAACCAATAATAAAGTTTGTCATTATTTGCCGTCTGTTTTGTATTTATTATTTTATTATCGGTTATTTTTATCAATCAATAATCCGGATTCCATCTTTTATATATATTATTTTCAATTCCGAATGAATCCATAATTTTGCCGGTTATGAAATTAATCATATCGCCAATACTTTCAGGCCTGTTATAAAAAGCCGGCGTCGGAGGCAATATTACGGCTCCTGCCCTGCTTAAAGAAAGCATATTCTTTAAATGTATATCGTTTAGAGGTGTTTCCCTCGGACAAATTACCAATTTTTTACGCTCTTTTAGCATAACATCGGAAGCTCTTTCAATCAGATTTCCGGAAATTCCGTTTGCAATTCTTGATAAGCTTCCCATAGAACAGGGAATAACAGCCATTCCTTGAACATCCGCCGCCGAACCGCTGGATATTTTTGCTTCGATAAACATTTCATCTAAATATTCATAATTATTCCTATTGCTGTCTTTGTCTTTGTTGTCTATATTAAATTTAGATTTGATTTCATCATAGACTATGTCTCTGCTATATATCGGATAACCCCCGCCGGCTGTTTTACCGGCAAAATTATTGTCTGCGTCTAAACCTCCAAACATATTTAATTCATTTTTTATTACTTTAAAAGCAGGCTTAGAAATAATTAAATAAACATAAAAATCATGCTTTATCAGCTCCTCTAACAGTCTAAAACCGTATATTGAGCCTGAAGCGCCTGTAATAGCAACTATATATGCTTTCCGTTTCATTCTTGAATTTTAAAAAGATTAGAATGTACCGCATAATAATTATATAGTAATTATGCGGCAGTGAATTATTTCCGCCTATCAGGCATGAGCATTCTTGCTTAGTTTTTGATAAATCCCGTCTGTCTCCGATTAAAAAATATCCGTAATTAAAATTTTAAAAATATCCTGCTTAAAACACTAACTGTTATAAATAAAAAAAAGCTCAAAGAAATATAGCCGTTCATATTAAAAAATGCCATATCTATATTTTTTAAACTCTTATAAATTAAATAATGTTCGTAAATAAAAAAACCGGCAATTAAAAATAATCCGGCAATATATAAATAGTTTAAATTAAATATAAAATAGATATAGATAAGAAGACCTATCGTTGCAATATGAAGGATTCTTGATATTATTACGGCATTTTTTATTCCAAATTTAGCCGGAACGGAGAAAAGATTGTGCGCTACATCAAAATCGTAGTCCATCGTGGCATATAAAATATCAAAACCCGCTCCCCACAATAATACGGCAGTTCCAAGTACGATAATCTTATAGTCTACGCTGCCTGTTACCGCAATCCATGCACCTATGGGGCCGAACGCCATGCTTGCTCCGAGAACAAAATGCGAAAAAAAAGTAAACCTCTTCGTAAACGAATAAAATGTGATAAACACAATTACAAAAGGCGATAACGCAAAACATAAGAAATTAAGCTCATGTGCGGAAAAGATTAATACAGCGTACGATATTAATCCGAAAATTATGCTGTATAGCATAGAAAGCTCGCCTTTAGGAAGCGTTCTTGATTTTGTCCTGTCATTCTGAGCATCTATTTTTGCGTCTATAATGCGGTTAAAAGCCATCGCTCCGCTTCTCGCAGATGCCATAGCTATTACAACCCACAATATTTTATAATAGAAAAAATATGTATTTATCTCCGACGGAAATTTTATATAAAAGGCAAGCAGAAAAGCGCTCAAGGCAAACGGAAGAACAAATACCGTATGCGAAAATTTTACAAGTTCTAACGTATTTTTAATTTTTTTTGATATCATAACAACAATTTTAGTTAAAAACCATACTCTTTCCATCTGCCGTCAACTAATTTTTTAATTTCGTCAGACATAACTATATCATCCGGCCATTTCCTTTTATAGCCCTCTGTAGCCCATTTTTTTGTAGCGTCTATACCCATTTTAGAACCGTAATTCGGTATATCTGAAGCATGTTCTAAAACGTCGATAGGTCCTTCAACAAAAGAAACGTCGCGTTTCGGGTCTATATTATTGCATAGTCTCCAGATTACCTCGCCTTTATCCTGAACATTAACATCTTCATCAAGAATAACTATAATTTTTGTAAACATCATAAGACCCAGACCCCAGATACCGTGCATTATTTTTTTAGCATGCCCTGGGTAGCTCTTTTTGATGCTTATAAAAGCAAGGTCATGAAAAATACCTTCAAAAGGCAAATTCATATCAATAATTTCAGGGAATATTTTTTTTATAGCCGGCAAAAAGAATCTTTCTGTTGCTTTACCTATGTAACAGTCTTCCATAGGAGGCTTTCCTACTATAGTAGCAGGATAAATTGCGTCTTTTCTATGAGATATTAACGTTACATGAAGAACAGGATAATAATCTTCTAACGAATAATAACCTGTGTGGTCACCGAAAGGACCTTCTATTTTTAAGTCTTCTTCCGGGTCAATATATCCTTCTATGACAAATTCTGCATTAGCAGGAACATACAAGTCATTAGTTTCGCATTTTACCAATTCTACCGCTTCTCCCCTTAAAAAACCCGCAAACATCATTTCTTCTATGTCAGGAGGAAGCGGGGCCGTAGCGGAATAGATAACGGCAGGGTCTGACCCCAGTACTACGGAAACAGGAATCTTTTTCCCAAGCTCTTTATATTTCCTGAAATGTCTGGCGCCGTCTTTGTGAATATGCCAGTGCATTCCGCAGGTCGTATCGTCATAAACCTGCATCCTGTACATACCGACATTTACGGAACCGGATTCAGGGTCTTTAGTAAAAATCAGCGGCAAGGTTATAAAAGGACCGCCGTCTTCAGGCCATGTTTTAAGAACAGGCAATATATCAAGAAACGGAGGCGTTTTTATTATAACATCTTTGCATTTGCCTGTTTTTACAATTTTTGGCATGTAATCAGCCAGTTTTTTTAATTTTGACAGAGACTTAATCTTTTCAAAAAAGTTTGTCGGTATTTCAGGGTCAATAATTTCAGAAACACGTTTTCCGACGTCATCAAGACTTTCAACCTGAAAAGCTTGCAGGATTCTTTTGTGAGAACCGAATATGTTCATTAGCACAGGAAATTTGAACCCTTTAACATTTTCAAATAATAATGCCGGTCCTTCCTGTTTCACTATCCTGTCCGATATCTCCGGAATTTCTAAAATTCTGTCAACTTGAACGTCTATTTTTTTTAAATCGTTGTTCTGAGAAAGGAAATTAACAAAATCGTGCAGGTCTCTATAAGCCATTTTTAATTTTTGATATTATTTTCATTGATAACAAATTAGTATGATTATCTGTATATTGTATATCCAATATTTATATAATATACAGACGTATATATAATAATAACCTCAACTTATTATATTATATACTAAATGATTTTTTAACTCAACAAAATAAATATCATCTTGCTGCTTTTATTCTGTAATTTTCTTTTTTGACGGTAAAGCCGATGCCGTCAAAATATTCTAATAACGGAATAGCATATTTTCTGGAAACATTAGCAATATCTTTCATATCTTTAGGTTCAAGTTTATCATTTATTTTGAAAAAATCGTCCAATCCTTTCTGAATTAAATCAATCTGGTCTTTTAAATAATACAAATCAAATTTTATTTTAATCAATTTTTGAGATTTAACCATTGTGCTTATAAGAAAATTTAACAGCTTTTTATTTATATTTATTTTTTTTTCTATTTCATCTGGCGAAGGAGTACTGTTGCCGGACGATTTAAATATGCTTTCTATTTTTTCTATCAGTTTATTATATTCTTCGGATAATTCATCTTCAGTATTTTTTACGCTGCCTGCAATATAAATATTGCCTTCTTCGCTGACAACCAGCTCGTCTTTAATCAATTCATTCAATGCAAGGTCTAAAATTGAAACATGAAAATTTTTTTCATACAGATGATACAGCTCTTTTTTTGAAATTCCCGTCTGAATAGATTTCTTTTCACTAAGCAGTTTTATATTTTCATTTAAAGTCCTTTTTAAATCAATATATTTTTCTTTTAAAGCGGCAAATTTATTTTTTGAATCTGTAATAATAAATCCATTTTCTTTTAATTTATTAATATAACTTATAAAATCTTCGTATGAAAAATACAATTTTTTATAAATATTATCTAAATCGGCAGAATTTCCTGACAATCTGATAAAACCCATGACATTGTCTAATATTTGAGCCGACAATATTTGTTCAAAATATTTTTCTTGACTTATGTCGTATTTATAATCCATAAACGGGTCTATTATAATACCTCCGCCTATTGTTCCCGCAATGCTGTTGTCTCTTATAATAAATCTTTCTTTTGCAACTGAAGAAATTTTTTTGTCTAATTTAATTATTATATACGCCCATGCACCGGGCATTATTTTTTTGTTATTGTTATGTTTTGGTATAATGATAATTTTTGCAAATAAATTTAAACTGCCGGTCATAAAATTAATGTTTAGCAAGTTTTTTAATTCTTTTTTATTAGATTCCAAATAATAAAATTTAGCAAGAATTTGAGCAGACGGCAATAAACTCTTTCTTAAGGAAACAATATCCCCTATATTTATAGCTTGTTTTTCAACACCGGGAATGTTTAAGGCAGTTCTTGTAGAATTAAATGCAACTTGTATATTCTCATTATGGGATTCGATGCTCTTAATCTTAGCTCTTATTCCTTCAGGCATTATTTCAATTTCGTCATTCACTGAAAATTTGCCATATTTTAATGTGCCTGTTACAACCGTACCTATACCCTTTAGTGAAAAAACCCTGTCTATCGGTAAAAATGGCTTTGCATTTAATTTTACGCCGGAATCGTCTAAACTTAATAATTCGGAAGCAAAACAGTCCAATCTTTGAATTAAATTATTAATTCCTTCCTTTGTTTTTGACGAAACCTTAATTATGTTCTCATCATTAATATTTAATCCGTTATTTTCATAAAAATCTATAATTTCTTTTTCTCTTTGAATTATAATATTGTTATCTACTGTATCAATTTTTGTAAGAACCGGAATTATAATATTGACGCCCAGTATTTTTAAAATATTAAAATGCTCTATCGTCTGCGCCATAATACCGTCGTCTGCAGCTATGAGCAAGATAACCATATCCATTCCGGTTGAACCTGAAACCATCGTTTTTATGAACTTGGCGTGACCCGGAACATCAACGAGCCCTGCATGAATTCCCGACGGTAGAACTATATCGGCATAGCCCAAGACTATACTGATGCCTCTTTTTTTTTCTTCAGCAAGTCTGTCGGTATCTTTACCGGTAAGAACTTTTATAAGAGAAGTTTTGCCGTGGTCTATATGTCCCGCCGTTCCTATAATAATAAATTTCTTATCATGCATGTTCGTTTAATATTTAAAAAGGATAAAAAATAATCCGGTCCCTTTCGAGACCGGATTACCTTTAGGAGGAGTGTGATGCAAAGCTTACAGTTTTAAAGTTAAGTTAAGTTAACATTAGTCAAGCTAAATAATTAGTTCGCCAATTTGCTTGTTCGATATATCAATTTAATTGTTTTTAATTACTTTTAATTTTTAACAAAGAACTGCAAAGCAATTTATTTTGAATAAGCTAAATACAGCTTCATGCTTCCGCGTCTGACAAATAACAAGTATTGATTTTCTTTCTCCGCATTTTTTATTTCATGTTTATATTCAGTTAAATTGCTGCATGCGGAATGATTTATTTCCTGTATAACATCGCCCGGCAATAATCCCATTTTCTGAGCTATACTTCCCGGTATAATTTTTGTAACAATAACTCCGTGATGTACGTTTTGAAGCCCATATTTTTGCTTATTTGCGACAGTTAATGGAACAACGCCTATCCCGAACTTATCAGTTATAACCTTTTTTGCTTTAAATACATTCTTAGGACTTTTCCAGTTCCCTACAGTAATATTAAGGTTTATTTTCTTTCCGTTTCTTAAAATTTCCATAGGAACGGTAGTTCCCGGTTTAGTATTACCTACTAGCCATGGCAATTGCGACATTTCTTTGACTTTATAACCGTTATATTTAATTATAATATCCCCGCTCTTCAATCCTGCCCGTGACGCCGGACTGTTCGGCAACACTGATGATACTAATGCTCCGTATGTCGTATGCAGATGAAATGCTTTTTCAAGGGATGGGCTGATTGCCTGTATTTCAATACCGAGCCATCCTCTGGTAATTTTTCCTGTTTCAAGTTCCGGCAAAACTTGCTTAACAACATTTATAGGAATTGAAAAACCTATCCCCGTTGCGCCTTTTATTATCGCGGTATTTATGCCGACGACCTGCCCTTTCATGTTAATTAGAGGTCCTCCGCTATTTCCCGGGTTTATTGCAGCGTTAGTCTGTATAAAATCTTCATAAGGACCGCCTATTGCGCGTCCTTTGGCGCTTATAATACCGTCCGTTACAGTCCAGCCCAAACCAAACGGGTTACCTATAGCAAGAACCCACTCTCCTATTTGAGACTTCGCAGAGTCCCCGAGCACGGCCGCAGGAAGACTTTTGTTTACATGAATTTTCAGCAATGCCAAATCAACATTAGGGTCTTTGCCGATAACGCGCGCTTTATAAGTCCTGCCGTTGTAAAGCTTAACATATATTTTAGATGCGCCTTTTATAACGTGATTATTTGTTATAATATATCCGTTTTTACTTATAATAACACCGGAGCCGAGACTTTCTTCGGTATATGAAGACTGAGGCTGACTGTTGAAAAAATTATGAAAAAATTGACCGAACGGATTCGGTTCGTTACCAAACGGATTCTGATACATAGTAGAAGGTCCGCCTTTTATCTGCTGAGTAGTTCTAATATTAACAACAAAAGGTTTATCCTGTTTAATTAATGCAATAAAATTCTTTGGTCCATTTTGAGCCGGCATCTCAGAATTTTTTGTCGTGTAAATCAACGGCGGATTTGCTGCGGCATTGGATTTTTTAAGCAGATGCAAATTTGCCGTAATAATAACCCCTGCTATTAAACCGATAAAAACAGCAACGGCTGCACCGATAATTTTAACGTCTGGTTTGAACTTTAATTTCATAATTCTGAATACCTCCGTAAAGTTAATTTAAAAATAAAATACACATTAATTTCTGATTAGATGAATAAAAAGAGACTACCCGATAATGACATAATTTAAGAAGGGGACAGATTTAAATCTGTCCCCTTCTTAAATTTGTTAGTTAATATAAGTAATGCATTTTTAATATTTTAATTTTTTAGTCAATATTAATATATGCATTTTTTATGCCAACAATAAATAAATCAGATTTTAAAAACTTCGCCGCAATAGAAACAGAACCAAATATGTTCCTTTTTTGCATGAAATACAATATAATCAA
>JAKAFU010000006.1 GCA_021825865.1 bacterium
TATTACGACTGTGCAGAATCTTAATTAAAACATTAAATTGTAATATATATCTTCGATTATTCCGACCATTGACCTGTTAATTATTTTTTGAAAAAAGGGTTTTTTAATCTGCATATAGATAACCTTTTCAGGATTTACTTTTATTTCTTTGCATAAATCTTCTATTGCTTTATCTAAATCCGAAATCTCGTCGATAAGTTTGTTAGATAACGACTTTTTAGAAGAAAATAATTCCCCGGTAGCAAGTTTTAAAACATCGTCTTTAGGAATTTTTCTTCCTTCAGAAACTATTTCTATAAATCTCAGATAAATATCTTCCTGAAGTTCGTCTATACTTGCTCTTTCTTCGTCTGTATAACGTCTGGTAAATGACCACATATCTTTATACTTGCCTTTTTTTAAAATCTCGTAATCGACGCCGATTTTGCCTAATATTTCCTTCAATACCGGCTTCATGCTTATCACCCCTATTGAACCTATTATTCCTGACGGCGGAGCATAAAGCCTTTCTAATGACGAAGCAACTAAATATCCGCCTGATGCGGCAAGTTCAAGATAGCCGTACACCCTTTTGCCTTTTTTCTTCAGTCTTTCTATTGCAAAGTATAAAAGTTCAGAATGTATAGCGCTGCCGCCGGGACTGTCTATAGTAAAAAGAACGCCTTTTATGGAATCGGTCTTTTCAATTTTTTTTATTAAAGAAACATAAGGAGCGATACTTTGCGATGTTATGGCGCCTGAAAAATTAATCACCGCCGCTTTATTTCTTTTAAAAATAGACATATTAAATATCCTTATTAAAATTATTTTGCTATATTTTTGTTATTGATAAAATAAATATGCCCATGCGGCATATTAATTATATTGCATAAATTTTAGATAAAATTTTTTCCTAATTCTGCATTATTTTTTATGAATTATTGTATTCATTGTAATAGTTTAAAACTTTTTTTACATAATTCTGCGTTTCTGCGAACGGCGGTATGCCGCCGTACTTATCCACATTACCCTGCCCAGAATTGTAGGCGGCAAGAGCCAATTCTATATTACCGTTGTTACGGTCCAGCATTTTTTTTAAGTAAAGGCTCCCGCAAAACACGTTAGCCGCAGGATTTGATACGTCAGCCACACCCATTTCTTCAGCGGTTTGGGGCATTACCTGCATCAATCCGACGGCTCCTTTAGGCGAAACCGCGTAAGGATTAAAACCGGATTCAGTTTTTATAACCGCCTTAATTAAATTATAAGGCAGGTCGTACGTTTTAGAAGCTGCCTTCGCTAAACTGTCTATCGATGGGTATTCGCCGGAAGTATAATCTGAAGCTGTATTGTCGGAAATATTGCCGCTATAGCCGCCGCTGTCTGCCTGATTATTTAAAGCGCTTAACTTTTTATAATTATTTAAAATATTTGCATTACCCAGATATTTCTCTGAAGCGTTTACGGCTTCCATAAAATCGTTAGAGCCGGACAGTTCGTTTGTTTCTGATTTTAGTTTTGAAATATTTAAACTATTTTTTATCAGTGAAGGATTTTCTTTAAAATAATTAACGATCATTCTTGCAATTCCTATGCCTCTGCCGTAAGATTCATCATTTGCAATCGACTGGTACATCATGGAATTAAAAATCTTATAAGCGCTGCCGTGATTTACGAATGTACCGCCGCTATTTTCTTTAGACATAGAATCAAACAGTATATTTAAAAAAATTGATTCAAATTTAGACGCAACAAGTTTTATCTCGCCCATCTCGGCAGACGTTATATCTTCGTCTTTTGTATTTATATTGCCAGATCTATCCGCCGTTTTAACGGCGGCAATATTTTTAATACGACCGGCATTTACGCCGCCGCTGTTGTCGGCATTACTTGTTTTGTCTATTTGAGCTTTATCTGCTAAGTTATTTATTATTTCCGTCATAATATTTATAGTATACTAAATATATTACAAAAATTACAGAATATTTTTATAATAATACCGCAAATATAAACCGGCGGTCCTGAGGCTGTTATTGAAGATAATTGATAAATTTTAAGCTGTTTGCCTCTATCCGAACCGCTTAGATTATTAATAACCGAATGAATATTAACAAAATTATGCAATTTTTTATTTATAATATATTGAGAAAATGAAATAAATTTGATAATATTAATATAATATTTTATATATTTTATTAAAAAAAATTAGGTTGTTAATATTGCATATTAAATTATCTATTGTAATATAAATTAAAAAAATAAATTAAAATAAATAAAATTAAATAGACACTCAATATAAGCATATATAAAAAAGTATAAAAATATGGATTTAGCATCAATTATAGGTTTTATTATGGCAATAGGCGGTTTAATAGCCGCAAATACCATGCAGGGTTCAACTATTATGCAATTAATGGACCCCATAGGTCTTACTATAGTCATAATAGGAACATGCGGCGCTACTATTGCCGGTAATCCTCTGCCAAATTTAAAAAAAGCAGTTATGTCCGTTAAGGATGTATTTATTTCTGAAAAAGTCAATTATGAAAGCACTATAGCAGATATTATAGATTTTGCAGGAAAGGCCAGAAAAAACGGCGTTCTTGCTCTGGAAGCAGAGGTTGAAACCTCTGACGACAAATTTATGAAAAAAGCGTTATCATTAGTAGTTGATGGCATAGACCCTCAAGTGCTTACGGAGATTATGGAAACAGAATTGGGCAATTTAGAAGATTTCGGAGAAGAAAGCGTAAAAATTTTTGAACAGGCAGGCGGATACTCTCCTACGCTGGGAATCATAGGCGCTGTTTTAGGTCTGATTCACGTCATGCAGCATTTAAATAATCCGAACAAACTGGGCGCCGGCATTGCCGTTGCTTTTACCGCTACCCTCTACGGTCTGGCGTTTGCAAACCTGGTATTGTTTCCTATAGCAAGCAAATTAAAAATAAAGTTAAAAGAAAAAACGCTGAAAAATGAATTGGTGCTTAAAGGGGTTCAGTCAATCCAGAATGGTGAAAATCCCAGACTTATAGAAGAAAAGCTAAAATCATTTTTGAGTGAAAGCCAAAAAGCAATATATGAAGCAAAAAATGCAAGATAAATTCCATTTTTGATAATAACAAGCATCGATAATAAAAAAAATAATTAACAGCATCTCAATTAATAAATCAAAAAATCAAAAACATAGTATAATGTGATATAATATAGTTATGAGTTTAAGACGAAGAAAACCTCCGGCGGAATCGAATAAAGAAAGGTGGATGATTAGCTACGGCGACTTTTTAACTACTCTGCTGTCATTTTTTATAGTTATGTTTGCAATTTCAAAGGTAAATAATGTCCGCTTGAAAGAACTTGCCGTTTCTATCCAGCAGGCTTTTGGAGCCAACAAATTTGTTACCGTATCCAAATCCAAACCAAACCTTGCGTCCACCCCTAAACTCATTGTTCCGAAAGTTGCGCCTTCCACTAAAGTTTCTGCCCAGAATAAAAAACTGCTCAAAGAAGAAAGACGTGAAGCGCGTGTTTTTAATATGATTTCTCTGGGTATTGAAAAATATATAAAAGGCAATAAAACATACAGAACATCTCTGAGAATTTACAGGTCCACCCGCGGATTGACAATTTCCCTTAAAGGTTCAGATTTTTTTAATTCGGGAAGCGCTAAAATTTTACGGCAATTTCATCCTCTTTTAAAATATATCGCATCTTCGCTTTTAAAAGTTAAAAACAACCTGTCTATTGAGGGGTATACGGATTCTACGCCGATTCATACCTTTAGATACCCCAATAACTGGATGCTTTCCACAGCCAGAGCAGTTAATGTCCTTAGGTTTTTTATAAAAAAAGTTAAATTTCCGCCGATAAGACTTTCTGCTTCAGGCTACGGAAAATATAGACCGGTAGCTTCAAACAAAACCGCTCAGGGAAGGGCTTTAAACAGAAGGGTTAATATCGTCGTTCTTTCCACATTTCTTAACAATGAACTTCCAAAATCATAATACAAATAACCGTCTAAAATGAAGATTTTTTTATATGCTGCCTCTGTCTTTCGAGGGTATATTTAATAATCTCGTCCCTATCATATTCATTAATTGCCGAAAATTTACATGCGACGGAATAATTATTGCCGGCTTCTATTCTCACGACCTGAGCGATCAATTTGATAATAAACTGCGGTATAGCAGGAAATAGTATAGTCATTTTCAAATAATCGCCGTGTTTTAATGAATTTATATTTAAGTTAGAATTTACATTCGGTTTTAAGTCTTCAAAGCCATTTTGAGCGTCTTTATTCCAGCCGTTAACCGGATAATTAAACATGATACCCGAACCGCTTATAGATACTTTCTGCTCTTCTATATTGGAAAGCAGAGATTTTTCAGGATTTAATAGAGAAAGTATAATGTCTAATTTGCTGTTTATGGCGATTAATAATTTTTCCAATCTCGGATTTATGGGCACTCCCATATCGTCTATTACCGGCGTTGAAGATGACAGTCTGGGCATATTAGTTTTATATATACCGTAAACCGAAGTGGTAAAAGAAGGTTTAGAAATATATTCTTCTTTTAATTTATGAAACTCCTCCGCACTTATCTTATCGTATGAAAATTGCAAAAACGCGTTAACTCTTAAGAACTCCCTTCCGTCTCTTTTAGACGGTGCATCAGATACCTTAATTTTTAAAACGATATTATCATTTCCTTTAATAATCTCGTCAATCTTAACTTTTGCAATATATGCGTCCTTAATGTCTTCGTAAATCAGAATATTGTCGTCGATCTTATTATGTATGTCGGATATAATATTGTCTATATTAATATCTTCGGCGCGGTCGGCAAAATTCACTTCATTGCCGGAATCAAATTTTAATATATCGTCTTCTTTAAATAGCGCATACAGGATAACAAAAATATATTCTCCGTTTAAGTCTGAAATATAACCCTTATAATTATTGCTTCCGGACTTAATAATAACTTCCTGGTCTTTGTAAAAATATGTTTCATAGTCTATCATAAATAATCTAACCTTATTTAAAAATTATTCTGCATTTTAGAATTACACGCAATAAAACTCATATGATACGGGTTAACTACTCTTGCCTAAAACGGCGCAAGCTCTCCTATCGGTTTTTTGCTCAAATGAACTTCGCCGTACCTCGTTTCATCAGACGTTATTCGTATTAGATTCGTATGCTTTCGTAGCACAACCTATCTTTCTTAATAATTTTATTTTTTCTGCTAAATTTTTCTGCTTTGCAGAAAATTTATCGATAATGTTTTTTTCAATATTAATATTATCTGAAATAATTTTTTTTAAAATTCTCATTTTATCCATTTCTGTTTTATTCAATTTTAATATATCGTTATAGTCTATTTTAATTTTGGCAATAATTTCTATAAATAATTTCTTTTTGTTTAATATATCAGCTAAATTTTTAATATTTTCTCTTTCTTCAAGTATAATAAGCAGTGCATATTTATTCAATACAAGAATCTTTCCCGCGATGTCTATTTTTAAATCAATTAATTTTTCACGACCGATTGCAGATAGTTTCATAATAATATTATACAACATAGATATGTTTTTTTGCGCTGCAAATATTTTTGCTTAATAATAATATTGTAATGCTATAATTATAATTATAATATAAATATGTCCTTTGCGCTGCAAATATTTTTGCTTTATTAAAATATCAATATATAATATACTAATTATATACTGTGACCACTATATACTAATTGCATATTTATTATTAAGTTATAGTAACTATGATATAATAAGTATTAAAAAAATTCAACAGCCGTTTAATCTAAGTTTAATATAATCGTAAAAATACATTCATCAAAAAATATTACCGATATAAATGAAAAGAATAAAAATTGAAGAGGTTTCCGAAGGGGATGTTTTAGCTAAAAGCATTGTTTTAAATAACGGGGTTGTATTATTATCTAAGGGGTCAATATTAACCGGCTCAATAATTAATCAGATAAAAAAACAGCATATTTATTACGTATATATTGAAAATAACAACAGCTTGACGGATGAAGGCGCCGATGTTTCTTATCTTAACGGCAGGACAATGGAAAATGATTTGTCGGATATTGAAAAAAGGTTTATCCTCGTCGGTAATATAAAATTAATGGAAGATATTAAAAATATTATAAAAAAAATCATAATTCAAGAATATCAGGGTTAGTTAGTTTACTAATTATGAAAAAAGATAAATTTGATGAAATAATGAGCGCTATTAAAATGACGGATAATCTTCCTTCATTGCCGGAGGTCATTCACAAAATCAATAGCTTAATGGAAGACGACACCATCTCCGTTAATTATATCGGCAATTTAATGACAAAAGATATGAGTTTATCGGCAAAAATACTTAAAATAGTCAATTCCCCTTTTTACGGTTTTCCGCAAAGGATTTATAATTTAAATCTTGCTCTTGTTCTGCTCGGTTCTAATACATTAAAAAGCATTATAATTACATCTTCGGTTTTTGAATTAATGAAAGATACCATGAAAGGCTTATGGGAACACAGCCTGTTTTGCGGATTAACGGCAAAATATATTGCGAGACAGATAAACGGGAATAAGCAGTTCATAGACGAAGATTTGGTTTTTTCTGCCGGCTTACTGCATGATATAGGTAAGCTTATCATTGCAATAAAATTCCGTGATGATTTTAACTCTATAATTAAATTTGCTGAAGAAAAAAAACTGGTCTATTCAGAGGCAGAAAAAGAAATTTTAAATATATCTCACGCTGACGTAGGATATTATTTAACAAAATCATGGAATTATCCTGCTTCTATTTATACGCCTATAAGATTTCATCACGATTTCATGATGTTATATAAAAATGAAAATATAACTAAAAATTATAATGTAAAATCAATAGCCGACAATAAAAATAAAACATATTCCTCTAATAACTATATAATTGAAACTGCAATAGTTAATTTATCAGACATTCTAACCAAATCCCTTGGAATAGGTTTTTCAGGCAGCATTTACGTTGATGAAATTAAAAATGAAATAATGGAAATATTGTCTATAGATTTAGATTTCTTAAAGAAGGTTATTGAAGAAATTTATTATTTTAGAGATGAATTAAATGTTTTTAACTAAATTTATTTATTATAACTGTCTAAAATTAATAACCGATTAAATTTGATTTGCCCAAAGCAGATTTTAAAAATATAAATACTGCTCAAAATTATTAACGGATTGAATTAGAGCTTCTAAAAATAGTTTATAGAAATATAAATAGAAATAAAAATTGCAACAGAAATATATAAATTGCTAAAATAAAATTTATTCTACGATAACTAAACTTACTATTGCTAAAATAAAATGCATGAAAACAAGGATATTATTTTTATTGTTTCTAAAAAAGAATTTGAATTGACGGAATATTTTACTAAAGAGCTCTGTAATTACGGCCTGCAGTTTTACGAATCCATAAATCAGGCATACTACTCCGTTTATGTATCCCCTCCTTCCCTTATTTTAGTAGATTTAAGATATGAAATATTTGAAAAAACAGAGAATGACAATAAAATAACAGACTTAAATACCGTCCGTATCAATAGAATAGAAAACAAAAATAAAAATACTCTAAATCAAAATAACGGCAGAAATAATAAATTAGCAGGTTGTTCTATTGCCGACGAAACGTCGGTCTTAATCTCAGATAATGACTATCGTACGTCTTTAAAAAAAGACTGCTATGCCGTTTATCACGATATTTACGGTATGACCGACAATATCCAGAAAGATAATATAATCAGCAACATACCTTTAGTTTTTATTCTGCCGCGCAATTTTAATTTTAAAAAAATTATAGATTTAGACTGCTGTTCTATGAAAGACTACGTGAAAGAACCGCTGTTAAAGAATGAACTGCTCTATAAAGTAAAAATATCTCTGCTGTTTTCAAGAACTCAATTAGATGCCAATCCGCTGACAAAACTACCCGGAAATTCATCAATAATTAACGAAGTAAAAAAAAGGATATCAAATAATATAAACTGCTCTTTTGCTTATATTGATATTGATAATTTTAAATCTTATAACGATAAATACGGTTTTTTAAGCGGCGATGAAATAATTATGCTGACATCAAGACTTATAGCTTCAACTGCTTGTGACATTTCAAAAAATCGCAAAAGGCACGGCAGGGAAGTCTTTGTCGGACATATAGGCGGGGACGATTTTGTAGCTATTTCTAACCCCGAAGATATTGTAGAAATTTGCAGCAATATAATTTCAAATTTTGACAAAATAATACCGTCTTTTTACGATGAAACGGATAAATCAAACGGTTATATAGAAACTTATGACAGGTCTAACATTTTAAGACAGATTCCCCTGATGTCGCTGTCGGTAGCGATAATTCCCGATATTAATAAAAGAGTATCCCATTACGGTGAAATAAGTGAAATAACCTCAGCTTTAAAATCAAAAGCAAAAAGTTCGCCCGGTTCAAAAATAGTTATAGACAAAAGAGGAAAAAAATAGAAATATAAGCATACACAATAAAACTTTTTAATAATTTAAATAAAAATCTAATCGGTTTTCTTAATTATAGGCAGTTTTTGATTTGCTGCATAATTTTCGTTAATAAGAACGCACTGAATAGCCTTATGCGTTACGGTATTAATTACTATTGGACCTTTAAGATTCACGGTAGCGTTAGTTATATCCGCCGTCATGCTTGCTATAACAAATATTATAGCTTTATTTTCATCTTCCAATTCTAAAATTTCTTTTTCTTCTTTAGTCACAGGCACGCTGTAATCCTTGAAAAAAGTGTTAGGGTCGGTAATTATAAAACATAGTTTTTCGTTGTCGATACTCTGCAAAATAAAAAATGGTATATTTTTTGCTTTATCTACGTTTAAAATACAAAATTTTCTATAATCGTTAAACCCGAGAATAGGTTTTAAAAACTCTATAATTTTAACCTTTTCAACCTCTACCCCGTCGGGATAATATTTGCTCTTCACTAAAATTGTATCATTGTTCACGCCAAAAACTCCGTATTTTATACTTAATATTTATATGTCAGAATCTTATTTATTTAATTAATTTTTTTATATAAAAATCTTATTTAGTTATTAAAAAAAACAATGATGACTATTTCGATGAAAAAATACCTGATGTTTATATATTAAAATCTTATTTATGTACTTAATTTTTATATGCAGTTATATTATACATTTTTTTCTATCATTTTTTATTCCATATATATTTCTCTGTTTATAGAAAACTAAATCAATATTATATCATATATTTTTTTATATCATTTTTTATTATTTATATTTTCTTCAGATGGCTGTAAAGAAAATTTCAGTTCAGATAATTTTTCTAAATTGACCCCTAAATTGACCATGGATGCGCTTATATTTTCAGAAATTATACTGTCGTACAATTCTTTCCTGAGAATAGAAACTTCTTGCGGAGCGCTTATACCGATTTTTACGCTGTTTCCGCTGACAGAAACTATCTCTATTTCTATATCATCGCCTATCTTTATACTTTCGCCTTCCCGTCTGTTTAATATGAGCATGGTCGCATGGCAGTTTAATTGGTTATTATTTATTTATTTTACATCGTCATTTTAATTATTGGATACTACTATTTATTTTATACCGTCATTTACATTACCTGTTTTAATACCGGTTTTTCTGATTATGATAATTATTTATTTATCCAATTATCCAAGGTATTTTAGCAGCATAGGCGTCAGCTGCGTTATTTCAGAACTCATTGCAAGCGTTGCCTGATATGTTGTCTGCGCCTGTGTGAGATTAGTCGTCGCCTTAGCAATATTAACGTCCTGAGTATCGCCTAAAAGCTGCTGAATATTGGCATTAACCGTCTGTTCGCTTGTAGTCTGCTCAGTCAATCTTTCCTGTTTAGCGCCGATAACGGCTTGGGCTGCCGTCAGCCGGCTCAGTCCGTTACTTAATCCGTTAATTATAGTACTGGAATTATTAGCATAGTTATTAGAATTCAGCTCAGACTGAAATAAAGATAAAACCGACAGTAAAGCGGTAGGAGTCGTAGATGTAGAAGAGGAAGTTGAAGAAGGAGCATTATCGCTGCCGAACATTTCATTAGCCGTAACGCTGGGAGCTAATGTTTCATCCTGTGTTATCTGATACTTCTGTTGAACGTTATTTCCTGCATAAGTATAAACGTTATAAGGAATATGAACCGTCGTTCCGCTTGAAGATGACGCTGTATAATACGCCGTTGAAGAAGTATATGCTGAAGGAACAGATGTGTCTTCACCGGTGAATATATTTTCACCGTTATAATTTGTGCCGGCAATCTGCTGTATTTCGTCAATCAGCTGACCTACCTGATTGGCGGCAGCCTTATTATTTGCGGTACTGTTAGTTCCGTTAGCCATTTGGAGCGCTAAAGTTTTAGCCGTATTTAAGACGCTTATAGCATTGCTTGCGGTAGAAGATGCAAGAGCGCTTATCTCGCTTGCCTGACTTACATTGGATGTATATTGGGTAAGGTTCGATAAAGAATTTTGATAAGACAGAACATTAACCTGACCTGCCGGATTATCCTGAGGCTGATTTATCTGCAGTCCGGTTGAAATCTGGTCTTCAAGATTATAAATTGAAACACTCTCATTGTCTAACTGATTATTAATATTATTATATATCATATTGCTTGTTATCTGAATCATGCTCGCTCACCTTTTATAACTTCATTGCTTTCATTATTTAATTACGTTATAAACTAAATATAAATCAACCATACCATATCTAATCTATCACGGCACCATATTTAAAAGAGCCGTCATTATAGTCTGAGCGGACTTTGAAAGAGCTGCCGCCGCTTCGTAAGAATTTTGATAATTGGTCAGATTTGTCATCTGGTCGTTTAAATTTACTCCCACTGCCGAGGAAAGCTGATTATTAAGATTTGTAAGAACGGAAGTCGAATTTGTATAATTTGTATCGCTGCTCTGTGCCGCCGTGCCAATGTTTGAAACAATAGAGGCGTAATAATTCGATATAGTCTGAGTAGTTCCGTCTATAGGCAGAGCCGTATTCTGAAGATTGGACATATTAAGAGCATTGCCGTTATTACCCTGCAAACCTGTAGCATTCATCTGGGTCAGCGTCAGAGGGGTCAAATAGGAACTGTTAAGATTAGAACCGTTGCCTGTGACAGATGTAGAACTTGAAGGGCTTAAAATATTTGCGGTAAAACTGTCGCCGTTGTCGGGAGCACCTGTTATATCAACATGAAAGTTCTCGGCTGTCGCCGCACTTGACGAATTATTCTGATTTCCGAAAAAGATAGAATACACATTCTGCCCGCTTGTATTAGTTGTTTCTATACTGGAACCCGTATTAGAGGCAGTCGCGGTGGTAACATTCTGATATTGAACATCTCCCGTGGTGTTGTTGGTAATCTTAAAATTATAATTTGAACTTACTCCGTTAATTTTGTTAGTTAGAGGAGGATTATAATACTCTATAGTATATTGCCCGCCTTCGTTTGTATAATTCCCTGATGCCGTGGAGGAAGAGTTTATTGGATTAATAACCGAACCGGCGCTAATCGTAGAATTTCCTGTATTATCAGGATTAACAGCGGTCGATACGGCTGAGGCCGCTGCAATCTGTGAAGTAGATAAATTTGGATTAACCGCCATAGTAAAAGCAGGGTCGGCAGTTAACTGATTAACCGTAAAAGTGTCTCCATTTGCTGGAGCTCCGCCTGTTGTGGCAGTTCCCGTAATATTAACCGAAACTCCGGCAAAATTTATAGCATATACGCTCTGACCATAATTATTAGTTGAAGGGGTTACCGTATATTGTGAACTGGTTAACGGTTTACCTGTAGTATCGTTAGTTATCGAAAATCCGCCTGAGGCGCTTGAACTGGCTGTAATAGTATAACTATCCCCGGTCAAATCCTGAGGATTAGTAACCATGCCCGTTGAAATCGTCGCATCTGTTACATTTTTTCCCGCAGCAGTCGTTAAATCAGGATTAAAAAAATAATTTCCTGTTGAACCGTCAAGACCGTATCCGCTAAATTGCGCCGCATTTACGTTATCGGTAATAGATGCCGCAACGGAATTAAGCTGGTTTACATAAGACGGCGCTACTGTCTGCTGCAAATAAACGTAGGCGCCCAGCGTGCCGCCCGTTACACTTGAAGTTATGTTATTCACCGTAGAATCCGGACCGTCTAACATTATATCTAAAGAGCTCGGATTTTTGCCGTTAATCTGTGTGGACAGATTGTAAGACGTGTCGCTTGACACTAAAGCATTTCCGCCAAGCGAGATATTCAATTTTCCGTTCTGATTCTCATAATATGAAATATTTACAAGTTTAGACAGACTATTTACCGCCGCCGTTCTCTGGTCGCGCAATTCGTTGGCGTTGCTGCCCGCATTCTGGGCATATGTAATCTGCTGATTTAAAAAGGCAATCTGCGACGTATAAGAATTAATTTCAGGAATTACCCCTTTAATGGAAGTTCCGGTTGATGCAACGGTATTGGCAATCGTCGTATATGCGTTGTTTATATCTCCGGTCAGCGTATTTGCATCTGATAGCAAAACCGTCCTCTGGGCAGTGCTTGAAGGATTATTTGCAACATTCTGTAAATCATTAAAAAATGTCGTAATGGAAGAATTAAATCCTGAGCCGGAAGTATCGTTAAAAACATTCTGTATCTGCTGCAGCCCCTGATACAGCGTGTTGTAATAGCTGTTCTGGGTCGTCTCGCTATTAACCTCGTTCTGAACGAACGAATCCGTCTGTCTGTGTATGGCGGTTAAATTAACGCCGGTTCCGTAATTATACGGAGCTCCTATAACCGGCGGAGCCTCTGAAAACACCGGATTTTCATTGTTATAAAAAGGCGTGTTCACATTAGCGACATTTTCGCCTTCCACGTTCATTGCCGTTTCATTGGCATTTAACGCAGAATTCGCAATTTCCATTATGTTATTTATTGATAGCATTTTATTGTAAAATAATTTAAATAAATAAAAAATAAATTAAAGTTATTATTTCTATATACAACATAAAATAATTGATATTATACCGTATTAAAATAATATAAAAGATATAAAAAGTTACATTAGACAATATTTTATTAACGTACATTATACCGATGCAGCATTTAATTAAACAATATCGGTATCATATAGTATTATATTGCATTATATTCGTTTTCCTGCTACACTTGTATATCTTTAACTAAACATACCGACCTTTTTATATTTTTATTATATGAGGCATTTTTATTATAATCGCAGGAATAATCTTTATTAAATAAATTGACTATAAAAGAAATTGTCTGCTGATTATAATTTATGCTTTTATTTAGAAAACTGCTGAGAGCATCATTTATTTTTATAACCTCATAAATAGAATTTTTTAACTCATCTTTAAGCAGATACGCGGAAATATCGTCTTCTTCCCCTCTTTTTTCCTCTTCTGCCTTTTCGTCAAATACCTCCATCTTCATTTTTCCTGATTTGCCTTCGTTTTCTTTAGCGTTTATGCTGTTCGCCTCATTTATATTATTATCATTATTGCCGCCGTCATTACCGCCAAGATTAAGCGTTAGAGTTTTTAAGAGATTTACGTTAGCGTTTATTTCACTTATTTTCCTGTTAAACTCGGCAAAATCGCTCTTATGCGGATTACTTGATTGAACTGCCGCGTAAAAATCTCCGATATCCGTTTTGATATTATTGACTAATTGCAAAAGTCTGCTTAATTCTATTTTTTTTATTATATTATTGCTATTATTATCCATTTATTTGTTTCTCTCTGTTATATTATCTATCTGTCAAGTTCATTTGTCGGTTGCATGAGCGGTTAAGTTATGCAACGCGATAAATATTTAATTAGCTGAAGCGTCGTTTATATTACAGAAACCTTTAAATTTGCTCAGCTGCTGTTTATATTATAGAAACCTTTTCAAGCATTCAACAATTCAATCTTTCAAGCTTTCATAGCGAACATTATATAACGGTGTTTATAAAATTTAATATGCCGCCGGCTATTTTAGAACTATCGGCATAAGCGCCGCCGGCAATGCTGCTCCGTATATTGCTTATCTTAGAAATGCTGAGCGAATCCGCATTATTAATCTGATTTTTCAAATTTTCTATGAATAAACCGCTGCCAGATATATTAACGGTATCAGAAGAAGGAACAGCAGCGCCGTCGGTATTCTGAATCGTCTTATCTTTTGCTTTATAAACTTCGGCTGCATTGCCGACCTGCAAAATATTATTAATTTCGATTGCCATAAATTCCCCCTTCGCCATATTTACTTAAATTATTACTTATATAGCAATCGTCATTTTTATTAAAATTCTTTAATTATTAAATCAGCGAAGATATAAAGTTATGCCGACTCATTTTATAACTCCGTTATATATGATATATTATATATTATTAATCATATATCATATATATCAGATAACTTTTATCCTTGCCGACAGTGCGCCCGCCGCTTTTATAGTTTCAAGAATTGATATTATACTTGAAGTTGAGGCGCCGACGGCATTTAATGCTTTGACAAGTTTTGCGACTGTTAAGCCTCTTTTAAGCAAAAAAGCTTTGGGAAATCTTTTATGTTTTATCTTAATTGTTATATTCCTGTTCGAAATAGCCACCGAAGAGATTCTTATATTGCCGCCCATTACAACGGTGCCGGAACGTTCATCTATAACTATAATGGCAGGGGTGTGCGTTCTGACATTTATTGCATTTATTAACGATATATATTTTGCTACCTTTCCTAAATATGCAGGCTTAACGTTGACTGAAACCGCAGTAGAATTTAAATCCGAAGCCGTGCCTTTGCCGAATTTTACGTTTATAGCAGATGCAACCCTTTCCGCATTAATAAATCCGGGATTTTTTAATATTAATTTTACCGTTTTATATGAATTTAATCCGATAGAAATACCTTTTTCTATAATACCTCCGTCATCTATAATGCCGGCGGTCTGGAAATTTTCCGAAACAGGTATGTAACCGGGAAGCGGCATAACATTGTCGGTAGAAACATTACCCCCGACAGAAACACTGCCCTGTCCCAAAGCATAGACTTTTCCGTTAGGTCCTTTTAAAGGCGTCATTAAAAGAACACCGCCCTGCAAACTGGTAGCGTTTCCTATAGAAGCAACCGTCACGTTAATCTTTTGACCCGGCACTGCAAAAGGCGGAAGTTCAGCTGTAACCATAACGGCGGCGGAGTCCCGTATTTCATACAATGACGACTCATCGGTATTGACGCCCAGTTTTGAAAGCATTGTTACTATGCTCTGCTGGGTTACGTTAACCCCCCATTGATCGCCGGTCCCGTCAAGTCCGACTACTATGCCGTATCCCACCAAAGGATTGCTCATTGCTCCGTAAACAGATGTTATATCGCCTATAGTTGCAGCTTCGCATACGGTGCCGCCGGAGAATCCGCTAAAAAAAACACCTGCAGTAAATAGAAAACTTACAATCAGCACTGAAGCGGTCAATAAATCGTTTCTAAATTTACGTACCGTTTTAATTTTTGTCGTTTCTCTGTTATTACCGACGAATATTTTTTTCACCTTTTTCTCCGCTATTTCGATTGGTTAATTATTGACAGATTAACTATGAACGGACGACTATTTATAAATTGAAAATCTGAATTTATTAAGAACTTTTCATTTAAATAAGCATTCAGCTTCCGGTAACGTACGTAAATTAATATTTAATCTATATATGATTAGTCTATATTTAATCTTTATTTAATCTGCCGCTGCTTTCCGCATTAAAATATTAGAAAGCGTACGTTATCAGAACGGCCACAAGAAATTCATGATACGGTATAGCCATCCTGCGCCTTCCTGCCAGTTGACGGGACCCTGACCGTTAATCCATATTCTTTCATCAGCGAGCTGACTTGAAATAATAGTATTAGCCGGGGTTATATCAACAGGTCTTGCAATTCCTTTAATCAATATATATCTTTTTTCTCTGTTTAGAGACACGATTCGTTCTCCTTTAAGTTCAAGATTTCCGTTAGGATATACTTTCACAACCTGAGCCTCTATAGTAGTAGAAATCTGCCCTGAATCAGTCACGCCTCCTCCTCCGTCAAAACTTTCGACATTAGAGCCTGAATATCCGGTAGGTTTTGACGTAGAACTGCCAAATGAAAAACTGCCGGTGCCGGATGAATTTTTTGACAGCGTAGTACCTGAAGAATCTTGAGCCGAAGTCTGGTCGTTAACAATTATTGTTACTATATCATTTAGCGTAAAAGCGGTGTTATCGGTAAACAGATTTGATTCTGATGCCGACCCGGTCCAAAGAGAACCGGCTATTTTTTTGTGTATTATAGAATTTTTTGCCGTAGGCTTAACATAAGTCGGAGGAATCATAGATTTAGGCGGCGTTATATTGCCGGCACATCCGCTCAAAGTAAAAGACAAGCCTGTAATCATTATTACGGCAAATATAATTTTATTTTTATGTTTTAACCGCTTCATTTTATTGGATATGCTAAATAAATTGTCAGATAAATTACCGAATAAATTACTAAATAAATTTCTATTTATCATAATCTTCCTGCACCCTCTCTTAGCTTATGCTCTCAGTCGGTATATTACTAAGGTTTAGTCTTTGCTTTAACTATTATTAGTTTTGAATCTTAATTATCTTACGATTACAGATGAATCTGTTTTAACTACCCCTGAAATTATGCTGCCTGATTCAAGGTTTTTGACTCTTATGAGTTGACCGTAAGCACCTGCCTGCAAAGCTAGCCCTCTCATCTTAATATTGATTCCGTATTTTTTATAAACTATAGATATAATATTTCCAAAATTAATAATTCTTTTCTTTTCTGAATTTATTTTAGTAATAGGCATATTTTCAGGTATAAAAACAGCTGCTTCTTTCCCTGCAGTTTTATTTACAGAAAAATTATACCCTGCATAAATATTTGAAATATTAATCTTTTTAATCCTCAAATCATTTTTATCTAAAATCTGAAACTTTCCCACAGGACGGGAAGCAACTACGACGGGAGCCGTTATTGCCGTATTGAAATCGGCATAAAACATATCAATAAGTTTGCCGTTTTTTTTATTTATTATTTTAATAACGGCAGTATGCATACCTGCAAAACCCTGGTCGTAAAAATTATACCTGAGCATATAAAAATTATGTTTATTTTTAATTATGCCGTTAATTTTATTTAAATTATTTATTGACAGCCTAAAACTTGAAATATATATATATTTGGCATAATTTTTATATCCGGAGGGAATACTCATAAAAAAAGACCTGATTATATTCTTTTTTAAACTGTTTAACGAAAGATAAGCCGCCGCTGTATACCCTTTGTGTCTCTCGCTTTTACTATGCTTATTCTGCTTAATATTAGGCTTATAGTTTCTGCCATAACCGAAATTATCAATGCTGCTATTAACGGCGTTGGTTTTACCTGATGCATAAACATTTCCGGAACAAAGAATATAAACAAATGCCGATGCATACAATAAAAAAATCATAATTGAACCGGCATTCAGCATTAATTTTAGTATCGGTTTAACCGGTTTGAAACGTACACTGTTAAAATTTTCAAATTTATCTTCCAAACTGCAATTATCCATTTTATTTTAATCTGCAATGATTATAATAACTAATTATTATTACGGCACTAAAGATGCAGCAGTCTGAAGCATCTGATTAGCAATGGTAATAGCTTTTGAATCTATCGTATAGGCATTTTGCGCCGTAATCATAGATACCATCTGTCCAACCAGATTAACATTAGACATTTCCAAAAATCCCTGCTGTATAGTTCCTAAGCCATTCTGACCGGGCGTTCCAACCTGGGGCGCTCCTGAAGCGGATGTCTGAAGATACAAATTGTGCCCTATACTGTTCAGACCGGCAGGATTAATAAAATTAGTCAAGGTGATTGTTCCAACCTGCACAGGATTGGTTTGACCCGATACTGCAGCGGACACGGTGCCGTCCTGAGCTATACTTACAGACGTGGCATTAGGCGGAATTGTAATAGGCGGAACTAATGCGTCGCCGTTTGCATTTACTAACTGACCTTGCGAATTAGTCTGTAAAGTTCCGTCCCTCGTGTAGGCGGTTTCGCCGTTTGCCATCTGTATCTGAAAAAACCCCTGTCCTTCAATAGCTAAATCAAGAGGATTTGAAGTCTGTTGCATATCTCCCTGAGTAAATTCTTTTTCTATGGAAGAAACTTTAGAGCCCAAACCTATCTGAATTCCGGTGGGAACCTGAGTATATTCTGATGAATAAGCCCCCGGCGATTTTACAGTCTGATAAAAAAGGTCTTCAAAATTAACTCTGGATTCTTTGTATCCGGTAGTATTAGTATTTGCAAGATTATTCGCTATATTATCTATTTCAATCTGCTGTCCCTCCATGCCGGTTGAAGCCGTCCATAATGCTCTCAATTTAAATCCTCCTCTATCTATTTCATTCTTATAATATTTTGCTTACTTTTGCTATTTATATTCATTTTATATCTATTCAATATTTATTTTATTTATACTTATTTTATTTATACTTAATATTTATTTGCATTTATATACATCTTTCTTAATATTGTTTTATTTATATTTCTTCATTAATTTATATTGCAATTTATATTGCTTTATTAATATTTTTTTACATATTTATTTTTATATCTCTTATATTTCGCAGTTATACAGGCGCTCCTACGGTGTTTATAGCCGTGCTGTCAACTTGAGAATATGATTTTAAAACATTCATCATAGTAGCCTTTGTCTGACTAATATCTATAAGTTCCACCATATTTTTTATTTCATTTACGTTTGATTCTTCTAAATATCCTTGCGCAATATCGGCATTGTCATTAAGCACGGGTTTGCCCGATTTTTTAGTCTCTGAAAATAGATTATCGCCGTTTCTTGATAATAACTCAGGCTTTTTAAAATCAACGATGCCTATTTGACCTGCATATTCATTTTCATCTGTCTGCGGATTTAAAATATTGATAATACCGTTTTTTGAAATTGTAATATCGGAACCCCTTTCGGTAAGGCTTATCGGTCTTCCGTTGACGCCGAGCACGGGATACCCTTCCTGCGTCACAATCTGATTGTCGCCGTTAAGCGAAAAAACTCCGTTCCTTGTATAGTTTACCCCGTTAGATGTCTTAACGGCAAAAAAACCGTCTCCCTGAATAGCCAAATCTAATCTGTTGCCGGTATGTTTCAGTGCACCCTGCGAAAAATTGTTATAGCTGTAAAGCATTATCGGGTACTGATTATCCGCAAGGGGCGTCTTATCGCCGGCATTTTCCGCACTGATAGCTTTTTGAGATAAAAAATCTCCAAATACCGAACCCTCGCTTTTATATCCTACCGTGTTAATATTCGCAAGATTGTTAGTCACGATAGCCATTTTTTTGCCTTCAGATACAATGCCGCTCAAATTAATATACAGTCCGCCGTTCAATTTTATATCTCCTTGCTAAAACCTGTTAAGTTCTTAACATTCAGTTAAAAAGAGCTAAAATCTTTCACAATTTAATTATGCAATAACTATGCCATTAATTTTCGGAAATTATTTCTTATATTCTTTTGCCGAATAGGACTATAATAGAAAAAATTTCCGTATGGTCAAAGCGCAAATTGCAGCTGTAATTTTATTTTTTAAATTGATATTATATATAAATATAATCTATAATATGTATATTATTTGCATAACATTTAAAATTTATACAATAGAAATAAATAAAAAATAAATAAATAAAAATATATGTTTGACCTTAAAAAAATTAAAGAAAATCCTAATGTCAATATCTTTTCTAGAAAAAAAGAAGTATTAACAATTTTAAAAAATTTTACCAAAACAAAAAAGAATTTTATAATCTATCCATATTCCCCTGATTTAATAGGCTCACAGGCTAATAATGATTACTCTTCGGAAATTATAAACGTTGACGAGGATATTATCACAATTGACTCGCTGATGCCGAAGGACGGCAATTTGAAGATGCTGTCTTCAACATATCTGAAAGTCAGTTTTCATTTTAACGACAAGGACCATTATTTTTTGTCTAAACTTTACAATTTTGCGGAAGAAAATAATTATTTTAATTTTAATATTTACACGCCGTTAGAAATTTATTCAATAGAAAAGAGAAAATTTTTTAGAATAGAACCTGCCATATCCGAACCTATAAAGATAACATTTTTTTGGATAAATAAAATGCTCAGTTTTAATGTTTTTGACATTTCAGGAGAAGGTTTTTCTTTTTTATCCGATTTCGGTTTTGAAAAATATACCGTGATAGAAAACATGAAATTAGAATTCCCAAAATTTTCTTCTATTACCGTAAGAGCAGAGATTAAAGTTTCCATACCTATGAATTCTAAATACAAAATAGGCGTGCAAATAATAAATATAAAACCTGCGCAGCAGGATATAATGTTCAAATATATCTTTAAAAGACAGAGGGAACTTGTTGCAAAAGACAGAGGTCTATAAACATTGAATTGATATTTAATGTTCGAGTATTTTAAAAATTTTTACGTTCAATATTGAGCATTTGATATTGAGCCGTTGCCTATGAGCAATTTGGATTAATATATTATATAATGTT
Organism: bacterium; assembly: GCA_021825865.1. Classification (GTDB taxonomy): domain Bacteria; phylum SZUA-79; class SZUA-79; order Acidulodesulfobacterales; family Acidulodesulfobacteraceae; genus Acididesulfobacter. The sequence continues at coordinate 20,668 of JAKAFU010000006.1, forward strand.
AGAGTCAGAGCCATAATTTCAAATAAAAGTTCAGGCTCTATAAGTATTTGCGCTCGTGGCATACCGGACGGACTTTAAGTTTATTTGTAATTTATTTATAATTTATTATTTAGCTTATAGACAAATGCAAAAATATGGGCTATAACTTTATAAAGTTCGGGAGGTATTTCTTCGTAAATTTCAAGCTTATCTAAGACCTCGGTTAAACCTTTATTCTCTATTATAGGTATGTTATTTTCCTTTGCTGCCGCCTTAATTTTTTCAGCTAATTTACCTCTCCCTTTCGCGACAATTACCGGAGCTTTATTTTTATCTTTGTCATATTTTAAAGCTGCTGCAAAAGCTTCTTCTTTATGCCTGTTCATTGATTATGCCGCCAAATTCACTGTCAAATTCTTTTTTAGACATATTTTTATTAAATTCAATATCTTTTAATATAATATTGTCTTTGAGGAGTTCTTCTTTCAATATGTTGATATTTTGTTTTATGAGAATTTCCGCAGTTTTTGAAAATGTTTTAAAATTTAAAACTAAATTGCGGTTAAAATAGTAAGATGATAATTTTAAAAAACCTAACGGTTTGATTTGAAATTCAACCAAAAAGAAATAACCGTAAGAATTTAATTTATTTTTCTTGGCAGAATCTTTTTTTACGTCTTTTTCTTCTTTTCGCGGCGCTATCAATACCGAAATAAAATCGCCGGGATTAGACATAGCAAAATTTAAAATTAATGTATTATTTTTAATATCCGTTGTTAAGTTATTAATATTTAAATTTAAGTTTAAATTTAAGTTATTATCGATTAGCGATGTAATATTTTCTTTTATGGAATTTGATATATTTTCTGCAGCCGCGTTAAAAAGCTTTAAATTATTTTCATCTAATGATTCGTTAATTACTTTAAAAATCACGTCGCTTCCATTAACTGATTCGGCGCTCAACCGCAGATTAAAATTTTCGTTAGAAATGGAACTCTCGCCTGCCGCTGCGGACATTTTAAATTCGTCATAGACGGACTCCGGTATTTCAGCTTTGAATAATTTTCCGTTAAAGGATAAAATGCCTGTGAATGATGTATCTGATATTTCTGCGTCTATTAATTTAACATCTAAAATATCATTGGGCTTTATTGAATCTAACAGATTGGTTAAACTTTTATTAATTAATATTTTTGAAATATTAATATTCGCATCAGAACTTATTCTTGCGATAAAATTATTGTTTTCGGGTAAATTCATTTAAATGAGGATGCTATATCTTTATACGCTGATTTGCTGAATAAACTGCAAATATTAGTTTTTTATATCACGCCATAATATTAATATGCTGCCGCTTATTATAATCTTCTTTATTTAAGTTTTCTTGATTATTATCGGTATTAGTCATTGCGCCTTCGCTATCATAAGCTTCAACATCTAATTCGGGCGCTTCATCGTCATACGCCTGCTCTTCTCCGTTATCTTCTTCTTTACCTTCTTCGCTGTTTTTTTTGTTGCTGTCGTCGATAGGCTCTAAAACCTCGCCGGTTTCATTCACTGTATCAGTTTTTTTAATTCCGGTGCTATTATTATTTTCATTTGAAATAGTATTGGCATTTATTGCAAAAGTCTGAGGAGTAGCGGCAACTTTTTCTACTAATGAGGCATTGGTAATAATCTGTTGAATTTCTACTATGCCTTCCATAATTTATATGATATATCATTGTATATATAACACAATAAATAGTTATTATTGCATTGTATATCTATAGTAAAATTCAATAATAAAATACAATAAAAAAAATCTGCCGTGTTAATATGTTACTAAAAGGCAGATTTAATTTTTCTTTAAAATTTTAAATAGCCGTACTAATGAAATATAGATTTAATTTTTCTTTAAAATTTCAAATAATTATACAAGTTCTGCATTTCAATTATTGAGGAAAATTTACCGTCCTCATTTTCAAACAGTTTATAGGTCAGATTTTTAGAATTTTTATATTTAATAATATTAGACGTTATAAGTTCACTGTTTTTTATTTTTTTTATCGTACCGGCATTGTCGATGCACAGACCGAAATTTTCATTATTAAATGAACATACGGCAATATATTTAAATCTGCTATCTTTATCTTTACCGGATAAAACCCTGCCGCCGTTATTGCGTTCATATGCATTATAAGAATTAACCGCAAAAAAATCGTATATCGGAATGGCGCAGCCTCTGTAATTGATTAGACCTAAAAGCTCTATTTTTTTTGTATATAATTTAAAAGGTTCTGTATATCTGATAATTTCAATGATATTGTCAACTGAAAAAGAAACATAAGAATTATTAATATTAAAGCTTAGGTATGTAATTTCTTTTTCAAGTTCATTATCTGCAGAAAGTTTTCGAAAAATATTTTCGTTTATACTGCTGCCGATATTAGCATCGGTATAAATATCTCTGTCGGGTGTTAATATTTTTTTAACAGGATAAGTGTAAATGCGCGCGCCTTCTGCAGCTTCCCCGTCCGAATATTCGCCGCCGGCATTGCCGTCTCCGATGTTTTCGTATGACAAACCCTGATTTAATTTTGAATTATTTAGCGATATGACATTAGAATTAGATTTTATTGCAGAAACTTCTTCATCTTCATTTCCTTTTACGCCGATTTTTTTAATTATATCATTTTTGCCGATACTGCTAATGGGAGTCAGTAATTTATCAATCCACGGGCTTATAATATCAGGCTCTTTTGTAAAATTTTCAGTTAAAAAATTATTTTGCATCTTATTTATTCCTCCTCTTGCGCAGTCTCTGCAGAAACGCTTAAAATCTCACGCGCTATATGCAGATAATCCATAGAACCGCGCGATTTTGCTTCATAGTAAGTTAAAGGCTTTTTGACAAAGCTCGCATCCTTAAATTTTGTATCAACATTGATGTAGCCGTCGAAACTATTTTCTTTATAATTACTTTTAAAGTAATTTAATGACTTGGCTGAAGAATTTGTTCTTTTATCAAACATAGTTATTAAAAGTTTATAATAACACTTGACATTAAGCGCCTGCTCCACCTTTTGTATAGTTTTTATAAGCAGCTCAACCCCTCTTACAGACAGATAATCAGCTTCAACCGGTATTATTATGCCGTCGCATGCTGCTATAGCGCTTATTAAAAGTACGCTAAGCGCCGGCGACGAATCTATTATAACATAATCGTAATAATCCGGCAAATACTTTAATTTTTCTTTTAACTGCAGTCCTCCGCCGTTAGAAGCGGAAAGATTAGATTCTATTTTTGCAAGATTAATATTAGAAGGTATAATATCAATGCATCCGCCATCCTTAATTTTATATTTATTTATAATAAACCGTTCAACATCGGAGGCGTCTGAAATCAGCAAACTGCCAATAGAGTTTTCAACCATTTCCGGTTCAATTGCCAGATGTGACGTCAAACTTGCCTGAGGGTCAAGGTCTATAAGCAAAACATTTTGTCCTAAAACAGATAGGGAACTGGCAAGAGTTAAAGCCGTAGTAGTTTTACCCACCCCTCCTTTCTGATTTGCAACTGCGTAAATAAACGGTCGTTTTTGACAAATCATGTCGTTGTAATATATATGAAATTATCTATTTAGTTCATTTAATGTCTTACATCGTCAGTCCGTCATGGAATAAATTAATATTTTATTTAATGCCAGTGTGCTGCTCTACAGCAAAGCAATTTATTTAACAGTCGACTCGATTAAATTGTGTTCACCCGTAGTAAAAATTTTATCTATATCAAGAAGTATAATTAATCTATCGTCAAGTTTGCCTACGCCTTTTATATAATCGGAATCCAGACTTGCAACAAGCGGAGGAGGCGGCTGAATAGTATTCGAATTTATACGCAAAACCTCGGACACGCTGTCAACTATCAGACCTATGGTTTTACCCAATATATTGACGACTATAATTCTTGTGTCTTTTGTGGATTCTTTTAAATTTAAGCGAAATTTCTTCCTTATATCTACTATCGGAATAACTTTGCCCCTCAGATTTATAACCCCTTCAACAAAATTTGGCGCTTTAGGAACTTTGGTAATTTCTACCATTCTGTTAATTTCCTGAACCTTTAATATATCAAGCGCAAACTCTTCACTGCCCAAAGTAAATGTGACCAATTGCATTATCGCATCCGCGCCCGCATTTTCATCGGTTTTTTTATTGTCTGGCATCTTAACCATTTCTTGCTCCATGAAAACCAACCTCCTATTTTTTTAATGTTTAATGGGACAGCTACATTTTTTTAATTGGGAATATGCACCTATTTTTTGACACCTGTTGTTTTTATTTTTTCATACGCTGCATTGTTCTATTTACTTTCCCTTATAATCTCTTCGGCTATTTTATATATCGGAAGGACTTTATCTACAACGCCTGCATCTACCACCGCTTTCGGCATACCGTAAACTACGCACGTCGCTTCATCCTGAGCAATTGTGCTCCCTCCGTATTTTTTTATAGCCGACATCCCGTCTAATCCGTCGGAACCCATTCCTGTGAGCATTACCGCAATCGATTTTTCATGGTACTCCTCTGCAACAGATTTCATCATTACGGTAACGGAAGGTCTATTAATAAGGTCTTTAGGCTCTTCGGAAATAAATATCCTGACACCGTCTTTTCCATCCCTTTTGATGCTCATATGTTTGTCCCCCGGCGCAAGATAAGCCGTGCCCGGTTTAATAATTTCGCCTCCCTCGGCTTCTAATACTTTTATATGGGAAATACCTGAAAGTCTCTGAGCAAAAGGACCGGTAAAAGCCTTAGGCATATGCTGAACCAGCAGCAGCGGAAACGGAAAATCTGCGGGAAGCAGCGGTATGACTTCCTGTAAAGCTTTAGGTCCGCCGGTAGAAGAACCTATGGCTACTATTTCCTTTTTGGAATACAATCCGATATTAGGATTAATATTGCTATTATTATTGCCGTTATTATTGCTGCCGCCGCTATGTAATGTTTTGGCTGTGAGACCAATATCGTTGTCGTACTTTGTTCTATTGTTGTCCGATTTTAATAAAATATTATCGTGATTTTCAAATGACGGCTTAACCATGTAGATAACCTTATTAGCCGTAACAGCTCTGATTTTTGAAATCAAATCGTCCTTAACCTTTAAAATATTTAATGAAACATTTGAAAGATTTTTAGGTATATAATCTACTGCGCCGTAATCTAATGCGTCAAGAGTTGCCTTAGCCCCTTCTTCAGTAAGCGAACTCAGCATAATGACGGGCAGCGGATTTTCTTCCATTATTATTTTAAGAGCCGTCAGACCGTCCATTTTAGGCATTTCAATATCCATAGTCACAACATCCGGCTTGAGGTCTTTCACCTGCTTAACGGCATCTTCCCCGTCTTTCGCCTGACCGATTACTTTTATATCATTTTCATCTTCCAGCAAAGAAGATATCGCCCTTCGCATAAATGCGGAATCATCAACTATAAGCACTCTAATAATTTTTTCAGGCATTTAAATCCTCCATGCGCAATAAACTAAATATCAAATACTTAAATTATCTTTTTTGTAAAACATCTATCATTGAAGCAATGTCCATAATAAGAACGACTTTTCCGTCACCGGTAATAGTAGCTCCGGATATGCCTTTATATCCAAATTGATAGTCGCCTAATGATTTTATAACAACCTCTTCCTGTCCGTAAAGCGTATCAACCACTATACCTATTCTTTTTTCTGCAAGAGCTACTACGACCACGTAAACTTCTTTACCGGACATGACTTTTTTATCCGCTGACGGGGAATTCCCCGCTGATTGCAAAGGTTTATTCTGAGATGCGCCGACACTGAATTCTTCGCCTAAACGCAATAAAGATAAAACAGATTTTCTTAAATTAATCACTTCATGATTGTCAATAGTTTGTATTGAAGACTCAGGTATTCTCAATGTTTCCACTACGGAATTTAAAGGAATCGCAAATACTTCATCTTCTACCCCGATTATTAACGTTTGAATTATCGCAACGGTTAAAGGAAGTTTCAGAATTATATCTGAACCCTTGCCTTTTTCGGATTCTATGTCGATTATGCCGTTAAGTTTTTGAATATTAGTTTTGACGACGTCCATACCTACTCCCCTTCCTGAAATTTCAGTAACTTTGTCTTTTGTGCTGAAACCTGGGGCAAAAATAAGACTCAACGCATCTTTATCTGAAATAGACGCAGCTGTTTTATCGTCAATCAGTCCTTTTTCGACTGCTTTTTTTCTTAAAATATCAGGGTCCATCCCTTTACCGTCGTCCGATACTTCTATAATAATATAATTTCCTTCATGTTCGGCAGACAGATTAATAGTTCCGGCTTTAGATTTCCCTGCTTTTATTCTGTCTTCCGGCATCTCTATGCCATGGTCTATGCTGTTTCTTATAAGATGTACGAGCGGGTCTCCGATTTCTTCGATTACAGATTTGTCTAATTCCGTCTCTTCCCCTGCAATATTTAATTCTATCTCTTTACCCAGTTCTTTAGATAAATCTCTTACCATTCTCGGAAATTTACTGAACACTTTTTTAACCGGCTGCATCCTTGTTTTCATAACGGCAAGCTGCAGGTCTGTAGTTATAAGATTTAAATTTGAAACAACCTCTATAAGGGTGTCGGTAAATTCATCATCTGGGTATTTAAGTTCCAATTTAGAAGCTATATTAAATATTCTGTTTCTGGACAGAACTAATTCGCCCACTAAGTTCATTACATTGTCTAATCTTTCGACATCAACCCTTATCGTAGTTTCAACAGGCGCAGCAACGGCGGGATGCATCTGTTGCATCTGGGGCGGCGGCTGAACTGCCGCCAAAACCGGTTTTTTAATTTCTGATGAAGCAGCAGGCGTCTGCGGTACTTTATTAACAGTTTGTTTCTCCGTCTCGTCTGTTTTTACCGTTCCATTTAAATTTTCTGTATTGTTAATCGTATTCACATCTTTTTTTTCTTCACTTTTTTCTTCGGCTTTTTCTTTTTTTTCTTCCTCTTCTTTTTCTTTCAATATTTGAGATAATTCATCCGGAGACATCAGATTGTCTTCTAATAAAATATCTCCTAAATTTCTGACTTTACGTTTTGGATGATGTTTTTCGCTGCCGGTATTATTGCCGCCTGCAGGAGTGGATGATTCTGCGGTATTTTTTTTATTGTCATTCTTGCTATGAGCATTGGCATTAGCAATATTGCTATCTATATTTTTATTACTTTCGGAAGATTCAGCTTCCTGCAGACTTATGTTATTATTCGCCGCCCCAAAATTACTTTCTGCAGGCTTTATTTCTTCAGTTTTCTGCGCAGCCGCAGCTTCTTCGGTTCCTCCGTCCGCCGCGAGCATATTTAGTTTGCCAATAATCTCTTCATTGTCAAAATTCCCTTCTTCGCCGGTGTCATTAATGTTTCTAATCATAGCCGTTAAAATATCCATAGTTTTAAGCAGATAATCCATCATATCCGACGTCAATTTAATTTCGCCCTGCCGTAATCTGTTTAAAATATTTTCGGCGCTGTGCGCAAGTTCAACGAGATTCTGAAAACCTAAAAATCCGGCTGAACCTTTAATTGTGTGAGCTGCTCTGAAAATTGTATTTAAAAGTTCTTTATCCTCGGGATTTTTTTCCAGTTCAATAAAATTTTCGCTTAATGAATCAAGTAATTCTAACGCTTCTTGAACGAAATCGTTAATAATTTCTTTCATTGAATCGTCAACCATAACTAACCTCAAAAAATTATTGCATTAATTTTATAAATTATAATTGCATACATTGCATGCTATTATAATTTTATGTAATCATAAGCAGAGTAAATTGCCTCATCCCCTCTTACGGCGTTTTTCTTATTTAAAATATGAAATTTTAATCCGGAAATATTTTTTCTATCTTTTCCTGAAGCACCTCGGCTGTAAACGGCTTAACAATATAATTATTAACGCCTGCTTTGACAGCCTCTACGACATTTTCTTTTTTTGCTTCAGCCGTAACCATTAAAAATGGAATATCTTTTATGCCATCGGTAGCTCTGACGGCTTTCAAGAGTTCTATACCTGTCATTTCAGGCATATTCCAGTCGGACACGACCAAATCGTAGCTGTTGTCGTTTAATTTTGAAAGCGCCACCTGTCCGTTTTCCGCTTCGTCTATATCGCTGAACCCTATCTGTTTTAATATATTTTTTATTATCCTTCTCATCGTAGAAAAATCGTCAACAACAAGAATTTTCATTGATAAATCTAATGCCATAAGTTTTAGCTCCTTAAAATTTTTTACAATTTTAAACAATAAAACATTCTGCAATAATATAATATTTTAAAAATCGCCGCGCAGTTTATTATAGTGCATAATAAATCATAAATCGGCATAATTTAAAAATTAAAATATACACTGAAAAAAGATAATAAATAAAAATATATATTTTAAAATATTATAACAAAATATTAATATAATCAATCAATATTTAATGCTTTTTTAGAAATTTTTAATAATTCCGATTCCTTAAACGGTTTTTGCAGAAACGCAAAACAGTTTTTAATCTCGTCTGCTCCGGGTTTCATTGAAGACATAAGTATTACCGGAATATTTTTAGTGTCTTCATTTTCTTTTAAATTTTTTAAAAGCGTAATGCCGTCCATCTGAGGCATATTAAGGTCGGTAATAATCAGGTCTACATCATTTTTAATAGCTGTCTCTAAAGCTTCAAATCCGTCTCCCGCCGTCAGTACCTTAAAACCCTTTCCGACAAAAGACAGGGACAGCAGTTTAATAATAACGATAGAATCTTCAACTATCAGAATAGTCTTGGCATTTGCGTTTTTATCAACATTTCTGCCGCTATCATTCACCATATTTTTAATTTACCGAATATTTATACATAATAATTAATTAATTAATTTATTTATTAATTTACTTGTCCTCATTTATCATTTATTCATTCGCTGATTAGCCGGTTTAACCGTCAATCTATTTTCTTAATCTGTCTGTCTATCCGTCTGTCTATACTATAATCCAAAACTATATCCGAATTATATCTCCCGTATTATATATCAGCCTATTTTCATTAATGCCTGATTATATAATTTTTTATTAGGCATTAAATAAGCTATTCTTTTATATATAGGGGCGTTTTTCCGAAACCTACTAATTTGAATGAACTTGAAATAAAATGCAAAGATTCTGAGTGCCCTAAAAATAAATAGCCGTTCTTTTTTAAAGAATCGTATAAGTTTGATATAACAACTTTTTTTGAATCGTTATTAAAATATATTATTACATTTCTGCAAAATATTATATCAAAATTCCCTATCTTTTTAATAGAATCAAAATTTATCAAATTAATATTATAAAAACTTACCATATTTTTAATATTGTTTCTAATCTGAAATTGTTCATTGTTTATTTTGTCAAAATATTTTTCTATCAATTTCGGTTCGGTATTTCTCAGCGTATAGCTGCTGTATATCCCTTGTTTTGCGGAAGATAAAACATTTTCGCTGATATCTGAACCGATAATTTCAAAACTGAATCCGTCGGGAATTTCATTTAAATGCTCCATAATTATAATTGCCAGAGTAAAAGGCTCTTCGCCGGTCGAACATCCGGCGCTCCATATTCTTATTTTTTTTGAATAGTTTGCCGGCGATTCTTTAATTTGTTTAAGTATTTTATCCTTTAAAACATCGTCTTCAAAGACTTTTAACTGAGGAACATCCCTGAAAAAACTGGTTTCATTTGTCGTAATACTATTAAACAATTCCTTTATTTCATCGGATTGTTTAGCGGAATATTTAAGAAGATAAAAATAATCTTCATAATTTGCTAAATTGAGGTCTGATAATCTTTTAGACAGTCTTGTCTCTATCAGGTATTTTTTTTGCTCACTATAAAATATCCCGGTAAGCTGGTATATAAGGTCTCTAATTTTACAAAATGTTTCATCGTTTAAATTTATATTTGAAGTATTCTGCATCAGTTATAGCAACATCATAATTTATAATAAGTTATAGTCTGCGAAAGATAAATTTGAACAGAACATCAAGGTGAATATTCGTGTATCTTCGCTAAACAGAGCAATGTAAACGAATTGTTATTTTATAACAGTTATTAAATAAACGTAAAATAATTTAATTAAGTTTAATATCTTACTTTTTAATTTTAAGCAGCTCTTCCGCTATATTTCTTAAATCTTCGTTGGCGTCGCTCAAATAGTTTTTTATAACCGCTCTTGCCCTTGTTTCATCAATGGAGAATAAAGATCTTAGAATGCTTATTTTTATTAATATTTCATCAGAACTGCTCAAAATTTCAAGTAATTTATTAAAATTGTTGTAAATCCCGCCGGCATTATCAGCACCTTTATTATAAGTATTTTTATTATCATTATCTATATTATCATTATCGGTATCTATATTGTCAGAATTATATAATTTGCCGATAAGCTCAATAACTTTAAATCTGAACATGACTGAGCGGTTTTTAGGTCGTATAGCTTCGAAAAATACGCCTGAATCCGTAAATCCCAATTTTATAAGCGATTCTAAAGAATTATATAATATTTCTTCGTTATCGTTATCTTTGAGCAGTTCAAATAAAATTTTTGCAAACTCTTCTTTTAAATATTTATATTCTGCGCGGTTTATATTCGAAAAATTGCTTATAACGGATGCAAGCAGTGCTTTAATATTTTCCGATTCTGATTTGGAATCTGCCAGTATTTTAAATATGCTATATACGTCTATAATATCTTTTTTATTTAAATGTTTATTCAGCGATATTTTAAATTCTTTAATGATGCGCAGTGATATTTCTTTAATCCTTACATTATTTGAATAAAGACTATTTACAAAAAACTTAAAATAAATTTTGTTATTATTCGTTAAAATAATAATATTTTTGACATAATTATCTAAGACATCGGGATAATTTTCGCTTATTGCTTTGTTGTAAATATATTTGGCAAAATTAATTTTTTTTGACTTTCCTATTAAATCGGCTGCTGCTTTTCTTATATCTCCATTACTGTCGTTTAGCAAAAATAAAGCATTTTTTAATACCGATCTTGAAAGTTTTGGGGCGCCGTAATTAATTATAGACGCTGATGCGTTAAGCAGAGCAATATTTAATTCAACAAAAACTTTTCTGTCTTTAAAATAATTTAAAAGTACGGCAATTTCATTAAAATATCTATTTTCAGATAATATTTCAAACAGGATAGAATAAGAATTAAAAAAATTTCCGGAGCAGACCGTCTTTGTTTCAAATGATGCGCTCATGTATTCTAAATATTTTTTTATATAAAACGGATAAGAGACTTTTACAAGAGAATCTTTTATATATTTATATTCTGCATTATCGGGAGTTATTAAATTTTTATTCAGATAAATCATTAGAAAATTAAAAATTTTAGTAGATTTCTTTATATTTGATAAAGAAAAATAAAATAAAATCGCTTCTCTTATTAATTTATCTTCATAAAATTCTAATTTCAAAATATTTATTTTTATGTTAATATTCTGTATTTTTTTTATTACGGTATTTTTATATTTTGTATTTTTATAATTTTTGGTATATATCCTATAAATATTTTTAATTAAATAAATTTTATCAATTCCTTTATATTTATTATCTGAACCCGCAATATCCGTCAAAAAATTTAGACCTGCGCTGCCGTCAATTTTAGCTATAGCATCAATTATTAATTTTCTTACTACATCATCTTTATTTTTCCAGAATTCGTACTTTAGGTCGGCTATAGTTGCTCCTACTTTTAACTCTCCAATGGAAAATATAGCAGATGCTTTGACTAAAAATGAATCGTTCAATAACATTTTTTTTAGCGTTTGAACGAGTTTTAATTTTAAAAAACCTATAGATTCGGCAGCATTTGCCCTGACAATTTCATCTTCGTCTGCGCAAAATTTTCTCAAACAGGCGGAAGGAGCGCCATGCGGAATAAAATTACCGAATTTTAACAATTCCGATACAAATCTCCTATACTGTAAATCTGTATTAGCGCAATAATTTATTAAAAAATTCCCGTTTCTCTTTGCTTTATTTTTAAGAATATCAAAAGCAGCTGAACGCATTTTTACGTCGTAATTTCCCGTAACAATTTTAAATAAAATGCCGTGCAATAAACTATTGGAACTTTCGGACAGGGCATTCGACAGCATCTCTGTGGCGGCACTATTGCCTGTGTCTAATAATCCGATTAGCCGGTTTAATTCTTCCTCGTTATCGCTTTGAAGTACGCTGTTAATTTCTGAAATCAGCTCAAGCTTATTTTCAGAGGATATTTTATTAAATTCTTCTTCGATGCTATAATTATTGTTTTGCATATGAATTTAATCGCGCTTTTAATTTTAATATTGCCTTTGAATGTATCTGGCAGATTCTGGATTCTGTTAAATTAAGAATCTTGCCTATATTTTTTAAAGTAAGCTCTTCATAATAATACATCATTAGAACGTTCTTTTCAATATCGTCTAACGTGTCAATGCATTTCTTTAATATTTCACCTTTTTCGCCGTCAATAAGACTATCTACCGCCGAAGGTTCTGCGCTTTCTACCGTTTCTAATGTTTCACATTGCATTTTAGGCATTCCGGCAAAATCCATATCTGAAATAAAAGACGCTCCTCTTATCTTATACAGCATATCATTCAATTCATCGGTGCTTATGCCTAATTCTTCCGCTGTTTCGGCATCGTCCGGCATTCTGCCTAATTTTTGTTCCAGATGCATATATGTTTTTTCGAGTTTATTTGACGCTTCGCGCGCATTTCTCGTTAAGTAGTCTAACTTTCTTATTTCATCAAGGATAGAACCTTTAATTCTTGTTACGGCATATTTTTTAAAATTATCATTTTTAGACGGGTCATATTTTACAGCTGCGTCAATAAGTCCTGTAATGCCGAATTCAACAAGGTCGTCTCTGTCAACAATCCCGTGATATCTAAGTGTCATAAAATTGACAACGCTATTAACTAGTTTAAAATTATCTTCTATCAGTTTTTTCGACTTTTCGTCTAATTGATTCATCATAATTATTTGGTATTCGGCAGATTAAACCATACGGTTTGACACGCCCCCATATATATTATATATCTAATCCTTTCTAAAAAGATTATTAAAAAAGAATTGTAAATTTCCGCTTGAATATCCGTCTTCATCCTGCGATATTATATCATAAGCCAATTTTTTAAAACACGCAGCAGATTTTGATTCAGGATAAAGCTCCATTGCCGTTTTTTGCATAATAACGGATTTGGAAACATTCTCGTCGTACAATATAAATCCTGCATAACTCAGGGAAACTTTGAGAAATTTATCGGCAACAATACCCAGATGTTTATATATGCCTTTTGCTTCCTTTTCGTTTTTTGCCATATTTAAAATAATAGAGAAATTTTTCTGCCCATGCTTTGTGCTCATTACTTTTATAAGCGCATATGCATCGGTTATAGATGTCGGCTCAGGTGTTACTATAACCATGATTTCGCCTGCTGCAAGGTTAAAATAAATTACATTAGGCGATATACCCGCTCCGGTATCAATGAGCAGAATGTCTATATCAGAGAGAAAATCGCCGAATCTGGACATTAAAGTCATTTTTTGTGTTTCCGTAAGATTTGACAATTCTGGTATGCCTGAAGAGGCAGGCAGAACTAAAATACCGTTTTTATCTGAAATAATAATATCCTTCAGCTGCTTATCTCCATACAGTACGTTAGATATATTATACTTTGGCGCCAGTCCTAAAACAACCGAAACGTTTCCGAGACTCAGGTCTGCATCCATTATCATTACTTTTTTACCCATGGAAACGAAACAATAGGCAAGATTGCATACGATATTAGTTTTGCCGACTCCGCCTTTTCCGCTTGTTATAGATATAATTTTAGTCTGATTTGGCTGTTTTCTTTTTCTCATAATATTTTTATTAATTTTAATTGAACTTTCATTAAGTTTATTAAATGTATTAGTTAAATATATTCCGTTATCGCATTTCCGGCTTTGGAAAGAATAATCCGTATAGATTATCCAATTTTGCCTCCTCGATATTTTCAGGAACATTTTCTCCGTTTGTCAAATAATCTATGGTCAGGTCCGACTGAAGAAAAATACCCGCAAGATTGCCTATGCTGTACGATTCGTCAACTTTTGTTATAATTAAAGAGTTAAGCCCTATCTTATTATTAAAAGATTCGTAAATTCTCATCGCATCATGGGATTTAGTCTGTGCAGACAGAAGAAGCGAATTTTTCATTTTTCCTTTATAAATATCAAAAAATTTAGCTAAATTGTTCAGCTGATAAAGATTATTATGGTTTACGCCGAAAGAATCTACAATTATGACATCTGAGTCTGAATTTGACACAAAAGTTTTAAATTCATCCGTATTTTTTATAGATGCAAATTCTATTTTCAGTTTTTTAGCATAGTTTTTTAGCGCTTCGTTTCCGTTTATTTTTAAAATATCTAATGAGCAGAGGGAAACGTGTTTATTTTTTTCAAATATATATTTTGCGCATAATTTCGCAGCGGACGATGTTTTTCCTACGCCGTTGTTACCGACTAGCGATACCAAAATTTTGCCGTCCGCGGTTGACCGCGGTGCAGTTTTCTTTTCTAATCTGCGCTCAATCAATTTTTTAAAAAATTTTAAAAAATATTCTATTTTCTCGCTCGGCGTAAAGTTTTTAAGTACGAGTCCCTTAAAAAAAATATCATTTAATTTAACGGATATTCTTCTGTCAAAACCTAATCTGTCTAAATATGAAAACAGCTCTTCATCTATAATTTTAGAACCTGATTTCTCTTTTTTTAAAAAGTCTACAGAAAATCTAAGTTCGTCAAGCATAGATTTTACTTCTTCAAATTTTGAATTTAGAACGAAAATAACCTTATCTTCTACAATACTCTCAAAATTATCCTTTAAAAATTTAATATCGTCATAAAGCGGGGTTATCAAATCATAATTTAATTTTTTATTGTCTTCTTCTCTATCTCTGCCGTTTATAGAAATTTCTTCATTATAATCGACCGCCGCCACAACTTCTAAAAACGGTTTGCCAAAAAAACCGAACTCTTCAGATTTGTTAACTTGCCTTGTAGAGATAATAACTGCGTCTTCTCCGAGGTCCCTTTTTATAAGTTTAATAGCTTCTTTTATATCCAGAACCTCATATCTTTTAATTTGCATAATCTATCTCCATATTGCCTATAGACTGCAATTTTATATTAGGAGCAATTTCCGCCGATGAAACAACGACTACGCCCGGAATAATATCCTTCAGAATATTTTTTACAAACAGCCGTATAGCAGGAGATGTCAGAATTATCGGCGTGTGTCCCCCGTCTAACGCTTTTTTAACCTGCTCTTTAACTGCTCCTATAATTTTTTGATATACAGGCTGTTCAATTGCGGAATAAACGCCAAGTTCTTTAGCCTTTTTATATTCATTAAGCATAGCAGATTCAAAATTTTTGCCGAGGGTTATAACCTTTACCGAACCGTCGGCGTCCAAGATTGTTTTCGTAATTGTTCTTTTCAGGGCGCTTCTTACGTATTCTGTCAGCAGCAGCGGGTCTTTTATGGTTGTTCCGTAGTCAAGTAGCGTTTCAATTATAGTAAGCATATCTTTTATCGGAACACCTTCATTAAGCAAATTTTCTAAAATTTTCTGCACCGTGCTTAAAGATAAAACATTTGGGATTAAATCATCGACTATTTTTGGATATTTTGCAGACAGAATATTAAGAAGTTTTTGGGTATCCTGTCTTGTCAGCAGTTCTGCGGCATTCTGTTTAATGATTTCAACGATATGGGTTGCTATTACGGCAGGAATTTCAACAACAGTCCATCCTGCAAGCTGCGCTTTCTGTTTATCGCTTTCGTCAATCCATAATGCGGGCAGATTAAATGCAGGTTCTTTAGTTACCGTGCCTGCAATATTAGCCGTCGCATTGCCCGGATTCATAGCCAAATACTTGCCCTGCATTATTTCAAATCTCGATACCTCTATGCCTTTTATAAGAATAACGTATTCATTAGGTTTTAAAGCCAAATTGTCTTTAATGTGGATAGGCGGCACAATCATTCCGATGTCTGCCGCAATCTGTTTTCTGAGACCTTTTATTCTTTCTAGAAGTTCCCCGCTCCTTGAAGAATCAACATAAGATATCAGACCGTATCCAACCTCCAGTTCAATTATATCAACCTGCATAACGCTCTCAAGAACCTGCGATTCCGGCACAATTTTTTTTTCTTCGACACTCTTCTGCGCAATCTCTGCTTTTTTTCGCACGGTATCTCTTGAAATTAAAAAAGCTGAAATTGCAAGGATAAACGCCAATAAAATAAACGGCCAGTGAGGCAGCCCGGGTATAATACCGAAGAAAAATAAAATACCCGCACCGGTATATAAAGCACGCGGGTAAGTGGCAAACTGTTTTGAAAATTCTTTTGACAGATTGGTTTCTCTGCTTGCTCTTGTTATAATAACGCCGCTTGCCGTTGAAACGATAAGCGCCGGTATCTGAGCCACAAGCCCTTCTCCTATGCTCAGCAGAGTGTAATCGGAAGCAGCCTGAGCCAAGGACATATGATGCTGAAAAATACCTATTAAAAGTCCGCCTATAATATTAACGACTATAATAACTATAGCCGCTACTACGTCGCCCCTGACAAATTTGCTGGCACCGTCCATAGAACCGTAAAAATCTGCTTCTTTAATAATATCAGACCTTTTTTTTCTTGCTTCCTGGTCGTTTATAAGACCGGAATTTAATTCCGCATCAACCGACATCTGTTTTCCGGGCATTGCGTCTAATGTAAATCTTGCAGCAACCTCGGCTACCCTGCCGGCGCCTTTGGTAACTACCAAAAAGTTAATTACTATAAAAATTATAAATATAACTATACCCACCGCATAATTTCCGCCTATTATAAATTTTCCGAATGATTGTATTACAACGCCTGCCGCATCCGTTCCCTTATATCCGTACAGCAAAATTAATCTGGTAGCGGCTATTTCTAATGAAAGTCTGAAAACCGTGGAAAATAAAAGTATTGTAGGAAAAGTAGAAAATTCCAGCGGTCTCATGACATAAATGGAAATAAGAAGGACAATGATAGAAAAAGATATAGACAGTGTAAGGAAAATATCAAGCATCCATGTGGTTATAGGAAGAACCATAAGGATAATTACCATGAAAAACATCAGGGCAAGAACAATATCCGAATTCTTTAATATAAAATTATCTTTTATAGCAGAGCCGTTATTAGCCATTTGTATTCATACTCCAAATTTTTTTAAATTTAAGGTTTGTCGAATACAGATGAGCAAGTATTTCAGCAACCGCTTTATATAAAGTGTCCGGAATAAAATCTCCGGGTTCGCATATTTCGTAAAGAGACCTTGCGATATATTTATTTTCAATAATAGGAATATCGTGAGCCGCTGCAATTTTTTTAATCAGAAACGCCATCTCGTCCGCCCCTTTTGCTACGACTACCGGCGCTTTGTGCTTTTTATTTTCATATTTTAGCGCTACCGCAAAATGCGTCGGATTTGTTATGACCACATGCGCATTTTTAACCTCTTTTAAGATTTTTCTGCGTGATATTTCTCTCTGCATTTTTCTTAATTTGCCTTTTACCTGAGGATTGCCTTCATACTGCCTCATTTCATCTTTCACTTCCTGCTTGCTCATCATAAGACTTTTAGTATGCTGCCATTTTTGAATAAAATAATCTATTACGCTCAAAACGACCATAACGGCGATGATATTAAAAAAAACTTTAGATATAAGCTGCATGATAAAAATAATATCTGCCTCCGCTGTTGCATATTGTAAAGTATACAGTTTATGCAGATAGCCAATAACGGAAAAATATGCCACTAAAACTACAACGAAGAATTTTACTAAGGATTTCAGCAGTTCATTTACAGACTGAAATGAAAAAAATCTTTGAATTCCAGAAATAGGACTTATCTTGCCAAAATCCGGAATCAGCGGTTCAAAAGTCAATAAAAATCCTATCTGCGCTATGTTTGAAGCTACCGAAGCTAAAAAAATGATTAATATCACCGGAAGTATAGCATAAAAAACCGAATAAAGCAGACCGTATAAAACATTGATGGCTCCGGCTTTTGTAAGCTGTATAGAAGAAGCGTTCGATAAAAAATATACCATATTGCCTTCAACGGTATTTCCGATTTTTTCTATATTAAACGAAAGGTAAATAAAAATGGCTATTAAACCGAAAGTGGTGTTGACCTCTCTCGATTTCATAACATTGCCTTTGTTTCTTGCGTCCTCTAACCGTTTAGGAGTGGGCTGCTCAGTCTGTTCAGATTTATCCGCCATAATTTATTTTCCGGGTATTAAATTTAATACTGAAATATATTCTCCGTTAAGCCCGCTGAACATAAACAGGATATAATTGCTAAAATAGGGCATAAATAAAAACATAAAAAACAGCCCGGCTACGATAATCATAGGAAAACCTACCGCAAAAATATTAAATTGCGGCGCAAGACGCCCCATTATCGCAATAACAATATTTGTAAATAAAGCTACAACTACAATAGGTATGCTCAGCTCAAAACCTATCAAAAAAATATTTCCCGCCTTATCAACGATATATTTAAAAACATAAGGCGAAAATTTAAAAAAAGTAAGCGGTATAACCTGAAAACTTTTATATAGACCTTCAAAAAGAAAAAAAAATGCGTCAGAAATTAAAAAAAGCATCAGGGCTATAAAATTCCACATATTTGCAAGCAGCGAAACCTCTGCATTATTTATCAGCGGATTTATAAGACTAATCATTCCGTAACCAATCTGAAAGCCCGCAAATTGTCCGGCCAGCTCGACACCGCTGAATATTATTAAAACAAGAAATCCGAGAATAAGACCTATTAAAATCTGAGAAAAAATCAGAAGTATAACGGCAGCAAGAGAAATGTGGGGAATGATCTGTATTTTTACTACCATCGGATACATAATTACAGCTATAAAAAAAGCAGTTCCTACCTTAATTTTATTCGGCACAGCCGTGCTTCCGATAAAAGGCAGTATCATAATCATCGCAAGAACTCTAAAAAATATCAGCATAAATTCTATTAATAAGTACCTGTGAATATAGAGCATAAATTAGCTTCCTCCCCTGACATAAGAAGGAAAATGAGCAAAAATAGCCGTAGCAAAATCTACTAAAATATTAAGCATCCACGGACCGAAAATAAGCAGAACCACTATGACTACTATAATTTTTGGAACAAAAGTAATGGTCTGGTCCTGCAATTGCGTAACAGCCTGAAAAACGCTTATCATAAGTCCGATTGCAAGACTGGCGATAAGCGGAGGAGCGCTTAGATATAAAACGGTCAAAATCATTTTCTGTATAATAAAGTTTACAAATTCTATAGACATTGATATTTAATTGATATTTACCGGTTATTTTAATTAGTTTATTTCAATTGATTTATTTAATTTAATAAGCTTATTTATTTAGCTTGATTATTTTAACTATTTTTACTATATATTTAGCTATTTATTTAATTCATTTATTTTATTTAGGTATTTATTGAGTTTATTTAATTAGTGTATTTATATAATTTATTCAGTTAGCTTATTTATTTAAATTTTAGTTTATTTAAATTAATTATTTAATAATTTGCTTTAATAACATACATATAACTATTTAAAACTTTGAACTAAAGAGCCGACAACCAGGTACCAGCCGTTGACTAATACAAAAAGCATCAATTTGAACGGCAGAGAAATCATTGTAGGCGGAAGCATCATCATACCCATAGACATAAGCAAACTTGAAACAACTAAATCAATTACTAAAAACGGCAGATAAATCAGAAAACTTATTTCAAAAGCGGTAGTCAGCTCGCTGATTACAAAAGCGGGCACAAGGACATACATGGGAACATCCTGCGGCGATTTTACTTTTTTTAGTTTAGCCATTCTTACGAACAGCCCGAGGTCTTTTGTCCTTGTCTGTCTGAGCATAAATTTTTTCAGCGGTTTTACTCCGCGCTTATATGCCTGCGTTATGCCGATTTTCTTATTTGTGTACGGAATATATGCATTATGATATATATTCCCTATTACAGGAGCCATAACAAAAAAAGTAAGAAAAAGGCTTAATCCGATTATCACCTGATTAGGCGGCATATTCTGAGTACCCATGGATGTGCTGAGAAATGAAAGAACCACGACTATTCTCACGAACGAGGTCATCATAATTAGAATAGACGGAGCGATAGAAACTACCGTAAATATGAGCAATATCTGAATAAGGGCGGAAACTTCGGAATGATGCGGGTGTTTTGTTATCGCTATAACAGGCAGAGCGATAAGATTTGCCCCGTTTAACTTAATTTTTCTTAAAATTTCCATTATTGCTCTCCATAAGTCCCTTTATTTTATTTTCTATATCAAAAAAAACATTATCGGCTTTATTTTTAATTCTTGCTTCAGAAATATTTCTTATTTTATATTCTGAAGATTCCTCGCCTTTATCATTATCATTATTATTATTATAATAATTATCAATATCGTTTTCGTTGTTATTCAGATTAATGCTGCTGCCGTTTCTATTGCTGCCGTTATTATTATTTGTATTGTTATTGTTATTATTGTTGTTTAAAAAACCGGAATAAGAATAAGAAGACGGCGCTGCGCTTTTTTTGCCTGGCGTTCTGTCTTTAAATGCCGGCTGACGAGACTGACGGTCAATTTCAGGTTCAGATTGAGATGGGTCAGGCTTTTCATTTTTGCTTTTATCTTTTGACAGTGCGCCTATATGCTGTTTTAAAAAACTGCTGAAACTATTTCTTGAAGCATGGGCATCTTTTTTATTTAAAAATCTGCCGACATTATTTTTACCGACGGCAAGAGCCACATCGTCATCGTCGTCTTCATTATTATCGTCATCGTTATCATTATTGCTTAAATCAGGTGATTTATCGGCATTTTTAGAATAATTTACGCTCTTATGATTTATTATGCCTGTCATCATATCTTTAAGAGGCGAAGCGGCATCATTTTCTCCTGCATCATTTTCGCTGCCGATATTATTTTCATCGTCTCTGATATGACCTATGACTTGCATATTTGTAGGCGATACGCCTATTAAAAAAAGTTGATTATTAACAGAAGCCAGTATGAGCGACTTTTTAAATCCTATATTAACAGAAGAAATAATTCGTATATTATTTTTATTTTTTTTAATATTAGACATTTTGCCTTTAAATTTTGTAAGCAGATAATAAATAGCATATATAAAACCTAATACTAGAAGTAAAGAAAATATGGTTTTAATAATTTCAAATCCAAAATTAAAATTCATTGCAGCCGGCTGTTTATTCAACATTGTTTGAACTATTTTATTAGTTTTATTAGTTCTTTCGGCTTGACCAGTTTGAGCGGCTTTAGCATACCGTTCAGATTTTTTATTGAACGGCACTGTTTTATTCGGAAATGTTTTATCTTTTAAAGGTTTTTTTATATTTTTAAAACTGTTTTTCAGCAATGTAAGTTTACTGAGTTGCGGTGTTTTTTTGCCTACATTTTGAAATATATTGCCGGCAAAACTGCTATTTACCTTAATTATATAATAATCTCCGTAAAAAGAATTTTCTAATCGTTTCTTATTTATTTTTATTCCTTTTTTAAAATAAACCATAACATCGGCGGAACGTTTTGCGCCGTGTATTAGTTCTATTCCTGAAATCAACGGATTATCAGAATATTTTAAAAATTTAGATTTAAAATGAAAACCGGCATTCGGAAATTTTAATTTGAAGCCGTAATTATATAATTTATAGCCGGGATTCAGCTGTTTAGCAGCATTATTAAATTTTAGCCATATAAGATATTTGCCGTTATCATTTTTAGTTACCAAAATTTTTTGCAGCAAAAAATTTGGCGGAATCTTTCCTGCCGCATAGCATGTTTCCGCCGACATCCCTGTAATAAAAAATAGCGGCAATAATGCAAATAATGCAAACGATGCAAATAATTCAACGGCTGTATATGAAGCAAGAAATTTCCTCATAATTTCTGAACCCTTTCTACCGGACTGATTATATCAGTCAATCTGACGCCGAATTTATCATTGACAAGAACAACTTCGCCCTTTGCCATCAGTTTATTGTTAACATATACCTCTAAAGGTTCTCCCGCCAGTTTGTCAAGCTCTAGCACAGAGCCCTGTCCAAGCTGGAGCATATCGTTTATAACCATTTTTGTCCTGCCCAATTCAACCGATATACTGAGCGGTATATCAAGAATAAATTCAAGATTTTTAGGCGGCTCTGCCGTTTTATCGTTTACGTCAAAAGACGCAAACTCGACTTTTTTTACATTAAATTTATTTTTATTAGACCCTGGTGCCGCTACCGGCTTTCCGTTTTTATTAATACTTTCGGTTGCAGCATTGCTTCCGCTATCATGTTTGAATGTTTCTCCGGCGCCGCTGCCTGCCGTGACTTTACTTTGGGTATCCGCCGCAGTTTCGCCGGCACCGGCTGCAGCAGCCGCTTCCGTTTTCGCTTCTTCTTTGAACGCATCATCCCATGAAATATTATCATCGTCATCGTCTGCAGACTCAGCTTCTTTTTTATTGTTTTTTTCCGCGGCAGATGCTTCGCCTGCATCTTCAGCGGGAGCATCCGCTCCTTTGCCTGCACCGCCGTCTCCTTTTCCGTTTACGTTTACATCGTTATTCACGCCGCCGCCTGCTTTTGCTTCTTCTTTGAACGCATCGTCCCATGAAATATTATCGTCTTCATTTTCTTTTTCTTCTTTATTATTTTTATTATCTGAAGGCGGTTCGGTCTGTCCCGCCGCTTCGCCTGTTTTTTTATTTTTTTCTTCTGTTTGCCGTTCAGTCTGACTCATCGTAATACCCCTCTTTTTCTAATGGAATAGATGAAATTAATTTTACCGCGAACTGATTTTGCATTTTGCCCGGATAAGCTAAATATTTTGGAATATTTTCTACCCTTACGACCAATGGTTCAACAATCTGCTTATCTAAAATCAGAACGTCGCCCTCTTTTATATTTAAAAAATCTCTTGTTTTTATTTCTGTTCTGCCCAGTTCAACCCTTAAATTAAGTTCAGATTCTTTTAATCTTGCTTTAAATCTTTCTATCCATCTGGAATCAACCTCAAGCTGTTCGCTCTGAAAACCGCTGTACAATTTTTCTTTAACAGGTTCAATCATCGAATAAGGCAGGCATATCATAAATCTTGAAACGGCGCCTTCAATATCTACTTCAAATCTGTTTACTATAACTACTTCGGTAGGTGTTACAATCGTTGCAAACTGAGGATTAATTTCGCTTCTTTGAAATTCCAGTTCAACAGGACTCACAGGTTTCCATGCCTCTGTAATATCGGCAAAAGCCATATCTATAACTTTTTTTATAAGCCTGTTTTCTATAGGAGAAAAATCTCTGCCTTCCACTTTAACATGCAGGTCGGTATTTCCGCCGAAAAAAATATCTATAAGATTATAAACAAGTCTTGCATCAAGAACAAATATCCCAAATCCGCGAAGCGGCGGCATTTTAAAAATCGTAAGACTTGTCGGAAGCGGTATATTTTTTAAAAATTCTCCAAATTTTTGCATATCGACTGAAGTCCAAGTTACTTCGGCAACCTTTCTTAATGTTGAAGTCAAGTCATTCCTGAGAAGCCTTGCAAATCTTTCATTAATAATTTCAAGGGTAGGCATTCTGCCGCGGACTATTCTGTCCTGCGAAGTCAAGTCGTAGTTTCTGACGCCGCCGGCCTCTTCAGGTTTTTTTTCTGCCTCTATAGTCCCGGAGGATATACCTCTTAACAGCGCATTAACCTCTTCCTGTGATAAGACGTCAGCCATAAAATGATTATATAATTATATTAAATTTTAGATAGATAGTTATTCAGTCAGTTATTTATTAAGTTATTTAAATTATTTAAGTTATTTAATCAATTATTTAAATCAGTTAGTTAAATTCGCCGGTTAATCAGTTATTGGGTTATTTGTTTATTTAATTAGTTAATTATTTATATATTTTTTATTCTTTATATCGATTAAATATATTTATTTAATTTAATCCGTCTTACTTAAATTACTGCACTAAATAATTATTAAAATAAACACTTACCACTTGCCCATGTCCTAAAATTCTGTTAAGACTTCTTGCTATCTGGTGTCTTAAGGCGGTTATTCCGGCAGGTGTGTTAATTTCGTGAGATGTTTTTGAGCTTAGTATCATAATTATGCTGTTTCTAATTTGAGGAGTAAGCTGCTTAAAAAGCGACTGGTTTCCGCCGGGTTTCAGTTCCACGGTTATAGAAGCTTTAACATAGCTTGAAGAATTTTTATTTGCAAGATTTGTCAAAAAAGGTTTAAGTTCGAACATTGGTCCGGGCATAATATTTTTTCTGACGTTAATAGCGTTGCTTACAGCTTTGCCGGAAGGTTTGGCTAAAATAAAATGGTAAGCGGCAAATCCGCCTCCCAGTAAAAAAAGCAAAGGTACTATTATAAATATAATTTTTTTAAATCCGGATTTTTTCTTAATTTTTTTAGAATCTAAACCGGCGATAGAGGAAAGTTCCGCATCCTCTCCGCCCAGCTCTTTATTAGCCGTTTGCTTTTCTCCAGCCATTATTTGCAATTCCTCCCGATAAAATATATTTTATAATGTTATTATATAATTTATCTTATATAATTAAATCTTATTATGCAATCTATAACTATTATTATATAATCTACAGCATATATTATGCAATTTATAGCACATATTATTATACAATCTGCAGCTTCACTGTATATAAGCAATAATTATGCCATCAATGAAGGATAATGTATAGTGAATAATAAAAGGCATATAAAAAAAGGTATCTGATTTATTTAATAACGTACTGTTGCTTATACTTGCAGGTTTTTATTATATTTAAAAAAGGTAAATAAGTATATATGATTTATTTAATAATCTATACTTCTTTATATCTCTTCTATACGTCATCATTTGTAATAATGTAAATAAATCAGATACCTGTATAAGTTTCATTTATAAAAATGTCATAATTTTGACAGCACTTATTTTGTTTTCTTATTTACCTGCTCTATTAGACAGATTACCTAAGGTAGCATCAGGATTAGACGTACTTATTTTGTTTTCTTATTTACCTGCTATGCTGTTAGTAAAAAAAACTGCCGATTTTGTATTCATGCGAGATATTATAGACGAAGCGGTTTTAGGATTCATGCTTGACAGAATATAAACGGCTAGATGCTTGTTTATATGCGGAAGAATTGCGGCTGCTTTTCTTGGGCTCATAGATGAATATATGGCAATAAGACCTTTAATCTTAGATTTCTTAAAAGCTTTAGCGGCGCTTATTTTAGTTTCAATGCTCTTTAATTCGTTCAATTCTGTTTTAATCTGTTCTTTTAAAATCTGGATTTTAGACTGCTCTGCCGTCAATTTAGATGCGTAAACATTACCTGCGCTAAAATAGAGCTGAAATAAAAAAAGGAGTAAAAAAGCGAATAAAAAAAAAGAAAAAAAAAGAGCGTATCTAACTAAAGTTTGTTTAATTAAAAAATAAATATTTAAGCTCAATCCTGTCAACCTGCTGTTTTCCATAATTAATAATTAATAAGAACGGAATATTAAGATATAATGTTAATAAGTCAGCGGTCGGTAATTACTCAGTTCCGCCGTGAATTATACTGATTTGACGTTAAATCGTCCAAGAGCATTTCTTCTTTTTTGATTGAATTTAATTTATCTATAACGAGATATTTTTCTTTTAATTTATTAATTTTTTCAAATTCTATTTTAGATTTCAAAAGCGCAAGCCTTTTTTTTTCTAATTCTTTTTCTATAATATCTTTTTCTTTCAGAGTCTGATTTAAAGCGCTTAGCAATGCATTATATCCGCTTTCAAGTACCATAAAATCATTTATGGATGAAACAGCCGCGGTGCTGTCCGGATAATGAGATTTATAATCTTCTATTTTATTTTTAATATTATTTATGGTCAGATTAACTTTCAGATACTCTTTCTGGACCTTTGAAAACTCCACATAAAGTTTATTTTCGATTAATTTTCTATAGTCTAAAACATTTTCAAATTTAAAAGGCATAATAGATTTTTATATTTATATGTAATTTTTATATTTATATTTAATTTATAAGGCATAATAAATTAGTATAGTTACATTTATATTATTGCGATATACAGCTTTGGATTATTTTTCCGGTTATACGGGTTATATTAAGCTCAGCTGCACTTAAACTTTATTAGACAAAATAATCAATAACCGAATTGCCGCGCATGAGCGGCAGCGCCCCGCCGCGATTAATTGCGCCGCCTGATATGCTGCCGCCGTCGGCATTTTTATATCTTCTGTTTACAGAAGACGCAAAATTTTTACCGTCATCAGCAGAATAATTATCCGCAAAAGACTGAGCGCCGTTTCCGCCGCCATTACTAAACCCTGAACTTATATTTAAATTTATAGATGTAAATCCTTGATTTTTAAGAGCATCTGTAAGATTTGACGATGAAGACTGCAGCATATTTTTCGCTTCATTGGTCTGCGTTAAAATATTAACGGCTATTAATTTATTTAAACCGTTTATACCGCTGCCGTCTGCGCCGGTAATAGAAAGATTAATTTTAATGCTGCCGAGCGAAGCCGGTTTTAATGTTATTACCGCCGACTGCATATTTTTTCTGAGCATAACGGACAGAGTGCTTGCCGTTAGCGATGCCGGACTTGTATTACCGCCCGCTGCGCTATTTATATCATTATTCAGACTTGCAGCTAATTCATTTGAAAAATTAGAACCTGAACCCGTCGTCCCGTTTCCTGCCGCGCTGCCGCCGTTTAAAGAACCTAAAGAAGCCGATGTTTGCGATAATCCGCCGTTCAGCAGGTCGTTAAACTCCGCATTTTTACCGTCAAGCAGCGTTAATTTACCGTTTTCACTGCCGTCTGAACTTAATTTGCCGGAACCTGTTACGCCGTTTAAAAAATAGGCGGCCAAATCTGACATTTTTACATTATTATTCTGTCCTGAATCTGACGATGACGATGAATTATCACCGTAGATGCTGCCATTAGTGCTATTTTTACCGTTATTATTCTTGCCGGTGTTAATAGTGTTAATGCTGTTTAATTTTTCATTGCCGTCTTTGCCGCTTTTATTTAAAGAGGCAATATTTGATGAACTGCTGCTATTATTACCTCCGCTATAGTTATTATTAGCGTTTGCATTTTCTGCTACTATGTCAGCTGCGTTTGCAATGCTATTTTCAACGCTTTTGCCGCCGTTAATGCCGCCGGCAGAATCGGCTTTTCCTGCAGAACGGGAATTAGAACTGAGCGCAATATTATTAACGGCGTTAATATCTGTATTGCCGGCACTTTTTATGTTTTTTAAACCGGCAGCGGCTGACGCATTATTTACT
Source organism: bacterium (assembly GCA_021825865.1). Lineage (GTDB taxonomy): Bacteria > SZUA-79 > SZUA-79 > Acidulodesulfobacterales > Acidulodesulfobacteraceae > Acididesulfobacter. The sequence continues at coordinate 48,181 of JAKAFU010000006.1, forward strand.
GCCGATAAATTATCCGATACAGAAACAGAACCGTCTGCTGATTTATCGTCTGTTTTTCCATTTAACGAACCGGTGTTATAATTGCCATCAGTATTTTTGCCGTTTAATAAAACTCGGCCGTTGGACATATTGGCGGAACCGGCTGCACTTCCGCTCTTTGTATCGGCAAGAGCAGTATCGCTATTGCCGGAAATATTGCCGTTTATATCTGAACTGCTTTCAGTTTTACCTTTATTGCCGGCTAAACCTGCGCTGTTTTCGGCACTTGAAGTCGAAGTTTTACCGTCTGCCCTGCTTTTACCGTTTATGCCTTCTGTATTAATATAAACGGCATTTTTTGTATCTTTTTTGCCGATTACAGACGAACCGTTAAGATTGTCGGCGTTATAACTGCTATTATTATCTGCGGTCTGTCCGCTGCCGCCGCTATTTGCAGTATCAGACTCTGATGCAGCGCCATTCCCGTTAAATGAATTATTATTATTTATAACCCCGGGAGCAGATGCGCCAAGCGGTGCATAACCGTTCTGCATAGCGGTTAAAACAGTTGAAACAGTGCTGCTCGGCGAAATTTCATTTTTATTATCTGCAGCGCTGACGCCTGAAACATCGCTATTAGAGTCTGACTGAGCCGATAAACCGGCTTCTCCTGTGCCGTTTTGTACCGATGCGGCAGTACTTTGACTTTGCTGCTCTATCGTCGTTTCGGAAGGAGAAAGAGCGCCTGAATTGGCAATACCTGAAACTCCTTCGGCGTATGGCGATGATGCACCGTATGCGCCGCCGTAAACTGCGGAAGCGGAAGTACCGGCTTCTGAGGATTCATTATTTAATATACTGTTCACACCCGCAGTTTCAGACGGATAATTAACACCTGCAGATAAACCCGGTGCAGCTGCTGAACTTGCGGAAACGGAAACATTATCTGAAGGCGTCATGTCAGTATTGAAACTGCTAAGAATACTGCCGAATTCTGAAACCGCAGGCGAACCGGCATACGATAGCGCTGTCAAGGACATATCCAGCGCAGGCGAACCGGCAAAAATATCCGGCAGAACCGAACCTGCAACACCTGCTGCTGCCTGTAATATATTAAAATTATTCATAATTTTTTATTTTTATCAGATTATTTGCCAACAATTTATCTGCTTCTTTATTTAGTTTCCTATTTCTTTAATGACTAATTTATTTATTGTTTGCTTATTTAATTCTTCATCTATTTACTTGCTTGCTTGCTTGCTAATTGAAGATTTACTTAATTATTTATTTGCTTCTTTATTTATTTTATTTATATTACATTATATTGTTAATTATTAATTTTCATAATTACGCAACTGCCTGCTCAAGAGATGTTAACATTGCGTTTTCCGTAGTCAGCACCTTTGAGTTTGCGACATAAGCGTTCTGGGCTATTATCATGTCGGTAAATTGGCTTGATATATTAACGTTAGACTGTTCCAATGCAGAATCTGTTATATAGCCGAAATTACCGGTCTGTGCCGTACCTATTGCCGGCTGTCCCGAAGCATAGCTCTGTGAATAGAGACTATTACCCTCAGATACTAAACCTGTAGGAGCAATAAAATTGGCAAGAGCAACCTGATATAAATATTTTGTCTGTCCGTTTGAAAACAAACCTGTTATCCTCCCTGATTTATCAACCGTAAAACTCGTGAGTGTTCCGGTAGAATAGCCGTTTTGAATAAAAGAAGTGGTAGCGGAGTCAGCGGCATATTGAGTAAGATTGTCCAAATTAAGAGCAACGGTCAACGGGGAAGTAGCGCCGTCAGGAAGCGTTCCGGTTGATGTTACATAAGGAGGAACATCAGATAGTGTAAGCGATTGCCCTGTTAAAATTTGACCGCTCGAATTAAATGTTATATTTGAGCCGCTATCCGCTGTCGGATTTAACGAAGGTCTTTCAGCGGCTGTTCCATTAATTGAATAATAAGTATTCCACGCTCCGGACGTTGAACCGTCAGGCGCAAAAGTAACAGTCAAAGGCAAGGCATTGCCAAGAGAATCGTAAACGTTAATCGTTGTAGAATAATAATCCTGCACCGGACCGACAAGGACAGAACCGCCAGCTTTGAATGGATAAGTGGTATCTCCTGCAGGCATTGCATTAGAAAGATTTACTGTGCTAGTTGACGAACTGACGCTCGCTACGGTATTTAAGAACTGATACGCGCTTGGATTAGCTGTTGACGATGATGTAGCTTCAATCTGCATATCGTCACCGGCTACAATTCCCTTCGGGGATGCAACGCCAAGAGCTTGTTGAGAAATTGCAGTGTTTTGAAGAACCGAGGAAGTCAGCGGAGATGATAATATTACAGCAGTTACTGTAGAACTTTGCGGTAATGCAGCCGGAGTATAATCTGTTCCGTTAACATCATATTCACTAACGTTGTAAAGATTTGTAGTTCCGTCGCCGTTACCTATTAAAAGACTTGCGGGGGCATCTCCCGTGTTTCCTTTATATGTCATACCGCTTACATTGATAGCCGAAGACGATGTATTGCCGGTTCCAGCCGAATAGTTTCCTGTAATATAACCTCCCATAAAATCTCCTGTTGTCGTAGTAGGAGAAATCTGCGGCGATATATTCGAATCCAGATTTGCCGTTAATGTCGCCGTAGTCGTTGCTTTCGGTGCTATCGCTCCGGTATTAAGGCTTATAGGCTGCGGAGAACCTGAAGAAGCTACTCCTGAAGAACTCAAAGGATAACCCTGAACTACATTCCCCGTCGGGTCAACAATATTTCCGCTGGCGTTCTCTGAAAACTGTCCGTTTCTCGTATAATATGTGCTTCCGTTAGGCGCCTTCACGATAAAAAAACCGTTGCCGTCAATAGCCATATCAAGCGGATTTGACGTAGTCTGCAGAGCACCCTGTCCGAACTCCTGCTGAATAGAATAAACATTCGTACCGAGTCCTTCCTGTGAACTTGACGTACCGCTCATGGTCTGACTCACAAGATTTTCAAAGATAGGGTCGGAAGATTTAAATCCGTCCGTATTTGAGTTGGCGATATTGTTACCTACGACTCCAAGATATGTCTGATTGGCATTTAATCCCGAAACTGCCGTAAAAAGAGCGTTAACTGACATACTGATATCTCCTTCCTAAAATATTTTTAATTTATATTTTCTATATTTTATAAACATATAATATAATATACCATAACTATATTATATTATATCATAATCATAGTATATTACATTATAAAATTACACATATTTATATTATAATTATGTTAATTGCAATGAGCTCATCGCAATTAACATTAACAAACACCATAACATCTTAACTTTTGCCATTGCACCATATCCTTAAGCATACCTTAGCTTATGCCCTGCACGCTTGACAGCGGTACAGTACTTCCGTTGTTAAGTTCCAGTTCAACGGCTCCGCTTTTAGAGCTCGTAATTCCGGTGACTGTGCCGCCTGTTATGGTCTGTGCGGTAATAGAAGCTCCGGATGAATTTGCTGCATTTATAGAGAACGAATAATCGCCTTCAGGTGCCTGCGTGCCTGAATTTGTAATACCGTCCCAATTGTAGCTCTGATTTCCAGCCGTTTCAGCGCCGAGATTTGTATTATATACAAGATTCCCCGATGAATTATATACATCTAAAGACGTACTTGAGGAACTTTGAGGGAGCGAATAATCTAATGCTGCCGTTCCGCTGCCGCCGTATTGCAGAGAATTTCCGCTAGCCTGCACGGTTTTCCCCACCAGATTGACGGCGTTTCCCATCGCTGCCTGATTTTCCGAAGAAACCAAACCTTTAATCGACGTGTTCATCGTGCTCAATTCATTCATTGAATTAAACTGAGCCAGCTCTGAAATAAAACTTGTATTAGACATCGGTTCTAAAGGATTTTGATTTTGAAGTTCTTTAACCATGAGCGTCATGAAAGAACTTTCGCTGACAAGACTGTTGCTGCTGTTTGACGAAGAAGCGCTCCCGTACATATTAGTAGGAACCGACGGATTTGCAGTCTGAGAAGACGAGGAAGCCGGAATGCTTGATGATGAAGCAGTGCTTGAAGCCGCCGCTCCAGACCCAAATATATTATTTACAGCCATTTTCTATTTCCTCCCTGAATTAAAGACATACACTTTTTTTTGTTATATTATAACTTTCCATTAACTTCATTAACGGAAAATTTTTCCCTATTTTATGCTTTTTTTACGCGATTTTCATATCTGAATGTTATTGAGCAATATCCATGCCATACATTATTTTAACTATATTAATGCAACACATATTATTTTTATTTGTTAAAAATCGAAAATTGGGATACTTTAGATACTAAGATACTGACACTCACAATAACTGTTATAATCCTGCAAACTTTACGGCAGCGTCTGGTAAACAAGACATGCGTTGCTGCATCATTAAAGAAATGAAAAAGCGGGTCGTACATAATTTATTCTGATTTATTACGTGTCGGGAGTGTTCAATCTTTTGTTTCAGCGCCTGACTCCGCCTCAAATTCTTTTAATTTATTTCTTAATGTTCTTGACGTGATGCCAAGCAATTCAGATGCTTTATTTTTATTTCCGCCGGTTTTTTTAAGCGCTTCGCCTATCAGCTTTTTCTCCATTTCTCTGATAGTCGGAATATTAATGCCGTCTTTGCCGTATCCGGCAATATCATTAATATCATTAGCATTGTCGCTGCCCGTATTATTGTTGTTGTCCATAACGACACCTGCAGCACCCCTGCCGGTAATATTAGTATAGTTTCTATCGTCATTAATATTAATGTTTATGCTGTTCCTATCCCCGCAGTTTTCATTGTCGCAATTTTCGGCAGTATAGCCGTTATTAACGCTGCAGGCGTTATCGCAGCTGTTTTCATCACTATTAAAATCGCCTGCCGAAATCGGCTTGCCGTGACTATATGTGCCGCCGTTCATCGGGTTTAAACCGCCTAAATGGAATATATTAAGCATATCGCTGTTCTGGGCAAGTATGACGCCCCTTTCTATTATATTCTCCAATTCTCTGACATTTCCTTTGTAATCCAGAGAAAGCAGGTATATTAGCGCTTCTTCAGATATTCTGCTGATTTTTCTAAAATATTTCATGGTATATTTGCGTATGAAAAACATGCTGAGCGGTTTTATATCTATTTTTCTTTCTCTTAACGGGGGCAGCTCAATAGGCAAAACATTCAGCCTGTAAAATAAATCTTCTCTGAACGTTCCTTCTTCAACCATTTTTTTTAAATCTTTGTTGGTTGCAGCTATAACCCTTGAATTAATCCTAACAGGGCTGTCTCCCCCCACCCTGTCTATATAATTTTCCTGAAGGGTCCTTAAAATTTTAGCCTGAAGATTTTTATCCATATCTCCGATTTCGTCAAGCAATATCGTACCGCCGTCAGCCAGCTCAAATTTTCCTATTTTTCTTGATGAAGCCCCCGTGAATGCGCCTTTCTCGTGACCGAACAGTTCGCTTTCAAGAAGCGTAGAAACAATTGCCGAACAGTTTACGGCAATAAAATTGCCCTTTCTTCCGGATTTATTATGAATATATTTTGCCGCTACTTCCTTTCCGGTGCCGGATTCTCCGGTTATTAAAACCGTTGCGTCGGTTGGAGCTATAACGTTGATAAAAGATTCTATTTCTTTCATTTTTTCCGATAAAAAAATAAAATCATTTTTATTACCGTTTATTTCCGCATTGTCTAAAATGTTTACTATAGAATTATCGGGACTGTGAACTGTATTATTTATAATTTGAGAGCGGTTAATATTATTTGCATTAAAAGTTTTTTTAATATTTTGCGGAGCCTGTGCATCTTGCTTATCCTGTATCTCCTGCTTATCCGGAGTATCTTTTATGTTCCGTATATTTTTACTATCCCCCGTATCTTGTGTATCTTGCCTATCTTGTGTATCTTCCGTATTATAAACATTATAAATATTTCTTGCATTGTGAATATTATTGCCGTCGTTGTTAATATTATAAATATTATGAATATTATAAATAATGCGTTCTTTGCTGTTTTTTATCATATTTTCCAAATCTGCTATGCCGAAAGGTTTTAGAAGATAATCGGCAGCCCCGTTCTTTATAGCCGATATTGCGCTTTCAATAGTGCCGTATGCAGTAATGATAACAAAAGGTATATCGGCAAATTCTTCTATTGTTTTTAAACTATTTAAAAAGCTGACGCCGTCTATACCCGAAAGATTTAAATCAGAAATTACAAGGAAGAAATCATTGAAATGTTTTCCGTTTATGTTTTTGTTTATATATTCCAGTGCATCTTCCGCTGAAGAAAAAATTTCCCCTTTCATATTTAATTTGGAAAGACCAAGACTTAATGCAGAACGCATATAAGGGTCGTCATCGACTATCATAATTTTATCGCCTATTTTTGCTGCTGCATCGGCAATTCCGGATATAATTTTATTTTCGGTCATTATAGTAAAACCTCTGAATATTTCTGAATATTTATTTTATTGCTTCAGACTTATTTATTGCTTTAGATTTTATTTTACTGCTTTATATTTTATCGCTTTCGCATTTTGCCGCCTTTTACTTAATCGCTTTATGCTATATCGCCTTATAATACTTTACCGCTATACTGCTTCACTGTTTTATTGCACTTTTGCTTCACTGTTTTGCTGTTTTAGTACTTTATTACTTTATTTATGATAATTATGATAAAATATATAACATGGAGAAAAAAGTGAAAGAAGCTAATTCAGCCGTTCCAGACATTATATCAGAAACTTTTAGTATTAATCCAGACAGAGAATCATTAGAAAAAGCATTTAAATCGTTTGAACTTGCTTCCGTAAAGCTGTCTGCATATTATAACAGTTTAGAAGAAAAAATAGTAGATTTAAAGGAAAACCTAAACGCTGTCTTGGAAAGTATGCCTCTCGGCGTTATAGTAACAGACGAGCTGAACAGGATAACATTTATAAATAAATATCTGGATGCCCTGATCCCGGGCGGCAATTTAATTAAATATTTAAACAGCGATATAAACAAATTTTTTGAAAATTTCTTTGAAAAAGAATCAATTGAAGATTTTATAAAACCCATTTTCAATCCGTTTGAAAAAACAATGCGTATCTCAAATGAAAAATCCATTCCTATTTTTGCTTATGTAAAAATTTTATACGGTAAGGATAAAAAATTTTCCGGCAGAATTTTTATTTTTCAAAATATTGAGGAAATTAAAAAAACAAAGCGGCTTGCGGAAATTGGCGAAATGTCGGCAAAAGTCGCCCATGAAATAAGAAATCCTTTAGGTTCGGTAGAACTTTTCGCATCCATTTTATACACGGAACTGACAGATAAAAAGCACAGGGAAATAATTTCCAATATAATTTCAGCCGTCAAAAATATGAACACTACTATAACTAATCTGCTTGAATTTTCAAAAAATATAAAGCCGGATATTTCAAAACAGAATTTATACGACATATGCAAAAATTCAATACTTTTTGCTTCGCACATTATAAAACAGAAAGACATTGCTATAATAGAAAATGTTGACAGGAATATTTTCATAAATGCAGATAAAAATCTTATTACCCAATGTTTTTTAAATATTATAATAAATGCCTGCCAGTCTGTTCCTGACGGCTGCGGTACTATTAAAATAAACTGCGCAGTAATAAAAAACGATTCAAATGACACAGACTATACACGTGTAACATTTGAAGACAACGGTAAAGGATTTGAAAAAGAAAGCATAGGAAAAATATTTACCCCTTTCTTTTCAACGAAAAAAAGCGGAGGCACCGGCTTAGGTCTTTCTATCGCCTTAAATAATGCCATATTGCACGGCGGCTATATTACAGCCGAAAATTCGCCTGAAGGCGGCGCAAAAATACAGGTATATCTGCCGGACTAGCTGCAGCAGCTCAATTAATTAATCGGTCGTCAATAAAAATAAATCAGATTATTAATAAATTGTTCAAATAATTGACAGAGCTAAAAAATTAATAAAATGCAGATAAATTAACAAATTAATTAATTGATTCTTTTTATTATTATTAATACATGGTAAATTATTGCTATACTGCATAAGGACAAAGAATTAATAAAATGCCGATAAATCAACAGATTGTTCTCCGTTATCATTAATAAATTATTATTATTAATAAATAATAGATTATCGCTATTAAAAATAATAAAATAACCTAACAAAATAAATAACAGATTATGGCATAAATATTGCTTGTAATTAACACATGGAACTTTTTGGAAAAATATACGGCGTACTGGATGAAAGTTTAAATGTCCTGAGTGCCAGACAGAATGCTATAGCTTCAAATATCGCCAATGCCAACACACCGGGCTATAAGGAGAAGACCGTCAATTTTGAAAAGATTATGCAGGATGCCGTCGGCTCTGAAAATTCTCTCAAATTAAAAACGAACAGTCAAAAAGATTTTATAAATCTTGGCGTTGACAATATTGACAGTTCAGAAAGTTTCAGCAGCGCAAATATAGAAGCTCAAAAGGTTCAGTCAGTGCCTGCACTTGACGGTAATACGGTTAATTTGGGTACCGAAATGGCGGAAATGTCTGCTAACGCGATAAGATTTGAAGCGGTCTCTACACTTCTTTCTAAGAAGTTTACGATGCTTAATTATGCTATTACGCAAACTACGCCATAATTTGCATATAATAATGTAATTCAATTAATTTTTTTATTTGCATGCTGCTGTTTTGATAGATTTTATATATTAGCAGTATAATAAAATAAAAATTAATAAATTAATCAGATAATTAGATAATTAGATAATTAGATAATTAGATTAAGTTTTTTCATAGTAGCAATAAAATAAAAATAGATAAAATAATAAAATATAATAGATTAATGCAATAATTGGATAAGTTTTTCATATTAGCAATAGAATAAAATAAAAATAGATAAATTAATAGATTAATAATTAATAGATTAATAAAATAATAAAATAAGAGGTTGACAAAATGAGTTTCAATGTTTCGCTGCAAATCGCGGCAGAAGGATTAAACGCAGAAAGAATAAGAATGAATGTTATATCTTCTAATCTTGCCAATATAAATACCGATAACGCCGGCAATGGTCTGCCGTATGTAAAAAAAGAACCTGTATTTAAAACTACCGATTTTGGAAATTATTTCGGTGTAGAGGTCAATAAAATTGAAAACTCAAGCGACCCGTTTACTTTAAAGTACGACCCGTCAAATCCTTTAGCCGATAAAGCGGGCTACGTTAAGATACCTAATATTTCCTCTATACGCGAATTAGTCGATATGATTTCTGCAACACGGGCGTATCAGGCGGATTCTCAGGTTATAGCCGAATCTAAAGCGATGTCTCAGGCATCTTTAAAGATTTAAAAAAGATTTAAAGTTAACGTTTGAATAACAGATTAATATTTAATATTTTTAAAAGACAAAAAATGTAAGTTTATTTAATGTAAGTTTATTTTTTGATAATTATTTTTTTATATTTGAAGCTTAAAATTTGTCTATGTAAAGCGTAAGTAAAGTTAAAATGTAAGCAAAGTGTAAATTTTTTTGATATTTATTTTTTTATATTTGAAACTTAATATTTGCTTATTAAATTAAAATAAATAAAATAAAGATTATTTTTTATGTTAATAATTTGACACTTGATAAAATAATTTATAAAATACTTTAGATATGAATGTTATGAATGGTATATTTAAATAAATATAAACAATAGACGTAAGCAATGTTATATCTGAATAAATAATAAACGAGCCGGTAAAAATTTAAATTAGAGGTGTTTTTATGACAATTCCTATAAATAGCATAAATATTAATTCCATTAAAGAATTAAATCCTGATAGTATAACAAATTCTGCTTCGCCGGCATCTTCGTCTTCTGCCGGCAGCGGTTCAGAAAGTTTTGCAAATACTCTTTCCGGATATATAGACAAGGTCAACGGTTCTCAAGTAGAGGCTAATAAACAGGCAGAAATGATTGCTACCGGAAAATCTTCGAACATACACCAAGCTATGATTGATATGGAGAAGGCAAATGATTCTTTCGAACTTATGATGCAGATGAGAAATAAAATAATTACAGCTTACAATACCGTTATGGATATGCAGGTTTAGTCAGATAATTTAGACAATGCATTATTTAAATAACTAAATTAAATTTAAAGAAATAAAAGAAATTGAAGGAATTAAAAAAAGAAAAAATGAAATAAAAGAAAGCTCAATTTATAATTAAAGATTTACAGTTTTCAGCTGACACGTGAAGAAACGGTAATTAGTTAGAAGCTCAAATTATAATTAAAAATTTACAGGGATTATATAAAAAGTTTTCTAGAGAAGGAACATCTTCTCTCGGAGTAAGCAGAATCAGACGGATCAGCTCCGCATCTGCCGTCAATACCGGAAACGAAGTACAGCGAAGCTCATCCCTGCCTTTAGGCATGGGGAGCATGTCAATCATTGATTATCTTATTATATAACAAATGCGATAAATGGCAGCTACAGCTAAAGATTTCGGAGCACAATTTAAAAAATTTTATACAGACCTGTCAATAGAGCGCAAAATTATATTTGCGGTTCTTATAGCCGGAGTTTTAGCCGCTATTTATTTTATGGCTATGTATGCTTCTGCGCCTAAATACCGTGTTTTATTTTCTAACCTTAATTCATCCAGCGCATCGGCTATAATAAATAAATTACACACCTATGCAATACCTTATAAACTGGCAGACCGGGGCAAAACTATTTTAGTTCCTAAAAACAAGGTTTATCTTACAAGACTGAAACTTGCTTCGGCAGGGCTGCCCAGACAGGAAGGCGTCGGATTTTCTATATTTGACAAATATCAGATAGGCATGACGGATTTTATTCAGCATGTTGAATATCAGCGGGCTTTACAGGGGGAACTTGAACGAACTATAAACGAACTTAATCAGGTAAAATATTCAAGAGTCATTATCGTACTGCCGCGCCATTCCGTTTTTGTCACAAGGAGAATCCCCGCAAAAGCCTCCGTTATCATCAAACTGCGTCCCGGAACAAGCCTGAGCAGACAGGAAATTCAAGGTATTTTACATCTTGTCGCCAGTTCCGTTCAAGGATTGAAATCAAAAAATATTACGATAGTAGATACCAAAGGCAAAATACTTTCTCTGCCGCACAGAAAAAATTTTGTTTATTCTACTTATCAGCTTAGTTACGTAAAAAAAGTAGAGCGCAGCCTTGAAAACAAAATTGACAACATGCTCGTGCCGGTTGTCGGAAACGGCAATGTTGTATCTAAAGTATTTGTCAAAGTTAATTTTTCAAAAAAAGTAGAATCCAAAGAAACATACAATCCTAACACAACTGCCATCGCATCTCAGGAAACTTACAAATCGTCTTCCGTAGGAGCTGTTAAACCTAAAGGTGTGCCGGGCGCAAAATCAAACCTGCCGCCGGGGAAAATACCTATTCCGGTTATGACGCCTAAAAAAAATAATGTAAAAAAAGTAATTACAAATTATGATGTCTCAAAAAAGATAGAAAAAATTTCTTATCCTGTAGGAACTATTAAGAAGATTGACGCCTCTGTCTTAGTCAACGGAACATATATAAAAATAAAAAATAAAGCAGGGAAAATCACGGCAAAATATACGCCTAGACCTGCAAGCCAGATTGCATTATTTAAAAATATAGTAAAAACCGCAATCGGCTATTCAAAGTTGGCTAAAGATAAGGTTATAGTTGCAAATATGCCTTTTAAAAAGGTATCGCAGTATATTCCGGCTCCGCCTAAAAAAACATTTGTAACAATAATCAAATCACATTTAATGGAGCTCATAAAATATTTTGTAATACTTATAGCTGTACTTCTCTTGATATTATTGGTTTTAAAACCGCTCATAAGCTACATTACGGCATATAAGCACAAAGAAGAAAAAGAAAGCTTGGAAGACCGCAGGGGTGAAGCAATAGCCCAGCTTAAAGAACAGGAACCGCCTAAACCGGAACCTACTCTAAAAGAAGTGGCGGTCAATATTGTTCACACAGACCCTGAATCAGCTACTAATTATGTTAAAACCCTTTTAAGAGAAAATGGAAGGGAAGTATGAATATGGCAAAAAAATTTGTAGGACCTGAAAAAGCCGCAGCGTTTCTTGTTTCAATAGGCGAAGATGCCGCATCAGAGATATTTAAGAAATTAGACCTCGTTGAAATTCAAAAAATAACAAAATATATGAATCAGCTTCCGCCCATTTCCAAAGAGGATTCTGATGCTATACTTAAAGATTTTAATTCAAATTTCGGAAATGTGGATTTAGTTATTAAAGCCGACGATTACGTAAAAAATTTAATTGCAAAGTCGCTTGACCCTGAGAAAGCTAAAAAAGTTTTGGATAATTTACACGGTCCCATAGAAGAAGAAGGTTTAGAGACGTTAAAATGGCTCGACCCCCACGTTATAGCCGATTTTGTCAGAAATGAACATCCTCAAACCGTCGCGCTTATACTGGGACATCTTGAACCGATGCAGGCTGCGGCAGTTTTGACCCAGCTTCCCGCATCAGTAAGGTCCCAAGTGGTTTTCAGACTGTCTAAACTGGAAAGAATCCCGCCCGGCGTTATAAAAGACCTTGACGAAGTACTTCAGGAGCAGCTGAAATCTGCCGGTTCTACCCAGAGCAAATTAGTCGGAGGCGTTAAAATAGTAGCAGAGATACTTAATAATATGGATAAATCTATTGAAGAACCTATTATGAACGATATCGAAAAACTTGACAAAGAAGAGGCTGAAAAAATAAGAGAACTGATGTTCACCTTTGACGACCTTGCCGAAGTTGACGATAAATCTATGCAGGTTATCCTGCGTGAAATTTCTCATGACCAGATAGTTATGGCTCTCAAAGCAGCGTCCGACGAAGTAAAAGAGAAAATTCTTGCAAATGTTTCAAAAAGAGCGCAGGAAATGATAATTGACGACCTTGAAGCTATGGGGCCGAAAAAACTTTCCGAAGTTGAAAAAGTTCAGCATGAAATATTAAAAATTGCAAGAAGATTAGAAGACGAAGGCAAAATAAGCATTGCGGTAAAATCGGAAAGCGAAAAACTTGTATAAAAAATCTTTTTTATATATATATCTTTTTATATATATTAAATATTGCAGATATGTTTGCGTATATTAAATATCTGTTAAGCATCGCGGACATATCGCAAACTTAGAGAAAAATTGTACGTTTAGTTTTACTTGTCTGTTTATATTTATATTTATTCATATTAATTTTAAAGTAAACAATAGAGAAAAATTGCACATTTAGTTTTATTGAGGTGTTTATATTTATATTCATTCATATCAATTTTAAAGTAAAAAAAATATGTCAAACGTTATAAGAAATTTTGAGGTAAATTTAGAAAGCGATACGATATACGACGGTTCTAAAATTATTTTAGCGAATGTCATCAAAAGCGGGAATATCGAAGAAGATGCAGAATTGCTTAATGCTCTTGAAGCCGTTCCACCGGTAATTCAGAAATTTATTTTAAATCATATAGAAAGCTATAAAAAGAAATTAAATAAAACAATTGAAGATAAGAGTGAAATAATATTTAAAGAAAACAAAGCCAACGGATATGCTGAAGGTTTTAAGACAGGTAAAACAGAAGCCCTTCAATCTTTAGCAAAAGAAGTCAAAAATATGACACAAGTTGCAGCAGACATTGGTCAATTTAAAAATGTTTTATACAATGATGTTAAAAAAGAAACTATTGAACTATCTTTAAAAATTGCCGAAAAAATAGTCAACTCCGCAGTTTTGTCCGATAATGATTTTTTAAAAAGCACAATATCCGCCGTCTTGAATAAAGCTGCAGATTCTACTAATATTATTATATATTTGAATCCTTCCGATTACAATTCATTCAGTAAAAATTCTGAAACGGCAGAAACACTGTCAAAAAATAAACAATCTAAAATTTCGTTTATGTCAGACCCTAATCTGCTGCCGGGAAATACTTTTATTAAGACAGATTTCGGGGAAATAGACGCCGGAATAGAAACTCAGCTGAATCAGATAGAAAAAGCTTTCAATAAAATTATTCCCGACTAATAATAAATAATACATAAAAGGATTTTAAAGTTTTTTAATCTTTCGCATCTTCAGTCTTTCTTTTTTAGAGAGTCTATGCGGATTACCTTTTTTCTTGGTATTCTTTGCGCGCTCCGTCCCGCTGAAAAAATCATCATCTTCGTCATCCGTAAAATCATAATCGTTAGAATAATTACCTTCGTCTTTCTCTTCATTGATAATATTATTAATTATAATTTTAAATTCTTCTGGGCTTACACTTGAAACATTATCTAATCTTTCAACATATCTTTTAATTTCATTATCATTGGTGACTACTAATGAATTCCTGATATTTTCCGCTATCCGCATTATTACGGCATCGGCTTTTTCACCTCTTTTTGAATAGATTACTTCAATATTTCCTATGTTGTATTTTGACTCAAAAGGTTCCTGCGTCAAATAACCGTCAAAAACAACTATCACTTTATTTTTTTTTACATTATAATATCTTGATAGCAAGATAATAGTGTTATTCCGTAATTCCTGTAATTTTTCAGATTTTACGTTTATTTTGAAATAAGAATTAAATATAAAATTATATCCGTCAATTATTACTGTAATCATAATACATAATACCTTTAACTTCAATTATAAATTAAAAATGACGCGCGGCAGTAAAACAGAGAATGTTTTTCAATACCTTGCGTATGTAGTTACGCAAAAAGAAGAAACCAAAAATTTTATAAAAAAAGCTCTTTTAAAAACATTACCGGCAGATAAAATAAAACTGCTTAAAAATTGCGGCGAACTTCCAAAACATTTTGAAAATCCGACTTATATTATTTTTCAGTATAATCCGCTCAATATTTCTCATATTGCAAAAATAGGTCCTAAAAGAAATATTAATATTTTTGCATATATTGAACATATCTATGATTTATCCGAAAAAAATATTTTAGAGCTTATAAAATATAAAATAGACCATGTTCTGTATCCGGAAAATACCGGCCAAATTAAATTTGAAAACTTTGTAGATTCTAAAATTTTCAAAAAGAAAAACGGCAATGCATTTATAGATATAGAATCTTCCCTTTTAAAAGATATTAACACAGAATTAGAAGAAAATATATACGGTATTTCTCCTAAATTAAAAAAAATTATAGACGGCATAGAGAAAATCGCTCTTTCCGACAGCAATGTCCTAATAACCGGGGAATCTGGAACAGGCAAAGAACTTATAGCAAAATTAATTCACCAAAAATCTAAAAGAAATAAAAAAAATATTGTGCCTGTCAACTGCGGCGCTGTGCCCGGAGAGTTATTAGAAAGCGAATTATTCGGCTACAAAAAAGGAGCTTTTACGGGCGCTTATGCCGATAAACCCGGAAGATTTGAATTGGCTAATCAATCTACAATCTTTCTTGACGAAATAGGCGATATGAATTTTAGTCTTCAGGTAAAACTTTTGAGAGTGATACAGGAACATGAAATTGAGCCGGTCGGCTCAATAAAACCGGTTAAAGTAGATTGCCGAATTAT
>JAKAFU010000069.1 GCA_021825865.1 bacterium
TATACATATCTTAAATGAAAAATCGCATATTATCAAACAAAAAAATGAATTATATGTACGGAAATATTTACCATTACAATCAATAAACTATAATTAATAATTTATTGTACGTCAGCCGACTTACTTAAGCGGACGCGCTAACACCATGCTGTCTGATAAATAATATGCTGCCGGTTATTTTATTTTAAAGGGGACTATAATATTATGTCTGATTTATACGAGCAGTACAATCACTATGATGATAATAAATATAAAGAAAAAAGATTTGATATTAAAACCGAAGCGGGTATAGACGTAAAAGTTTTAGAAACAATTCCTTTCGATTACCCTCAGAGCGGAACCGAAGTAAACATCGGAACAAAAGAATTTACTTCAGTCTGTCCGTGGAGCGGGCTTCCGGATACGGCAGAACTTAATATAAAATATATCCCGAACAGCAGTCTTGTTGAAATGAAGTCGCTAAAATATTATCTGCTGTCTTTTCGGAACGTAGGGATACTTCAGGAACATGCCGTAAACAGAATATTAAACGATTTGACTAACTTATTGAAACCTCAATATATGGAAATTGAAGCAAAATTTGAATCAAGGGGCGGACTTGATACTATAGTAAAAGTTAAATATAACAATATTAATTATAGCGCAAAGGCAGTGAAATAAAAAAATAAAATACAAAATAAGGTACAAAATAAGGCGTTTTTTTTATTTTTATAAGTTAAAGTATTGTATCAGTTCTACTATATTATCATCAGGGTCTTTAATAAATGCTAATTTCATACTCTTATCAAGCGAATAAAAAGGTTCGCGCATAATTGCAGCGCCTTTTTCTTTTATGGCAATAAAATCTCTGTCTATATTATCAGTCATAAAAGCAAAATGGGCAAAGCTGCAATCGGCGCCGTTTATATGTACGGAAGTTGCATCATAGATAAGTTCTATTTCAAATTTTGATTCATCATCTTGCAAAAAGACCAGCGTTGTTTTATGCGCTTCAATATATTTTTTTTCTTTAATTTTCATGTTTAATATATCGGTATAGAAGGCTAACGATTTGTTTAGATTTGCAGTTTTTACGGCGGCGTGTATCAGCTTCATGATTATTTTCCCTTTTTAATTATTTTTATTTTTTATTCTGTTATTTCATTAAAGTTATATCTATAAGGATGTGTATAATATTTAGATGTTTAAGTTATATCTATAAATATAAGTATGCGTATAATATTTATATTTATGATATTGATATTGATATTTATAATTTAAAACTTATAATTTATATTTAATTATATTATGCAATAAACAATTTAATTTATTTAATTTAATTTAAAACATAGAATTATGCTATAATTAATACAATTTCGACTTATTAATAGAATTAAACTAATTATAGCATAACGGTTAGTACAATATTATCAAAATATTATAATTTATTAAACAAATAAACAGACTAAATGAAAAAATATTAAAAAATTACGGGCAATTATCAATGATAAATTAAAACAAAATTCAGACCTTCTTTCCGTCTAATTTTAGCAAATTATACCTATATAAAAAATGAATAATCATTCACTAAAGTTAAATTTAAACGCCGTTGACCTCTATCCTGAAATTATGAATATATATGGGGACAGAGGAAATATTTTATATTTTAGATATAGAGCTTCATTATATGGAATAAATGTTAACATCAAATCGGCTACTGTAGGCGAAAAAATAGACATAAACAAAACCGACATTATGTTCATCGGCGGAGGACAGGATTCCGAGCAGGCTTTGATTTATAAAGATTTGACAGTTAACAAGAAAAATGAGCTTAAAGATGCTAAGGATGCAGGCAAAATAATGCTTTCAATTTGCGGAGGATATCAGCTTTTGCTAGATTACTACAAAGCTGCGGATAATAAAATAATCGAAGGCATTTCTATTTTCAACGGATATACGATAGCTGAACCGAAGAAACCCAGATTAACCGGAAATATAGCCTCTATTTTCGGCGATATTACAATTGTCGGGTTTGAAAACCACGGAGGAAGAACATACTTATCGGAATCGCAGCAGGGTTTCGGAAAAGTGTTGGCAGGATACGGCAATAACGGTACAGATAAAAGCGAGGGAGCTATCGCTAATAATTTCTACGGCACATATATACATGGAAGTATTTTGCCGAAAAATTTTATATTTTGCGATATGCTTATAAACATAGCCGTTAAAAATAAGTATAAAATCAGGCTTGATGAAATAGCCGCAAAAAATAATATAAATATTGATAATAATTTTGAAATTAACGCAAGAAAAGATATAAAAGATTTACAAAAAATAATAGACAGAACAATATAAAAGATAAGATAGGATAAGATAAGATTAGATAAGATAACTATTTTATCTTATAAAAATTAAACCAAACTATTACTGCAATAATTATGCAACATTTAAAGTCAATACAAAATAATTAATTAAAATTAAAAAGATAAATAAAATAAGCGCCTTTTTCTTTTTATATTTTTTATAATATTTCAAGAATAAGACGCTTAATTCATATGTGCCAACTGCACATTTCATTTGCAGGATTTTCAAGAATAGCACGAATCGTTAATTCCATAGTTTTCCATTAAAGTTAAATAAAACTCTTCGGCATCCAGATTTTCCAACAGCGGTTTTTCGTAATTGGTCTTCATGTTTTTTTCACCTCCTTAATTTTAATTGACGTAATGTTAATAAAAATTAAAAAATAATTTGAGCGATTATTAAATTTTTGCGGCAACTTACAAAACATTTAAAAATAAGGCAGCAGCCGGTTCCTTTTACTATAAAAAAATTCATTAATCCTAAAAAAACATTTTTATTTTATTTTAAGAGTTTTAAGAGATTATATTTTCATTTATAAATTTTGCAATAATATCATTAAAATCTTTACTTAAAATATCTAAAGTAACATCAAACATTTTTAAGATTTTATTTTTTATTTCATCGCTTGTGTATTCGCCGCTGCAAAGAGATAAGATATTAAATGACACGGCATTTAATTTATATATGTCGCCTGTCTGTGTATCAAAAAGCAAATATTTGTCCGTCCCGTCATTATGCAGAATATATTGGGGCAAAAGTTTATATTTAACATTCATAATCAGCAGACCGCCTCTTGATTAATAGTACTAAATAATCATATTTTTTTAAAATCAGTTAAGCCAGCATTGAGGATCTTTTTCGTGTATATTTCCATGATAATAATAGCTTATAGCTTTACATCCTCCGCATCTTTTAAAATGAGAACAATTAATATCCGAACATGCAGATTGCGGACGAGCACTGCTATTATCAGAAATATTTTTCTTATTTCTTATGCTCCATAAAATTTTTGAACCATACCATATTTTAAAGAAACCTTCTTCAATAATATTTCCCAGCGGCAAATAGAGCCTTCTGCAAGG
>JAKAFU010000040.1 GCA_021825865.1 bacterium
AAAATCACTGTTATTTGCTTCAATGAATGCTGTATAATCCCTGTCGATAGATTGCAGTATAGTCCTGTCTTTAATATTTAAAATAGCATCTTTTATTTTTAATTTTAAATCCTCATCAATACCGGCAGAGGCGCAAATAGGAAATTGAGGTATGGGGTCGGAATAAGCTATAATTTTTAAAGAATCTTTAAAATCTTCCGCTGCCGAGTCCATTAATGCCCCCGCATCATATTCTCCTTCTATCACAGCGTTTGCCACATTGTCATGAGAACCGAGATAATCGTAGGCGGAAAGAGATATAAGTTCAATCCCCGCAGCTTTAAGCATAGCTTTTGGAATTAGCGAAGAACCTGTCGACATTTTAGAGCCGAATGCTATCTTTTTTGAATTCAAATCCTGCAGAGAATTTATATTAGAATTTATCGGTACGACAAAAACGCTTCTGTAAGTGGGAGAGCCATTTTTTATTGCATATGCAAGAGGTTCTACTCTGTACTTTTTTCTTGCCTCTATATATGTTGATGGCGTCATATATGCAAAAGATACTTTATTCGTACCTATTTCTTCAATAGAATCTTCATATGTAACCGCTACTAAACTGCTGTATCGCAAGTTTAAAGATTTGTTTAAATAAGTTATTAGCGGCTCAAATTTCTTCTTCATAACCAATGCGCTTTCTAATGGAACTATACCGAAAAGATCTAATTTTAGGGAGCATAGTTCGACTTTTAAAAGATTGGAAGATTTTGCCAGTGATGAACTTATTGTTTTTGATTTTTTTGCAGCCTCTGTCGTGTTTGCAGAGACCTTTTGAACTATAGTAAGATTTTTTTCTACTTCCGTTACTGCAATTTCTAATTGTTCGGCAGAGGAAGATATTAAATCTATGCTGTTTTTCTCTTCGCTTGCAGCCTTCATTATATTATTAAATAATTCTTCTGCCTGCATAGATTCTGAATTTATTGTTTTTACGTTTTCTACTACGTCCTTAATAGCTTGAACAGTTTTTGAGGTTTCTTGGAACAGGCTTTCTATTATTTTTCTCGTATCGGAGGTTGATTTGCTGGTTCTTTCGGCTAATTTTTTAACCTCGTCGGCAACCACGGCGAAGCCCCTGCCCTGTTCTCCGGCTCTGGCTGCTTCTATTGCAGCGTTTAATGCCAGCAAATTTGTCTGGTCGGCTATATCGCTTATCAGCGATATAACGTCCCCTATCTCCTTTGACCTTTTATCAAGTTCAGTCATAGTAACGTTAAGATTTTCGATAGAATCTGATACCGTTCTTATTTCGTTTATAATATTTTCTATCATTACATTCCCTTTATTTGCTCTTTCAAGAGAAGTTTTGGAGGATTTTTGTGAATCTTTGGCGCTTTTGGTCATTTCTTTGTGAGACATGCTAATTTCGTCAATTGCGCTGGAAATAGAAGCAACCTGTCCCGATAGCGATTCATTTTCTTTATATATCTTGTCCATTGAAGCGCTTTCAATATTTGCATCGACTGCAACAATGTTTGTAGAATCCAGAGCTTTCTGGAATGTATTATAAAGATAATCAAACAGACTATTAATTTCACGGTCTATATTATACAAATCAACGTGAGGCAGCCGTTTTCTTAAATCTTTATTTTCAGTTAAAAAATCATTTAAAAAAACATTAATTTTATTTGCTTTTGATTCAGTTATTTTATTAGCAATAAAAATATTAGCATAATACACAATAGCAATGATAATTACTGCGACGGTCAGCATAGAATTATCTTGAATAAAAGATATGGCAAGAAAAAAAAGAGCTATAATTGCAAATATGATTATCAGCCCTCTTTTTAATACGGCATTAATATGTTTATTAGCATTTTTATTAGTATATAAGATACTATTTTTTTTAATAGTACTATTATTGCTTGCAAAATTGCTTTTCATAATATATTATTGTCCCCCCCAAATGTACCGATAAACGGTATAATTAATTACAATTAATTAAATAAGTACTTACAATAATTACAGCCAATATAGCCTATTAGCGGCAGCAGAATAACTTTGTGTTTAACTAAAGTAAGCAGTTTTTATATTTAATAAAATATTTATAATGTATAAAATATTTATACTATGAGTTTGCAGCTTTTTATAGTTTTTCTATTATTTGAAATTACAAAATTATTACAACATTGTACTATTTTTTATTTTACAATTCTATAACAAATTTCATACTATTTTTTATCTTACAATTCTTTAACCCTATAAAATTCTATAACAAATTTCGCGTTTATGAGAATAACAAACAAAACTCATTATTAAAATAAGTGTTAATATAAGTCTTAATATAAATGTTAAAATAAATGATAATTTAAGAAAGATTTATAATCATTAGAAGCTATAATTGCCATAGCGGCAGAATATAACCTGGCTTTCGGGGGGTCAGACCTTGAAGTTAATATAACCGGCACGGCTGCTCCTACAACAATTCCTGCGACGGTAGCTCCTGCAAGGTATTCCAAATCTTTAAATAAAATATTTCCTGATTCTATATTTGGTACAAGAATAATATCTGCATCGCCGGATACGGAACTTTTGATACCTTTTTCTAAAGCCGCTTCTTTTGATATAACATTGTCAAATGCAAGAGGACCGTCTACTATTCCGTTTTTAATCTGCCCTCTTTCGGCCATTTTGCTGAGCAATGCCGCGTCTATTGTTGACTGCATTTTAGGATTAATTTCTTCAGTTGCCGATAGAATAGCTGCCTTAGGAATTTTAATGCCTAAAATAATTGCAAAATCAATTGCATTTTGAAGTATTTGAGCTTTTTCGGAAAGATTCGGGCTTATGTTGATTGCAGCATCTGTTATTATCAGCAGTTTTTTGTATGTTTTTATTTCCATTAAAAACAGATGGCTTATAAGTCTATTGGTCCTAAGACCATTTTCTAGGGATATTACGGCATGCATTAATATATCCGTATGAATATGTCCTTTCATAAGTACGTCTATTTTTTTATTTTTAGCAAGCTCACATGCGATTTTAGCAGAATATTCGTCGGTTTCTGAATTTATAATTTCAATATTATCTTTATCAACAGGCAGTTTTATTTTTTCGGCAATTTTTTTTATATGATTATAATTGCCTATAAGGGTGGGTATTATTAATCCTGCGTCGAACGCTTCTTTAACCCCTAAAAGCGTTAACTCATCAGCGCTGCCGACTACGGCAGTTCTTTTAGGGTTTATTTTTTTTGCATTATCAAGGATTTCGTTTAATTTTTTTAACATTTTTAATCCACCGAACAGTTGATTTTATTTAATTTTTAGAATTTTTAACGCATTTTCTGCCATCATTAATTCTTCGTCAGTTTTAACGGCAAGAACGGTACATTTGCCTGAACTTAGTTTTATTATTGAATTTGCAATATTTAATGATTGCAATTTAGATACGCTGCCGAAAATTTTTGTTACGCCGTTATTTTTCGATTTATTAAGTTTTATGCCTAAGAATGAAAGATTTTTACATATTTCTTGCCTGATAAACGATGAATTTTCACCTATACCTCCTGAAAAAATTAGCGCATCTATGCCGTTTAGCGCGGCAGAATATGCTCCTATATATTTTATAATCCTGTAACAAAACATTTTAATCGCTAATTTTGAATTATAATCGGAATTCTTCAAAAGTTCTTTTACATCATAGGTTTTCTGAGAAATTCCAAGCAGTCCGCTTTTTTTGTTGTAAATATTATACAGCTCTTCCTCAGAGAATTTTAATTTATTTTTTAAAATAAAAGATAAAGACGGATCGATATCGCCTGTTCTTGTTCCCATCATTAATCCTTCTAAAGGCGTATAGCCCATTGACGTGTCTATAGATTTACCATTTTTAACCGCAGCAATACTTGCCCCGTTTCCAAGATGGCAAAGTATCATTTTTTTAAATTTATATCCGGAAAGTTTCAGAATATTAGAGATAAAAGCATAAGAAATGCCGTGAAATCCATATTTTTTTATATTGTGCTGCTCGTAATATTCTATCGGAAGAGGATATATTGAAGCATAATCTGGAATTGCAGAATGAAAAGACGTATCGAATATGCATATCTCGGCTGCTTCAGGTATGAGTTTTATTGCAGTTTTAAGCCCAAGTAAATTTGACGGGTTATGAAGAGGAGCAAGTTCGTTAAGTCCGGCTAATTTTTTTAAATCAGGAAAATTTATATATAATCCGGTATCATAACCATATTTATTGTTGTCATTGTCATTGTAATCATCATCATTATTATTGTCGTTATTGTTATTGTCATCGGCATTTTTTGCTTTAGTTATTTCAGCGCTTTGCGTATTGCGTTGAGAAGGCAGCGTGGTATTCTGTGCTAATTTAGAATTAAAAACGCTATCTTTTATGTTTTTTAACCGCTCGTTTTTATTTAAAATCGCAGTCGGTTTAATTATAAGAGGCTTAATAAAAACATTGCCTCCGTGAACAAATCTGTGTACTACTATATCAATTTTTTCATCTTTATTATTTATATTTATATTTTTGTATATTAATTTATTAATTATAAAAAATAATGCGTCATGATGATTTGCAAAATTTGTTTTGCCGCTTTTTTTGCCGTCTGCATTTTCATAATAGTATGAAGAAAAAGATGTCCCTATTTCTTCTATCTCTCCGTCATATAATCTGTTAAGCGAAAGCAGTATCGGTAATTCTGAAGTGACGCCGTCCGTTGCGTCGTTTCTATATAGAGATTCTTTTTTATTATTTTTACCGCTTGTTTTAATTTTATTTATGAAATTTATATCATAAATGCTTTTATAATTGCTTTTATCAGTCTTTTTATTATTATTAATTAGTTGAGATTTTTTTTCAGTATACTTAAAATAAGCGAATTTTACAGAGGAACTTCCGGAATTTATAGACAATATATTCATATTAATTTTTATGTATTAAAATTAAAAATTATATAGCAGCGTTAATATAAAATATTTTATAAAATAATGACAGAGTGAATATAAAAACAATAACCTGTTTAATTTTAAGCTATTTTTGTTATCGATAGTTCTTAGTCAGATTATTATTAGAGCAGTAGAGCAATTTTTATATTTATGTATATTTGCATTATATATTATATAATATATAGTATAATAGTGAAATTAAATATAAATGCCGGCATTTATTTATTAAAAATAAATTATGATACGGCATTTTCAATGATTCTGTATGAGAATTATGATACGGCATTTTCAATGATTCTGTATGAGAATATCGCAATCTCTCTTAAATAAGAAACTATTAATGAATAATATATAATTTGGCTTTTGACATCATATCCATATGCGTGAGATTCCACGGTTGAGAGATCTTTTATTATTTTATCACAAATGAAATCAATGTTCTTTACCTCCTGCCATGTTTTTTTGAGTATTTGCTGTTTATAAACTTTATCATTGATTTTATTTCCGTATAATTCGCGGTTGTTATTATTAAAATTTAACAAGGCATAGAATATATCTATAGTATTTTTAACTATTGAACTTATCATTAGCGCAAGTTCCGGAATATAAGACTGTTTTTTTAGGGCGGGATACATGGATATATTTTTAATATTAAGTTTTATTAAAAGATTTAATGTGTAAATATTTTGCATTGAATTGCAAAATGGACCAAATTTAAGTACATTTTCATAAATATAAAGCTTGTTTTCATCTTTTGATTGCAGTAACGCTTTGTTGGTTATGACTCCTATAATCAGCTTATAAATTTCATTATTAAGTTCTGTTATAATATTATCTTTAATATCATCCATACCAAATTCTGAATCAACTATGTTGAATTTATTATTAATAATAGAATTAAGGTCTTTTTCCAGATTGTTTTCTATAAAACCGGATAAAACTATAGCATTGTCGGATAGTTTCTTTATTATGTTTTCTGTAAAAATAGCCATTTGAAAATTATTTAGCATTATTTTATTTTAATGTTATAATGAAACTGTTCAATTTAGATTATTCTTAAATAATTATAATATATTATAATATATTATAATTATTATTATATCATAAAACAAGAAAACACCTGAATTGATTTATAGATTATAGATTGACGGTGGAAGCCAAAGTAAATTGCGGCTATAATTTTTAACTTGTGTCAGTAGCTCATGCGGCGCTTCAATATTATTTTAGCAAAAGACAATCTTATAATTTCCAACTTGTGTCCGTAGCTCATCTGGATAGAGCGCAGGACTCCGACTCCTGAGGCAGCGGGTTCGAATCCCGCCGGACACACCATTTAAAAATCAAGATATTTCAAGCCTTTATTTTAAACCTCCCTGATGATTTTCACTGCTAAAAAATATTTACTTTTTATTAAAAAATGTGTTCTTGATTATTTTTTTCCGTTACTAAAAAATTGGAGCTTATATCTCTTCTGCTGCCTGATTGAAATCCTGTAAATATTCCTATAAATATGTTTATTCTTCATATTTGACAAAATGATATAATAATATCTAAACAAAAAAAATCTTGATTTTTTTATATAAAATTATAATAATAAGAGAAAATAATTTTATAAATAATGATGGATAATTTGAAATCTTCTAATATCTCCAATCTAATAAAAGACGCTCCTATTAAAATCAATTTTGGAACCGATGGTTTTAGAGGTATTATAGCCGATAATTTTGATTTTGATAAAATCAGTATTATTTCTGCAGCATTAGGATTATATTTGTTAAAAAAAAATAAGTCGGATATTAACGCCAAAGGTAATAGCCGCAGCCATACAGCAAAAAACAACATTTTAAACGAAAAATATGATATAAACAGCAAAGAAAATATGTTATTCTGCGGTATTGCTTGCAATGCTTCCTCATCTGCGGCGTTTAGCAATATTAATAATATTCAGACTAATAATATTCAGTCTATTGCAATAGGCTATGATACCCGTTTTTTATCTGAGGAATTTGCTTTATCATGTGCTAAAAACCTTATGAAAATGGGGTTTAACGTTTTGCTGTCCGATTTTTTTTGTCCTTCTCCCGTATTATCTTATTCAGTAAAAAATAATTTATGTGAATGCGGCATTATGATTACTGCCAGTCACAATGCGTTTATGTATAACGGTATTAAATTTAAAAATAATTACGGCGGTTCAATGTTAGAATCGGACGTTAAAAAAATTGAAGAGATAGCCAATGATATTTTATTGAATAAAGAATCATCGCTTTATACTTATTTTAGCGATAATATTAAATCAGGAGAATTGATAAAAGTTGATTTTAAAAAAAAATATTTAGACCATATCATAAAAATAATAGACTTAGGGAATGCAGGAGCTGCAGGCGGCCGTTCCATTTCCAAGGATATAGACATTATAATAGACCCTATGTACGGAGCGGGTATCGGTTATATATCCGCAGTATTGAAAAAATTTTCTATACGGCATAGAACTATAAATAATTCAGTCAATCCAAATTTTCCCGGAATTAATCCTGAGCCTATAGAATTAAATTTAAAAAAACTTTCGGCGGCAGTAAAAAAAGCAGGGGCAAACAATAAATTTGCAGTGGGTTTTGCAACAGATGGAGATGCCGACAGGGTAGGCGCCGTTGATTATAAAGGAAATTTCATAGATTCTCATAAAATATTTTCTATATTATTAAACTATTTATTGGAAGAAGGATTTAAGGGAGAAGTTGTAAAAACAGTGTCTGTATCAAAAACGATTGATTATTTATGCACCAAATATAAAATAAAATTGCATGAAGTGCCTATCGGATTTAAAAACATAGCCAATCTTATGATAAACCCGGAAAACGATATCCTTATCGGCGGTGAGGAATCGGGAGGCATCGGAATTAAATTTCATATACCGGAAAGAGACGGGGTTTTTAATTCCTTAATGCTCTTAAAAATTATGCTGATGCGTGAAAAAAATTTAAATGAATTATTGCATGATATTTACGGTAAAGAATATCCCTTAGAATATAGAAGATTGGATATCCGCATAGACAATAATATTAAAGAAAAATTAATAGGAATCCTAAAGAATAATAGTTTCAATGTACCGTTTAAAGAAAAAATCGCCGCAATTAACTTGATTGACGGTTATAAATTTGAATATACAGATAATTCATGGCTTTTAATTAGACCTTCGGGGACAGAGCCTGTTTTGAGAATTTACGCAGAATCGGCCGAAAAAAAGAAAACTGAATTATTAATAAAAAAGGCAATAAATGAAATAAATAAAATAAGATAAAAATAAAAATAAGCTCAATATTAAATAATATAAAAATCAAATAAGATAAATATTAAAAAAATAATATAAAAATAAAAAAACAAATACTAAAAACTATTAAAATAAAAATAATTACGTCAAATATTAAATAAAATAAATATTTTAATTAAGACAAATATTAAAAAAGAGGTGATAACTATGAGCGAAATTGCAGAAATTAAAGCAAGGCAAATCTTGGATTCCAGGGGCAATCCTACAATCAGCGTGAAAGTTTCTTTAGAGAGCGGAATATCGGGCATATCGTGTGTGCCGTCAGGAGCATCCACGGGAGAATATGAAGCTTATGAAAAAAGAGACAACGATAATTCTTCATACTTTGGTAAATCTGTGCATTCTGCCGTAGAAAACGTTAATGATATAATAGCTAAATCGTTATCAGGCATAGACAGCTATAATCAAAGACTTGTCGACGACATAATGATAAATCTTGACGGTACCCCAAATAAATCAAATATTGGAGCCAATGCGATACTCGGTGTTTCTCTTGCTGTTGCAATTGCTTCCGCTCAAGAATTAGAGATACCTTTATACAAGTATATAGGCGGTGTAAATGCTCATATCTTGCCGGTTCCCATGATGAATGTAATAAACGGCGGAAAACATGCTAATAATTTGCTTGATTTTCAGGAATTTATGATAGTTCCCGCAGGAGCAAAATATTTTGACGAAGCCCTTCGGATGGGCGCTGAAGTTTATCAAAAACTAAAGAAGGTTTTAGATGAAAGGAAAATGCCCACCAGTGTCGGCGATGAAGGCGGATTTGCGCCGGAACTGCAAAATAATGCAGAAGCTATACTTCTTATACTGGAAGCTATAGAAAAAGCTCATTATACCCCGGGAAAAGACATATTTATAGCGTTAGACCCTGCGGCCAGCGAGTTTTATTCAAACGGTAAATATACTCTCAAGGAAGCAGGAAGGGAAACCATCATGGATTCTTCCGAAATGGTAGATATGTATGCCGGTTTCGTTGAAAAATTTCCGATAATATCAATTGAGGATGGTTTAGCGCAGGATGATTTTAACGGTTTTAGTATGCTGATGAAGGAACTCGGAGATAAAATACAAGTAGTCGGCGATGATTTGACAGTTACAAATATATCGCGTATAACTAAGGCAATTGATGCCCATGCCATAAACTCGGTTTTAATAAAACTCAACCAGATAGGAACGCTGTCGGAAACAATGGATGCCATCCAATTAACTCAGAAAAACAATATGACTGCGCTTATTTCTCACAGGTCAGGAGAGACAGAAGATACTACTATAGCAGATTTAGCTGTTGCAGTTAATTCAGGATTAATTAAAACAGGAGCTCCTGCTAGAACTGAAAGGGTATGTAAATACAACAGACTTTTACAGATAGAAGAAGAATTAGGTCCAAATTCCAAGTTTTTGGGAATTAAGGCATTTAAGGGCATAGGAAGCAAAATAAGTTAAAAAATTAAAAGGACATTCAGAATACATTTATGTATCTACGTGTTTATTAGTATTATTATACTTAATGTATCTTTATATACTTATTTTTTTATTTAATTCAATGAAATTATTTGCTATAATTAGGTATCAAATGTTTGGCTTGAATCTTGTGCTGTAATGTTTTTTAAAAAATGAAACTTAAATTTAAAATTATTATGGAGGTTTTAAATGGCTATAATTATTACTGATGAATGTATCGCGTGCGGTGTTTGCGTCCCTGAATGTCCAAATGACGCAATAACAGAAGGGGATATTTATGTTATTGCTCCCGATCTTTGTACTGAATGCCACGGTTTTTATGATTCTCCGCAGTGTGCTTCAGTATGCCCTGTTGATTGCTGTATTCCTGATGACAATCATAAAGAAACCAAGGAACAGCTCGAAGCAAAAGCAAAAAAAATTCATCCCGACAAAACTGATTTTAAATTTTAACTAATTTTGCATTGATTTATTGATTGATTTATTGATTGATTTTTATTGTTTGTCAAATATTTAGATATTTAGATATTTTGATTAATTAATAATATTTAATTAATAATATTAAAAAGTTGCATACGATAAAGATAAAATTTAATTAACTAGGTTATCTATCTTGCTTATCTGTCGTATGTCAGTTTTCTTAAATGGCAGCGTAAGTCCTCGTTAACAGGCAGCTGCCTGTTATATATTTGTTATATTTATTGACATCTGCCGTATTACCGTTTTTAGGCGTATTAAATTATTTTCATTATCTTATGCGTTAAGTATATTTTTTTCATGTCTTCAATCGATATAAAATAAATGGCAGGCATAGATGATAGGTTTAATCATAATACATGATAAAAGGAGTATTTATGGCTATAACAAAAGAAAATTCTAAAAATTATGATTATGAACTCAATTCGCTGAATAAAGGTGAACCGTGGCGGCTATTCAGAATCATGGGCGAATTCGTGGACGGATTTGATGTTCTTCCTTCGGTATGTCCGGCAGTTACTATTTACGGAAGCGCCAGAGTTGATGAAAATAGCGATGTCTACAAAAATACAAAAGAACTAGCCAAGAGCTTAGCTTTAAAAGGCTATTCCATAATATCCGGCGGCGGTCCGGGGGTAATGGAAGCCGCAAACAGGGGATGTAAAGAGGCTAAAGATGAGTTTGGTCTTCAGGTCAATTCGGTAGGACTTAACATTAAACTTCCTAAAGAGCAGAATATTAATAAGTATGCCGATTTTACACTTGAGTTCCGTTATTTTTTTGTGAGAAAGGTCATGCTCGTCAGGTACGCTTCAGCTTATATAATGATGCCGGGCGGATTCGGCACATTAGATGAACTTTTTGAAACGGTGGAATTAATTCAAACAAATAAAACGAAACCTTTTCCCGTCATATTATACGGTTCCGATTACTGGAGCGGACTTATAGATTGGATTAAAAGCAATACCCTTAAGAAAGGCTACATATCACCTTCGGATATTGCTCTTTTACAGATAAAAGACGACCCTGATGAAATTATCGATACTATCTTAAAATTTAATTTAATTTAATTTATGCAATTTATTAAAAGATGTACGGCTGACAGAGAATCGTAGTTTTCATTGGCTTTCATGGATTTATGAGCTTTATAGGTACAGTTATAAACATATTAGCATAAACATATTAGATAGATAAAAATTATTAGTTATAATCATAAGTAGCAGGTAAAATAATAAAAATAGCGATAAAAAACATTATATAATTACATCTGAATCTTAAATCCGGTTTTGCCTGTATTTGTATTTTTCAAGGAGATGTTTGGATTTAAGATTTTTAAAAATTTAAATCGGCGGTTATTTTTATAATGATTAAGAACGATATCTGGATTGAAAAAATGGCTAAGGAGTATGATATGATAACTCCTTTTGAGAATGCACAGGTTAGAGACGGTGTTATATCTTACGGCGTTTCATCGTTTGGATATGATTTGCGGATATCTAACGAATTCAAAATTTTTACCAATATTAATACAACGATAGTTGACCCTAAAAATTTTGATACAAAGTCATTTGTTGACATAACCACCGAAGAATGTATTGTGCCTCCCAATTCTTTTGCTCTTGGAAGATCTGTTGAATATTTTAAAATACCAAGAAATGTAGTCACTATTTGTCTCGGCAAATCCACTTACGCGAGATGCGGCATAATAGTGAACGTTACTCCTTTTGAACCTGAATGGGAAGGATACGTTACTCTTGAAATTTCAAATACAACCCCGCTGCCTGCAAAAATATATGCCAATGAGGGTCTCGCTCAAGTTCTATTTTTCGAAGGAGAGTCTCCCAGAGTTTCATATAAAGACAAAAAAGGAAAATATCAATCGCAAACAGGCATAACTCTTCCGCGTCTTTGAGCATTTGGCGCTTTCTGCCATCATAATTATGAATGATTACGCTATTTCAGTTGAAAATTTAACCAAGTTTTACAATGATTTTTCAGCCCTCAATAATATCTCATTTAAGATTAAAAGAGGAGATTTTTTTGGCATAATAGGTCCAAACGGAGCCGGAAAAACTACAATTTTGAAAATTTTATATTCCGTCGTGATTCCGTCGGCCGGCAGTATTGACATACTCGGTTTAAGTCCTGTGAATGATGCAAAAAAAATTAAATCAAGATTGGGCGTTGTTCCTCAGGATGATAATCTTGATGAAGATTTAAGCGTTTTTGAAAATTTAATAATATATTCTATGTATTTTGGAATTAATAAAAAAGAATCCTTTAGGCGGGCTTCCGAATTGCTGGATTTTTTTAGTATTGCCGAAAAGAAAAATTCTAAAGTTATTAACTTATCCGGAGGGTATAGGAGAAGACTGCTTATCGCGAGAGCTTTGATTAATAGTCCGGACATTATAATACTCGACGAACCTACAATCGGACTGGACCCTGAGTATAGGCTGAATATATGGAATAAATTAAAATTGTTAAACAAGAGCGGTATCACTATATTAATGTCAACGCATTATATGGATGAAGCAGAGAAACTATTCAGAAATGTCATATTGCTAAACCGTGGAGAAATAGTTTTGAACGGGTCTATGGATTCTATTTTGAATAAAAATAACAATGAAAATATAGACGGCGCATCGGATAATACGGCATATAAAAAAGAGGATGCGTATAATAACAAAAGATTGAAGTCATTAGAGGAAATTTTTATGGATATAGTTAAAAATGAAAATTTTAAAAGCAATTAATGAAATAAATAGCAATATAAGTCTTAGATTTTATGCTGTTTTTTATAGAAATTTCAGAGTCTGGCTCAGGTTTTATAAACCGAGTATAATAGGGGATATTATTGAGCCGCTGCTTTTTCTTGCTGCTTTGGGGCTTGGCATAGGAAAATTTATACATAACATAAACGGCACGCCTTATCTTCTGTACATTATCCCCGGAATAATATCCTCTTCTTCAATGTATGCAGCTTCTTTTGAGGGCACATTCGGCTCGTATACCAGAATGACTACAAAAGGTATATTTGATGCAATATTAGTTACTCCGGTAAGCATTGAAGAAATTGTGGCAGGGGAAGTCTTATGGTCGGCGGCAAAAGCGTTTATGAGCGGTTTGGCGGTGTTATTAATATCGTTAATTTTTTTCAGACCGTATATTTCTGTTTTCATACTGCTAATTCCTATTGTTATTATTTTAAACGGATTGTTATTTGCATCCTTGTCTTTATTTATAACGTCGTTTGCTCCATCTTACGATTTTTTTTCATATTATTTTACAGTAGCAATTTCTACGATGTTTCTATTTTCAGGAGTTTTTTACCCTGTTTCTGCACTGCCCGCTATAATCAGATATATTGTTTATATAATGCCTTTATATTATACGGTACAAATTACCAGAGCGTTATTTTTAGGACATCTTGATTTGCTGCCGCTGCTGATGAATTTATTAATTATTATACTTTTCTCCCTTATCTTTTTTTATCTTTCGGTTTATTTTATAAAAAAAAGAATGATTTCATAGAGTTCAAATACAATTTTAAAATAATAAATTTAATAATATATTGAAAAATTAAGAAAAACTTAAAAAAATAGCAATATATTATTATATTCAGATGAATTATCCTATTTTATGGCAATATCATGCAAATTTACGTGATTGTATTTTCAAAAAAGTGAGTGTATATTGAGAAAAGTTAGCACTCAATATATTTAAGTGCTAAAATGTAAAACTTCTGGTATTATGAACAAATTAAGAATAGCGGCATTTATACTGAGCTATATTATATAAATACATATGCAGAAAAAAGTTATAGTTGAAGTTATACTGCACAATATATTTTTTAAAGAAACGCCGTAGTAACAAAAAAATCAATAATGCAGTCTATGGTAATTTTAGTAAGATAACTAATTTAAATAATTAAGGAGAGAACATTTATGAAAGTTAAACCTCTACAGGACAGAATACTTGTTGAAAGGCTTCAAGAAGAAGAAAAAACTAAAAGCGGCTTGTTTATACCTGATGCTGCAAAAGAAAAGCCTATGCAGGGCAAAGTTATTGCTACCGGCAACGGAAGAACATCCGAAGACGGAAAAAAAATACCCCTTGAAGTCAAAGAGGGCGATTTAGTTTTATTTGCAAAATATTCCGGCAATGAA
The DNA here is from genome assembly GCA_021825865.1 of bacterium. Lineage (GTDB taxonomy): Bacteria > SZUA-79 > SZUA-79 > Acidulodesulfobacterales > Acidulodesulfobacteraceae > Acididesulfobacter. Next base: position 14,391 of record JAKAFU010000040.1, read on the forward strand.
ATTAAAGTAGACGATAAAGAATATCTCATCATGAAAGAAGATGATGTAGATCGGAA
>JAKAFU010000007.1 GCA_021825865.1 bacterium
CTTTATTTATTTTTAATTTAATTGATTTAATTTAATATTCACTAATTTTTCATTAAAGAATATATATAATAAATTTAACATAACCATTTGATATAATTTAATATAATTTGATATAATTTGATATAATTTGATATAAACTTGAAGCTTGCAGATTAAATCTTATTATTTAAAATTTATTAAACTCTAGGCGATAATGGCATCATAATTATTCTAATTACTATTATACCGCATTTAAACATAAACATATAAGATGAAATTTCATAATATTATTGTACTATATAATTCGTTTTCCGGACGTTTTTCATTTAAAAAACTAAATTTTATTAAATATTATTTAAATAATATGAATATTAAAACAACAATATTTAATCTTACCGAGAAAGAATTTTACGACAAATTAAATAATTCGCATAATAATTTTCTTTCTCCTTATGATGCTATATTTCTTGCAGGAGGAGACGGAAGCCTTAATCATATAATTAATAAATTAGTTTTTACAGATATCCCTATTGCGCACTTGCCTATGGGGACGGTTAATCTTTTTGCGCTTGAAAACAAAACGCCGTTTAATATAAAAAAAGCATTGGATGATATAATAAATAAATATAAGCCTATGAAGGTTAATTTAGGAAAAATCAACGATAGATTTTTTTTAATAATGGCAGGTATCGGCTTTGACGCATATGTAGTAAAAGAATTCGAAAACAAACTGCATACGGCTAATGAAAAATCAATAATTTCTAAAAAAAATAATATATTCAAATATATTAACTATATAAACAGCGTTATAAAAACTTTAAAAAAATACGAATTTACAGACCTTGCAGTTAATTTGCTCTATGATGGTAATAATCTTAATAATTTATGCGAATACGCAGCGTCATCAAAGAATACCGCAAACAACAGGCAAACTTTTATTGAAAAAGCAGACCAGAATTTTGAAAAATGCCGTATCGAAAATCTTTCTGCTAATAAAAATTTATCTGAAAAAAACATCATTGCAAAACAGGTTATTGCTTCGAACCTTAAATATTACGGCGGACCGTTTAAAGTTTTTCCGAACAGTTCGTGTTTTGACGATAATATTAACGTCAGATTAATTAAAAATATAAATAATCGTTTCAATACATTATTGTGCATGGTTAAATCTATAATATTCAGTAAGCAATATATGAAAAATAGCGAAATTTATATGAAAGCAAAAAAAATAACTATAAACGCTTCAGATTCGGCAAAAAACAGCACGGTATACTGCCAGTGCGACGGTGAATTCATAGGCACTCTCCCCGTTGAAATAACAAAAGTCAGAAATGCCGTCACCTTACTTATATCGCCTGACGGTGAAATTGTGCTATAATAATAAGATATGGATAAGAAACTTATATATACAGAATTTAAAAATATTTTAGGCAGCGACAGGGTTTTAGCGGAGCGCGAAGAGCTTTTATGCTATTCGTACGATGCTACGATAAAAGAGTCTATGCCGGATTTTGTTGTCTTTCCGTTAAATGAAGTTGAGATATCGGCTATTGTAAAGGCATGCAATAAATTTAATATTCCTGTCGTCGGAAGAGGCGCCGGCAGCGGGTTTTCCGGCGGAAGCGTTCCTATTAGCGGCGGTGCGGTAGTATCATTTGCTAAAATGACCGGTATTTTAGAATTAGATGAAGAAAACATGTTTATAACCGTAGCTCCGGGTATTATCAACGCCGATTTAAAAAATTATCTTGCAGACAAAGGGTATTTTTATCCTCCTGATCCGGCAAGCTTTGAATTTTGCAGCATAGGAGGCAATGTAGCGGAATGCGCCGGAGGGCCAAAAGCTGTTAAATACGGTGTCACAAAAAATTACGTGTATGGTCTTGAAGTGATAACCGGAAGCGGAGAAATTATTAATACAGGTTCGAAAACTATAAAAGATGTTGCCGGCTATAATTTGACGCAGCTGTTAGTCGGTTCGGAAGGCACTTTAGGCCTTTTTTCAAAAATAATACTGAAGTTTTTGCCTAAACCGGAAACATCTAATCTTTTAATTGTTTCTTTTGATAACTCAACTAACGGTTTTAATGCTGCCCTGTCTCTGCTAAAACTTAACAGCAGACCTTCAATGCTGGAATTCATGGATAGTTCGTCCATAACTGCCGTTAAAGATTATTTTAAAAACAGTTTTATTGCTCTTAAGGGTGATTTTTTATTTATAATTGAAGCAGACGGAAGCGCAGATGAGGTTAAGAGTGCTATTGAACTATACAAAAACAAACTAAGTAAATTTTCTCCGGTTCTGCTGTTTGCCGCCGGAAACGATAAAGAAAAGAAAGCTATTATGGATGCAAGGAAGGCTATTTCACCGGCATTAAGAGCGTTCGGAGATTTCAAGATAAACAATGATATTGCCGTGCCTATAAATAAAATAATACAGATTTTACATGATATCAAGAACATATCAGTTCAATATAATGTTCCCATTATAAATTTTGGCCACTTCGGAGACGGAAATATTCACGTTAACATAATGTTAGATAAAAGTGATGCGCCAATGCTTGAGCGCGGCGAAAAAGCTAAGTATGACATTATGAAAAAAACGGTTGAACTTGGCGGTACTATATCAGGAGAGCATGGGATAGGAACTATGAAGAAAGAATTTATGAATCTAAAATTTGATTCATACTATATCAATTTAATGCGTAATATAAAAAAATCATTTGACCCTAATAATATTTTAAATCCCGGCAAAATATTTGATTAAATATTAGTCTGATATTAATTTAATATCTGCACTATAAAATTAATAAATTGATTTTCACTCAACTGATAAAACTAAGTAAAAGAGACTTGCTATAAAATAATAACTAAAAATAAAAAAATTGGAAAATATTTTAAATACATCGCTGAAAAGTTTTGAAAATTGCGTAAAATGCGGAAAATGTCTATCTGTCTGTCCCTCATATAATGCTACTTTTAATGAATTTTTCAGTCCTAGAGGCCGTATTCGTTTAATTGCATCCGAAGTTAAAGATGAATTGCCTCTGAGGATATCAAAATTTGAACAATCTATGTCTACATGCCTTCTTTGCGGCAGGTGTGCCGATATTTGCCCAAATGGAGTAAAAACAGGTCCTTTAGTCATAGAAGAAAAGAACAAATTTAACAAAATTAAAAATGAAAGATTTTCTCTGGACGGTTTCGCCCTTAATGCCTTAAAAACTAATAGAAGATTAATACTTTCCTCCGGTCTGCGACTTTCAAATATTTTTAAATTCAAAAATTTAAATATTCCGAAGCCTTCCGGAAGGCCATTTATTTTACATAAAGATTTAAGATTTATTACTGAAAAAAATTTTTCAGATGCCGGCGATATGGCTGAAGAAAGTAGTATTGCCGATAAAAATTTAAAATCCGTTCATATTAACGCTGAACACAATACGAATAATGTTATTAAAAATATTAACGTCGGTTATTTCAGCGGATGCGTATTCAATAGTATTTATCCTGAAATATCTAAAAGCACTATTAGCGCATTGAATAAAAATAATATATCTGTTTTTGTTCCTTTTTCTCAGTCTTGCTGCGGCTTGCCTCATATATCAAGCGGGGATATTGCTTCTTTTAAGGAACTTGCGTTAAATAACGCTTTAAGTTTTAAAGAAAAGAAACTGGAATATATTGTGACTTCCTGCGCTTCCTGTTCCTTCTCTATTAATAAATTATATCCTTTATATCTTAGCGCTGAAGAAAAAAATAAAACAAAAGAAAATGAAAGAACTGAGGTTTTAAACTTTTCTAGAAAATTGGTAGATATCTGGGAGTTTTTCGGCATTCTTAAAAAAAGGGGCGTAAATATAAAACAGGGGATGCTAAGCAAAGAATTAGACGCAGTATTTCATATACCATGCCATTTGAAAAATTCAGCAAATTTTATTCCTGTTTCAAAAAATGAAAATCTTATCGGCGAAGCGGGCAGTATTATAGATAATATAAGCGGATTAAATCTAAAACCGTTAAAACATAATTACTGCTGCGGAAACGGCGGTATGTTCAATATGCGTCATTATACTATGTCAAAAGATATTACAAAAAGAAAATTCGAAGAAATAAATGACGCCTCGCCCGAAGTTATATTAACCTCGTGTTCCGGATGCATGCTTTCCTTAAAAGACCAGAAAAACATAGAAAACAGCAAAAATGAAATTCCGGTAAGGCATCTTATTGAATTGTACGACAAAAGCATCTAAACTCGGCTGCACATAGCGCATACATGATGAATTGCATTCCTATTAAACTTATACGCTATATGATATGTGCTGTATAAATATAAGTGCTGCATTATTAGTTGAGAATTGAGTCTAATTGAGCCTATACGTTCTTTTAACTCTTATTCGTAATACCCCTGATACAGCGGAAATCTTCCGCAAAGATTTATAACTTCATTTTTTATATTTTGCTTTATAGCATTATCACCCGGGTTCAGCAGAATTTCAGAAATCAGTTCACCTATTTTCACCATTTCCGCTTCTTTCATCCCTCTTGTAGTAACTGCCGGCGTACCTATTCGTATGCCGCTTGTAACAAAAGGCGTTCTCTCGTCAAATGGAATTTTATTTTTATTAACCGTTATTCCGACCTCATCTAATAAATTCTCGGCTTCTTTTCCCGTCATTTCTGATTTTCTAAAATCAACCAGCATCAAATGATTGTCTGTACCGCCGGAAATTAAGCTGAAACCGTTATTTTTAAGAATATCTGCAAGAGCGGCGGCATTAAAAACAATCTGCCTCTGATATTCTCTAAATTCATTAGAAAGAGCTTCCTTAAAACAAACGGCTTTAGCCGCTATGACATGCTCAAGCGGTCCGCCCTGAATACCGGGAAAAATAGCCGAATTAATCTGCTTTGCATACTTTTCTTTTGCCAGTATTATCCCGCCTCTCGGTCCTCTTAAAGTTTTGTGCGTAGTTGATGTCACAAAATCCGCATAAGGCACAGGATTAGGATGAAGTTCCGCTGCAACTAATCCGGCGATATGAGCCATGTCAACCATAAGGTATGCGCCTGTTTCATCTGCAATTTCCCTGAATTTTGCAAAATCTATTATTCTTGGATAAGCGCTTGCTCCTGCGATGATAAGCTTGGGGGAACAAGATTTGGCAATTTTTCTTAATTCGTCGTAATCTATTACTTCGGTCGTTTTATTTACACCGTAAGAAATCACCTTATAATATTTTCCCGAAAAATTAACAGGGCTGCCGTGCGTTAAATGCCCTCCTTGAGATAAATCCATACCAAGAACCGTATCGCCGGGATTTAAAAATGCATAAAAAATAGCCATATTAGCCTGAGAACCGGAGTGAGGCTGCACATTGGCGTATTCGGCATTAAATATTTTTTTTAATCTGTCTATAGCCAGCTGCTCAATGCTGTCAACGTTGGCACAGCCGCCATAATATCTTTTGCCCGGGTAACCCTCGGCGTATTTATTTGTTAAGATAGAACCCTGAGCATCCATAACCGCCTGCGACACAAAATTTTCCGATGCAATAAGCTCAATAGAATATTGCTGCCTTTTAAGTTCGTTCTGCAAGAAGCCGTAAACTTCCGCATCATAACTTTTTAAATTTTGTCCATTCAATTTTGTCCACCTGTATAGTTTATAATTTATATTTATTATTATTTATCTTGTAAATTTATTATATATTATTAATTTCATCTATTCTATGCTGGTGCCTGCCGCCTTCAAATTCTGTTTTTAAAAAATTATCCAAATATCTTTCTACTTCGAGAGGCGTCATAGTTCTGCCGCCAAAAGTTATTACATTTGCATTATTATGTTTTTTAGCAACCTCCGCAGTATATTCATCGTAAATCAATGCAGCCCGGATACCCTTAACCTTATTTGCGGCTATTGACATACCTATTCCGGTTCCGCATACTAAAATGCCGATAGAATTTGGGTCTTTCGCCGTTTCTTCGGCAACTTTCTTAGCATAATCAGGGTAATCAACACTTTTGGTTGCGGAGTCCGTGCCTAAATCAATAAACTCTATTTTTTTTTCTTTAAGATAGTTTTTAACCGACTCTTTCAGGTCAAATCCGGCATGGTCGGAACCAATATATACTTTCATTATAATTTTCCTATTATTAATTATTTACCTTCCCATTTTTTTAAAACTAAGGTAGCATTTGTTCCGCCAAATCCGAAAGAATTTGATATTGCATATTTTATATCGGCTTTTCTCATAATATTAGGTACATAGTCCAGATCGCATTCTTCATCGGCTTCTTCAAAATTTATAGTCGGCGGCACTTTTCCAGAATACAAAGTCATAGCCGTTGCCACTGCTTCTATGCCTCCCGCAGCTCCTAACGCATGTCCTATCATTGACTTTATCGAACTTACCATAAGCTTCTTGCTGTGTTCTTTAAAGAGCTGTTTAATAGCCTTAGTTTCGTTCAAATCGTTATAATATGTAGATGTGCCGTGAGCATTAATATAATCAACGTCCTCAGGATTAATACCGGCATCTTCTATCGCATTTTTCATGCAATAAAACGCACCCTGCGCATTCGGGTCGGGGGTAGATAGATGATAAGCGTCAGAAGAAAATCCATAGCCGACAACCTCTGCATATATTTTGGCGCCTCTATTTTGTGCACTAGTCAATTCTTCTAAAATAACTATGCCGGAACCTTCGCTTACAACAAATCCATCCCTATTTTTATCAAAAGGTCTGGACGCTTTTTCGGGTTCATCGTTTCTGGTTGACAGCGCTTTCATAGCATTAAAACCTGATATACATAAAGGAGTAATCGTAGATTCCGCCCCTCCTGCTATCATAACATCTGCATCACCTCTTGCAATTATCTTGTAGGCATCTCCTATGGAGTTAGTCCCCGTAGAACATGCAGAAACGGTGCTGGCATTTGGTCCTTTCGCGCCCGTCATAATGGAAACCTGCCCAGGCGCTAAATTTATTAATAGCATAGGTATAAAAAACGGAGAAATTTTTTTAGGTCCATTTTCTAATAAAAGTGTGTGATATTTTTCAATGGTCATTAGACCGCCTATTCCTGCGCCTATCCAAACACCAACTCTGTGAGCATTAGATTCGTTGACCTTAAAACCGGATTCTTCTAATGCCATTTTTGAACATGCAACAGCGTAATGGATAAATCTATCCATCTTTTTAACTTCTTTTTTATCTATAAAATTTTCCGGTTCAAAATTTTTAACCTCTCCTGCAATCTTAGTTGTATATTCGGCCGTGTCAAAAGCGGTAATCAGTCCTATGCCGCTTCTGCCGCTGAGCATTCCTTCCCATGAAGTATTAAGGTCATTTCCTAAGGGAGAAACCATAGACATACCTGTAATTACTACTCTTCTATTGCACTTAGTTTTTTCCATTGAAAAACACCTTTATAAATATTTAAAATACGCTTTAACGTAAAACAGTCAAATTTAGTAATATTATTTCGTATGCTCTTCTATATAAGACACTGCATCTTTTACAGTCTTAATTTTTTCCGCATCCTCATCGGAAATCTCTATACCGAACTCTTCCTCAAACGCCATAACTAACTCAACGGTATCCAAAGAATCCGCTCCTAAATCCTCAACAAAAGAAGCGTCATCCGTTGCTTCATCCGGTGTAACTCCGAGCTGTTCAACTATTGTTTCTTTAACTTTTTCTGCAACCGACATTATATAATCACCTCCTTATTTTTTTATTGACAATGGCCGTTCTGCGGACCATAATGCACAATATAATATTATTTTATTCTCAACACGATTATTAACATATCCGCCATCAATCATCAATATACCGCAGACTAATTGCAATAACTGCCTGCCTGAATATTAATCCGATTACTTCAACTGTTCGCTGCATTGTTGAACAGCATTATATATTATCTCATGTACATTCCGCCGTTTACATCTATTGTAGCACCCGTAATATAATTTGACAGTTCAGAAGCCAGAAAAAGAACTGCACTGCTCACATCTTCAGGAACGCCGAACCTGTTTAGCGGAATTTCTTTTTTTATGTTATTCTGAACAGCTTCATTTAATTTATCTGTCATATCAGTGCTTATAAATCCTGGGGCTACTGTATTCACATATATATTTCTTGAAGCATACTCCTTTGCGGCGGATTTAGTAAATGCTATTATTCCGGCTTTAGCCGATGCGTAATTGGCCTGCCCTGCATTTCCGGATTCGCCTATAACTGAAGAAATATTTATAATTTTCCCTGCTTTCGCTTTAATCATATATTTTATAACATTTTTTACAACATAAAACAAACCGTTTAAATTTACATTAATAACTTCATTCCAATCTTTATCGCTCATTTTGATTAAAATAGCGTCTTTTGTAATCCCGGCATTATTAACCAAAATGTCAATTTTATCATATTGCAGAACAATATCTGTAACAGTTTTTGCAATGCCGATGCTGTCGGAAATATCTGCTTCATAAAAAGAAAATCCTGCATTGTCTTTTATTTTCGATAGTTCGTCTGAAATTGCGGAAAACTTTACATAACTTCTCCCTATTATAGCAACTTTAGCCCCTGCCGTCAGCAAAGTTTTAGTAATAGACAGCCCTATACCGGTATAGCCGCCGGTAACAATAGCGTTTTTTCCTTTAAGGTCGATGCAAAATGACATATTCGCAGTTTATATTTTAATTATTACTGTAATACAATCAGTCTGAAATTATTGTTTTTAATCCTTTAAAAGATTCTACAGAATTAACTGAATATGATAAAATTTCTTTATCTATCCTTTTTACAAGTCCGGTCAAAACATTCGCAGGACCAACTTCTATTATAGTATTAACGTTTTTATTTTTTTTCATATTAACAACGCAGTCAATCCATCTCACAGGAGAAGTTATCTGAAGAAGAAGATAGTTTATAGCATCATTTTTTTTCGAATAGCTATTTCCGTCAACATTTGAAAAAATTTTTATATTATTGTCGGAATCATTATACCATTCCGGATTTATAAAATTCTTCAGACCTGTTGCCGCATCTTCCATGTAAGGCGTATGAAAAGGAGCGCTTACAGGCAGATAAACAATTTTTTTAGCTCCTTTTTCTTTCAGTAATTCACAAGCCGTTTCAATATCTTCAGCTTTTCCGGAAATTACCGACTGGACAGGGGAATTATAATTTGCTATAAAAACGGTTCCCTTTACGGCACTTCCGTTTTTTTCACCGTCACCAATTCTGCCTGACTTATTATTTATTTCATTAACGGTATCTTCTATAATTCCGGCAGACAAACCTATTACCGCCGCCATCTTTCCAAAGCCGACGGGGCACGCGCTCTGCATTAATTCTCCTCTTTTTCTTGTTATAAGCAATGCATTTTTAAATTTTATAATGCCGGCGAAAACATTCGCGCTGTATTCTCCCAGACTATGACCTGAAGCAGCCGAAATATTATTTATATTAAATTCATTTTTAATAATATTTAAAATAGCTATGCTCATAGTCAATATTGCCGGCTGCGTATTCTCAGTCAAATTCAGCATATTTTCATCATCGCCGAATGTCAGCTTTTTCATATCTATTTTTAAAGTATCCGAAGCCTCCTCCAGAAACACTTTATATTCCGAGAAATTATCATAGAAGTCTTTGCCCATTTTTATATGCTGCGAGCCCTGCCCCGGAAAAACAAATGCTATATTTCTATCTGTCATTTCGCTCATTTCATTTATAAAACAAATTTTAAAAAGTTATTTATAAAATCTTCAGTCTGCTGCATAATTTCTTCAATAACATCTTTGACCGATTTTTCTTCTTTAATGATGCCGGCTATCTGACCGCTCATCATTGAGCCGTATTCTGAATCGCCGTCTATTGCAGCCGCTTTAAGCTTGCCTATTCCTAATTCTTCATATTCTTTAATATCTGCGCACTTTTCTTCCAGCTCTAAAAACTGTTTTGACAACTTATTCTTGAGAACCCTTACAGGATGTCCGGTAGGTCTTCCGGTAATAACCGTATCCCTGTCGGATGCTTTTATTATCATATTTTTCCAGTTCTGATGAACATTGCATTCTTTCGTAGCTATAAATCTGGTACCCATTTGAATGCCTGAAGCTCCGAGACACAAGGCCGCGGCAAAACCCCTGAAATCGGCAATACCTCCCGCGGCAATGACGGGGATACCGACATTGTCGGCAACCTGCGGGACTAAAGTCATGGTAGTAGATTCGCCAATATGCCCGCCGGACTCCATACCTTCGGCAATTAAGGCATCTGCGCCTGCTTTCTCCATTCTTTTGGCTAATGCCACTGCCGGAATAACCGGTATAACTTTTATACCGGCATCATGAAATTTTTTAATAAAAGGACCCGCATTCCCGGCTCCGGTTGTAACAACCGATACTCCTTCGCTTATAACTGCATCTACAAGTTCGTTTATATATGAAAGATATAATATCAGATTAACTCCAAACGGTTTATCGGTGTTCTCTTTGGCAAGCCGTATCTGTTTAACCAGCAAATCCGGCGGCATCTGACCGGCTCCTATTATACCCAGACCGCCTGCGTTTGATACGGCTGAAGCGAGGTTGTAATCGGACGCCCATGCCATACCGCCTTGAAATATAGGATATTTTATACCTACCAGTTCACATATTGGAGATTTCAGCATTTTATTTTAATTTTCCCGACTATAATTATCTATTATAAAATTTTAATATTTATTGCAAATAGAATAAAATTGGTTTAACCGCACTGCTCAATTTAGCACCTTACTGTACGCAACACCTGCAGCTCAAAAATGTGCACAGCTGTAAAATAATGAATAAATGGCATCTGCCGCTGATTAAATTACCATTTTATCATAGCCGAAGCCCATGTCAAACCTGCTCCTATAGCATCAACAAGAACAATGTCCCCTTGTTTGATTCTGCCGCTTCTATACGCTTCATCCAAAGCAAGCGGTATAGAACCGCTTGAAGTGTTGCCGTATTTATAAACATCGACAAAAACCTTTTCTATCGGAAAACCTAATTTTTTGGCAGTTGCCTCTATTATTCTTGTATTAGCCTGATGAGGCACAAATAAATCAATATCTTCAGAATTAAAATTATTATATTTTATAGCTTCTTGCGCAACATCTCTAAGATAATTAACCGCATACTTAAAAAGTTCCGAACCTTTCATTTTGATATAATGTTCCCGATTGCTCACAGACTCCGCTGAAGCAGGGATGTTAGAGCCTCCTGCAGGCAGTTTTAATATCTCATCATGTCCGCCTTCGGAATGGATATGCGTTGATAGTATTCCTCTGCCGGATTTGTCATCGTCGTCTGCCGATAAAACAAGAGCTCCTCCGCCATCGCCGAATAATACGCATGTCGATCTGTCCGTATAATCCGTGATCCTTGAAAGAATGTCCACACCTATAACAAGAGCATTTTTAAACTGCCCCGACTTAATCAGAGAATCGGCAACCGAAAGAGAATATATAAACCCTGCGCATCCGGCGCTAAGGTCAAATGCTGCTGCTTTTTTAATGCCGAGATTATTTTGCACTATACAAGATGTAGACGGGAAAATCATATCGGGCGTCACCGTTCCGATAATAATCAGGTCAATATCGCACGGCCGCATATTTGCCATTTCAAGAGCTTTTCTTGATGCCTCTGTGGCAATATCTGAAGTTTTAATATTTTTATCGGCTATCCTGCGTTCTTTTATACCGGTGCGCGACACTATCCAATCGTCGGAAGTATCAACTATTTTAAGTAAATCCTCGTTAGAAAGAATTTTATCAGGTACATAAGAACCAATGCCTTTTATGATTGAACGTAACAATTTTTAATCCGTAATTAAAAAGTTAAAAAAAGTAAACTGCCTCTTTGTGTTTATACTGAAGACATCGCTATGCAATCTTCGCCTCTTTATTATTAACAGCTTCAACGTTTAATTCAATCTTTTTGCTTATCTTTAAATTTATTTCCTGTTCCGCAAATCTTTTTGCCATTCTTATTCCGCTTGCAATTGCTTTTGGGGAAGCACCGCCGTGGGCAATAAACCCTACGCCGTTAATTCCAAGAAGAGGTGCTCCGCCATATTCATTATGGTCGACTAATTTCTTAAAATTTTTTAATGCTTTTGACGCAAGTAATACACCTATCTTAGCCATTATACTTTTGTTTACTTCTTCTCTCAATAGTTTAAATATAGTTTCTGCCAGAGTTTCGGAAGATTTTAGTATGACATTTCCTGTAAACCCGTCGCACACGACTACATCTGCCTTACCGTTAAAAATTTCTCTGCCCTCTACATAGCCAAGAAAATTTATATCTATTTTTTTAATTATCTTAAATGCTTCTCTTGTTAATTCATTTCCCTTAGACTCTTCTTCTCCGTTGCTTAGCAGTCCGACGACGGGACTGTCGATATGCTTAATAAATGAGGCATATTCGGAACCCATAATCGCAAACTGCGCCAGATGATGCGGTTTGACATCAACATTGGCCCCTGCATCTAACAGTACTGTATGTCCGCCTACAGATGGCATAACAGTGGCAATAGCAGGCCTGTCTATACCTTTAAGTCTTTTAAGTACAAACATGGCTATAGCCAACGAAGCACCGGTATTGCCTGCGCTTATTACAGCATCTGCTTCTTTACTGTGAACCATTTCATAAGCAATTCTCAAAGAAGAATCCCTTTTATTTCTTACGATAGAGGAAGGAGAATCCTTCATAGTTATCTGTTCGGATGCATTGCGGATTTTTAATCTTTTCAGAACTGCATCAGAACAATCTATCTTGTCTATAATTTCCAAAAGTATCTTTTCGTCGCCTACAAGAATAACTTCTAAATTATTGTCTGATTTAAGCTCCTCTATCGCCCCTAAAATCTCAGGATTTGGGGCATTATCTGAACCAAAAGCATCTAGAGCTATTTTAACCATAATAAGTTTAGGCTCACCTGAAGTTTATTTAAAATAATAAATAATATTAGCTTGCAGATTTTTCAACCTTGTCTACAATTATTTTTCTGCCGTTATATGTGTTGCAATTTGAACACATTCTGTGAGGCAGTGTAGCTTCGCCGCAAGTCGGACATTTTACATAATTGACAGACGTCAGGCTGTCATGCGTTCTTCTTTTATCTCTTCTGCATTTGCTATGTCTTTTTTTAGGATTTGCCATAATTAATATCTCCTGATTGTTTTGGTCTTAGTTTCTATTTATTTTATTTTAATCTATTTTTATTTTTAATTTATTTTATTATATTGCATTTTTATTGTTATTTTATACAATCATAATTATATAAAACTGAACGGGCCATGCTGCACGGTAATATATAAAACGCATTCACATCATACCTGTATTTTTATCAATTATATATAATAATATTTCTGTCGGCGCATTTACACCTTTCTTTATTTAAATCCGCGCCGCATGACGGACAGAGTCCCTTGCAATCATTTGAACACAGCGGATTAAGAGGAATAAGCAGATTAATCGCCTCGATGCAAATATTATATAAATCAACCGAATTTCCGTCATAATAGCCTAAGTCCATTTCTTCTTCTTTTAACTCAATATTTCTGCCGCCACTGACAATATCATTCTTATCCGGCTCTAAAGGAACATATATAAGATTTAAAATTTCGTCAATATTGTAATTATAACTATTTAAACATCTTACACATTCTAAAACCGCAGACGCCTTTAATTTGACCTGCGCAATAAGTCTCGAACCTTTCAAACTCAGTGTGATTTCGGCTAAAAAATCATAATCGCCGTTTAAAGTTATATTATTTTCCGCCAACATATTAATAAAATTATGGTCGGATAATTTAATAGAATATTTATTGGAATTTTTATCTAACTTTTTTAAATTAACAAGCATATTTAATTAAAATAACAAATAAAAATGACAGTATATTATTAAATTAAATTTCGGAATTGTCAACCTTCAATTTTAAAACTCTATTATTCTATGTTTTTTCGTATTTTTTTGTATTCTATATTGCTTTTATTATTATCTGTTTTATTATATTGTATATTACCTTATTATCATTTATTTTTATAACTTATTGCTATTATTTATATATACTTTAAAATGCATCAGCTCTCACGCTAACTTTCAAAAGATATATAAATTTTAGAATCGCCGCCTGCTCCAAAGTCAGCTTTTTCGGATATAATTATGTCTTCCGCTCTGCATGCAGACATTATATCTGTAGAAAAATTCCTTACTATTTCCATCAGCTGCGCATCCGGCGAATAGACATATATTTTTTTTACTTTATGATTCTGATGAAGATTTAAATTAGTTCTTAATTTTCTGGATAAATCTAAAACGGCAAGCAAAACAGCAACATCTTTAGCAGCGCTTTCATTAATCAGTTCATGCCTATATACGGGCCAGACGCACTGATGAATGCTTTCCTCTGTCTCAAAATTTTTATAAAACGACAGGTATAATTCTTCTGTTATAAAAGGCAAGAACGGAGCAAAAAGTTTCAGCATATTAAACGATACATAATACATCGTATTCAGAGATTGAACTTTTCTGTCGTTAAATGAAGCGTCTTCCTCCCAGAAAATATTTTTAACTATTTCAAGATAATTATCGCAATATATATTATAAAAAAAATCGCTCACAATCCTCAATGCGGAAGAATATTCGTAAGATTCAAAATATTCTTCGCATGCTTTCAATGTTTTTTGAAATTCGCTAAGCAGCCAGCCGTCAACTACGGATAAATCAGCTGAATTTAATTTGTCAAGAGACGCCGTTCCGAATATCGGTTTAAAATCTTCATTGGATTTAATGCTGTTAATATTAGTGATAAAAAACCTGACTGCATTCCATAATTTTATTAACAGTCTTCTGCCGTTTGCAACATCTTCTTCGCTGAATCTTAAATCCTGACCTAAATTTGCTTTTGCAGCCCAGTATCTTAAGGCATCGGCAGAATATTTTTCTATTATTTCTTCCGGCGCAACAAAATTGCCGAGACTCTTTGACATTTTTTTTCCGCTTTTATCAAGACCCCAGCCGCTTATCATAACATTTTTAAAAGGAATATCGCCTGTATGGTAAATTGATTTAACAACTGTATAAAAAAGCCATGTCCGTATTATTTCCTGTGCCTGAGGTCTTAAAGTCATGGGCATTATTTTTATTTCTTTATTTTTCCTATTCGTATTATCTGAACTATTTACATGCGAATCAAAATCAAAATTAGCCCAGTTTGAATTTATAAAAGGCGTCAAGGAGGATGTCATCCATGTATCCATCACGTCATTTTCGGGAATAAATTCGTTATTTCCGCAAACACGGCATATGCTGACGTGCTTAGGTTTTGAAGCAGCCGGGTCAACGGGCAGCTCATCTTCTTCGGCTATAACCGGTTCGCCGCATTTAGAGCAATACCATACCGGAAACGGTACGCCGTAAAATCTCTGCCTTGAAATATTCCAGTCCCACTTAATATTTTGGACCCATTCATCGTATCGTGTTTTCATAAAAGCCGGATACCAGTTAATTTTACTTCCGGCGTCAATAAATTGAGCTTTATTGTTTAATATCGTAATAAACCATTGGGGCGTCTGAACAAATTCTACCGCAGTGCTGCATCTGTCATGAATACCTACATTATGCCGCAATTTTTTTTCATTTTTAATCAACGATATTTTTTTTAAATCTTCGACTATATTTTTTTTAGCATCTTTGACGTTCAGTCCTGCGTAAGCACGCGCTTTTTCATTTAATCTGCCTGAAGGTTCAATGATTATCGCAGTGTCTAATTTATGCTCTTTCCATTTTTTTACGTCTTCGGCATCACCCCATGTGCATACCATCATAAGACCTGTCCCATAATTCATTTCTACCGATTCGTCAAATTTGACGGGAACGGTATGTTCGTAAATCGGTATTCTGATTAATTCGTCTTTCAAATGCGAATATCTTGAATCAGACGGATTGGCGTAAATTGCAACGCATGCGCCGAGAAGCTCCGGTCTGGTAGTCGATATAATCAATTTTTCTCCGGAAGATGAGCTGAATTCGATATCAAATAAAATTCCGTCAAATTCTTCTATTGCAATATCAGCCTGCGCAAGCGAAGTCCTGCAGGAAGGACACCATATAATCGGTTCATCCCGTCTTTCTACCAATTTTTTGCCATAAAGCTCTATAAATGATTTTTGAGAGGTTTTTCTGCATTTCGCATCTATTGTAGAATAAGTTAAACTCCAATCTACGCTTATGCCGAGCGCCTGCCATAACTCTTTATATGTGCTAATCCCGATTTTTGTTTCTTTAAGGCATAAATCGATAAACTCGTCTCTGGTAATTTTAGACTTATTTATTTTATACTTTTTTTCAACATACCTTTCTGTAGGAAGACCGTTGTCGTCAAATCCCATAGGATAAAAAATATTAAAACCTTTCATCCTCTTGTATCGGATTATGAACTCAGCCTGAGAATAGCTCATTGCATGACCGACATGAAGATGAGCCGAAGATACGTAAGGAGGAGGCGTGTCTATAGAAAATATATGTGAAAAATCGCCGGATGAGTTGTCATCGCTGCACTCTTTATTTTCATTTTTAAATTTATATATATTATTGCTTTCCCAGTATTCGGCAATCTTTTTTTCCGCCGATTTATAGTCATAATTTTTAGGGAAGTCTGTAAAATTGGTTTTTTGCATAGTTTTATAAGTCTATCAATTTTTTTGATAAAAATCAAACTATCTTTGAAATCAAAGTATCTTCAAAATCAAAGTATCTTTGGCAACTATCATAGCGGTTTATCTCAAAACTTTTTTCTGCCGGAAATGGCTTCGGCTAACGTATTTTTATCAACGTACTCAAGGTCGGAACCAACGGGTATGCCGCGGGCTAATGCCGTTATATTAACATTATACGGCGCTAATAATTTTTGAATATAAAAAGACGTTGCTTCTCCATTCGAGTTTGGATTTAGAGCAATAACTATTTCTTCAAATCCGCCGTTTGCGACTCTGTCAACTAATTCTTCAATTTTGATGTCATCAGGACCGACGCCTTCAAGCGGATTGATTAATCCGTGAAGAACATGATAATAGCCGTTATAATTTCCGCTCTTTTCAAAAACATAGATAATCTCGGGATTTTCTACGATGCAGAGCATTTTAGAATTTCTTGAGCCGTTGGAACATATAGGGCACAGTTCTTCTTCGCTTGACAGATTAAAACAGATTTTGCAGAGATTCACATGTTTTTTAGCATTAATTATAGAATTAGCAAGACCGAAAGCAGCGGCATCATTCTGAGACAGTATATGGAAAGCCAGTCTTCTTGCCGTACGCTCGCCTATTCCGGGAAGTTTTTTTAGCGAAAAAACTAAATCCCTGACATAATCGTTGTGTTCATTAGGCATATTTAATTTAGTTAATCAATTAGTTATCTGTATAAAAGAATATTTATTTTGTAATTACCGTAAATAATATAAAATTAGCGTATTAATTATTAATATAATTAGAATACAATTATTTATTTATTTATTTAATTAATTAATTAAATTAAAATAAACCCGGAATATTTAAGCCTCCCGTGAGTTTAGACATTTCACCGGAAATAAGGTCTTTGGATTTATTTAATGCCTCATTAACAGAAGCCACTATTAAGTCCTGCAGCATTTCTACATCGTCCGGATTTACCACTGTTTTATCTATATCTATAGAAATCAATTCCTGTTTACCGTTAACCTTAGAAGTTATCATACCTCCTCCCGAACTGGCTTCTACTACTTTCTCGGCAAGTTCTTCCTGCATTTTAAGCATATCGGATTGGAGTTTCTGAGCCTGTTTAAGCATTCCTGAAATATTTTTTGACATTTTAACCTCCATTTATATGAATAATATGTTTAATGCAAATTATATACGCTTTTTATATTTTATATATGTTTAAGACTTAATATAATTTATGCAGAATAAACATACAAATACAAAAAGCATTTGCGCACGACGCATTATATCATTAATTTAATTTATTATTAATTTTTTATCAACAAAAATTTACATATATATTTTTATTCTTTGATATTTTCTATAAATCCATCAAAAACCTCTTCAAATAAATTACGCATAACATCGCTTTTGATATCCGCATTAATAATGCCGGCATCGCCGCTTTCTATATTATTATTATCAACATTACCGCCGCTGCCGTCATTTTTCTTATTATTATCGTTATCTTTTTCTTTGTTAATCACATTTTCATGCCGGCGGGCGGCGCTGCCGTTATCATTATCGTTAAGAACAGAATCCGTCTGTGTATTAAGCCTTGCTGAAAGGTTGTCGTCTATATTGTTAGTAATAGAGTCGATATGTTCAAGAAAATCTTCCCCGTCGGCAACAATGCCGCTCTGTATTTCATTATCTAACCTATGTTCTCCAATATTCTTCTTATTTGCTTTGCCTGTTTTATGGTTTAAATTATATTCTTTAATATTTTGATTTTCCTGCAAAATAGAAGCATTATTATTTATGATTTTATTATCGTTAATTACATCGCAAACATTTACAGAATCGTCGTTTGTATCTTTCTGCAAATATTTTCTTTCCGTATCCGCCAGTTCAGTTATTGTATTAATTTTTTCTAATTTGTCTATTTTATCTAATTTCTCCAATACCGCCTTTATTTCAATTTTAGACGGTGTGCTTATAAGCCTGAATATAATAAGCTCCATCATAAGAAGCGGCGAAGAAACACGCTGATATCTGCCGTCTGCTTCAAGAAGAATGTCTATCATATCTAATATTTCAGCTTCTCCCTTAAGTTCTGTCAGAGGGATAAGCGAAGCGACGTCGGCTTCAAGTATATCGCTTATTATGCTTTTGTAGTTTAATTTCAATACAAGGATATTCCTTAGAAAAAATGCCAGCTGTCTTATAAATTGCCGTATATCCGTTCCGGCTATGTATATATCGTTGATTATTTTTATAGAATTTTCATAATCTTTTTTAAAAATATATTCGGTAATTTTTTTTATAGTTTCTTTTCCTGTTACCCCAAGAATATTGCCGACATCTTCTTTTATTTCTTTGCCGTAATAAGATATAACCGTATCAAAAGCGGAAAGAGCGTCCCGGAGAGAACCGTCGCTTAAGGAGGCTATAGTCATGAGATTTTCGTCTGAAATCTCAATATTTTCTTCTTCCGCAATTTTTTTTAATTTTAAATAAATAACGGTGGGAGCAATTCTTTTAAAAGTGAATCTCTGACATCTTGATAATATTGTTTCAGGAACTTTATAAATTTCAGTAGTTGCAAAAATAAATTTGACGTGCTCCGGCGGTTCTTCAAGAGTTTTTAAAAGCGCATTAAAGGCGCTTTTAGAAAGCATATGCACTTCGTCTATTATATATATCTTATATTTTAAACTTTGCGGAGAATACATTATATTTTCTTTAAGCTCTCGTATATCGTCTACACCGGTATTTGACGCTCCGTCTATTTCAATAACATCGACCGCATTGCCTCCAAGCATTTCGGTGCATGCACGGCAAACGCCGCAAGGATGAGAGGTGGGGCCTTTTTCACAGTTTACAGACCTCGCAAGTATTCTTGCTATAGAAGTTTTTCCTACGCCTCTGGTCCCCGAAAAAATATAGGCATGCGCTACCCTGTCGGAATCAACGGCGTTTTTAAGCGTTTTAACAATATCATCCTGCCCTATGACTTCGTCAAATGTTTTTGGTCTGTATTTTCTGGCTAATACCTGATACATTATTATATTACTATATTATTTTTATGATTGTTTTGATATTAAGAAAATTACGAAAATTAGGGACGGACACCATTTTTTACGCACTAATTTCCTTCCACTTTTTATATTTTTATATTATTGAATAATTATAGCACAAATATAATAATAAAATTGAAAATTAATGACATGAAAATTAATGAAAATTAGGAACGAATGCTATTTTTTATGCAATAGTTTCTATATAATAATTTTCGCGGTATTATATTGTATAATCATAGCATAAAGTGATATTATATAATTATATTATAAAAAAGATGATATCTGAAAACATACAAAAAATAAATGATGACATAAGACGTTCTGCTGCTAAAAGCGGCAGAAACTATCAACATATTACTATTCTTGCCGCTTCAAAAACCAGAAATGCCGATGAAATAATTAAAGCTTGCGAGTCCGGGATAACTGTTTTCGGAGAAAATTACGTTCAGGAATTTTTAGGTAAATATGATTATTTTAAAAGCATTGCCCAAATAAATCATACAGACTGCGGCAACGGTAATACCGGTAATAATAGCGGCAGCAGTATCATGCGCAGTGATGCGGGCGGCAGGGGTCTGAACTTTATTAAAAAAGCTGAATATACTGGCAACATTGTTAATAACAATAACCTCGACAAGAAAAGCAGCAATAATATTGCCGGCAGTAATAACATCCCATCTGCTTGCATTTTTAAAAATTTAAAATGGCATTTAATAGGCAAACTGCAAAAAAATAAGGTTAAATACATAGCAAAAAAAGTAAGTATGATTCATTCCGTTGATAGTTTTGAACTTGCCAAACTTATAGATAAATTTTCGGCAGACGATAATTT
Source organism: bacterium (assembly GCA_021825865.1). Taxonomy (GTDB): domain Bacteria; phylum SZUA-79; class SZUA-79; order Acidulodesulfobacterales; family Acidulodesulfobacteraceae; genus Acididesulfobacter. The sequence goes on from JAKAFU010000007.1 coordinate 20,615, forward strand.
TTCCGGAAATAAAATTAAAATCCTTATTGAAATTAATATCGCTGATGAATCAACTAAATCCGGCATCAAGTTAGACGATGCAAAGGAATTAATTTATAATTTAAACAGCTTAAATAATATTGAACTCAAAGGATTTATGACTATGCCTCCTTATGCCGAAAATCCCGAACAGAATAGAATTTATTTTAAAGCGCTAAAAGATTTTATCGATTTTGCCAATCAAAAAAATATGTACAAAAATGAACTGACAGAACTTTCTATGGGAACTTCAAACGATTTTGCGGCTGCAATTGAAGAAGGCGCAACAATCGTCAGGTTGGGAACTATTATTTTCGGCGAAAGAATTTATGCAATCAGACAATAAATAATATAATCGGTAATTTTTAATCGGTTTAATTAAATTTCTATCCTCATTAATATGCCGTGAATTTTTTCGGCAGGCAGATTGTAAAATCTGACGAAAGAAGGAGATAACTTTTTTATTATAGCAAATATTTTCCAGATAACATTATTACTTACCACCTCTTCTATGCCGTAAAATATCACCTTTTCATTTACATTATAAACACGAAGTATATTTTCTATATTCACTATCTCAAGATAGCCCGCTTTAATAATAAAATGTTTTAAACCTGGGGCTATATCATTTTCAAACTTGCTTTCTATTCCATATGGAATATTTTTTGTGTGAATTGAAACTATTATATTATTTTCGTATATTATATTGTTTTCAAACAATGTAGTGGTTATATAATACGGAATTTTATTTATATCACGCGCAAAAAATAAAGCCGAACCTTTAATTTTTGGCATACTTTTATATAACTCATTATATTCTTTAAGAAATTTATCAATATCCGTCAGTTTATACGCTTTATATAATTTTTCTTGTCCTTTAGTATATATCATGATTATTAAAAATGGGACTAACGCTATGAGGAGGGCAACATATCCGCCTTTTAACGTTTTAAACAAAAGATTAGATATTAAAAAAGAAGCATCGACAACTATTATAAATATTGAAGATACAAACAAAATAAATCTTCGTTCATGATAAAAATATATACTAATCATTATACCCGTGAACGTCATAGTGCCGCTGACGGCAAGACCGTACGCCATAGCTATATTATCTGATGTTCTGAATACTATCATTATCAAAATAACGCAGATAAATAAAAACCAGTTTGCCAGGTTTATATAAATTTGCGACTGCATTTTATCTGAAGTGTATTGCACTTTCAAAAGCGGCAGAATTCTGGTAGTAATTCCCTGATAAATAATGGAAAATATACCGCTTATTACAGCCTGCGACGCTATAATGGTGGCTATTATACTCAAAAACAAAAATGGAACATATAACAGGTGCGATTCTTCATATATCATTTGAAAAAATACATTACTTGATTTTAAATGGTCTACCATAAACGAACCCTGTCCTATATAACTCAGAACTAATGTGCCGAATACAAAGTACCATGCTTTTCTTATAGGCTCTCTGCCTATATGCCCCATATCCGCATATAACGCCTCGCCGCCGGTAGCAGACAGAATAACGTCGGAAAGCACGAAAAAGCTTATAAGTCCGTGTCCTACAGCGCTCCTTACATTCATATTAATATGAAATATAAAAACCATAGCGTAATACGGGTTTATTGCTTTTAAAATGACGGGATTATAAACTATAGATATAACTCCGGTAATTCCCAACGTTATAAACCATATAAACATAATTGGACCAAAAGTTTTACCTATTTTATCAGTACCCTTATACTGAAACCAGAATAAAAATATCGCTATTACAACCGATATAAAAACTACTAAAGATGTAGAGATAGTGCTGAACGCAGGGATTAAAGCGACACCTTCGACGGCGCTAAGAATACTGATAGCCGGAGTTATTACACTATCTCCTATTAATAAAGACAGTGCAATATAAGAAATTATAGTAATAAAAGCCATTTCCCTTGCCGATTTTACCACTTTTCGCAATACATTTCTAAGAATAATAGTTCCGCCTTCATTATTTTCGCTGATATTCATCGCAAACCAGACGTACTGTACTGAGACTATGACTATTAAAGTCCATATAATAAGCGATATAACGCCCAATATATTAAAAATGGTTGGTCTGAGATATGCAAATATTACCGCTAAAGTATAAATCGGGCTTGTTCCGATATCTCCAAAAACAAGTCCCAACGCTTTCATAGGATTACTTTCGCAAAAATTTTTCAATCCTTCAGATTTCATATTTTTCCTTATTTTATTAGATTTTTAATTGTAAGATTTTAACATATTTTAAAAAATTATAGCGGCTTAAAATTAATAAAATTAGAAATCAGGGACGGATACTTATTTTTATAAACATTGTCTATACTCAATTTAAACGGCGTCTGTGTCTAATTAATTTAATTTATTTATTAATTTGATGTCCGTGCGCATGTCCGTTGTCCGACAAGGCAGCTGGGTTTCCGCTTGCGCAGCCTTCTTCTTCTATTAAATTTACGGTTACGCTCACTTTAGCCAATATTTCTTTTCTGTATTTTTTAAGATACATTATATAAATTATTACAAAACATATAAAAAGGATTGACGTCGCGCTCGCCTGAAAAATAGGAAACAGCGGCGGAACAACAGATTCATATAACACAAACATAAATATTAATGTTGCTAAACCCGGCATAACATAATGCTCAATAGGATGAATAATCTTTCTCAACATACCGTGATGTTTTTCTTTCAATCTCTTATATAAAACCATAATCGAAGTATTTAACAAAAAATGTGTTATTATTAAACCGTACAATGCAATAGTAGTTAAAAATGCAAATGTTTCCGTCAATCCTTTCTGTAATTTTGGATTTGCCGCTGAAACAGAAAACATCCTGCTGAAACCGACGCCTTCTATATGAAGCATAATAAAACCGGTTGTCAGCGCCACAATTGATGCTGACGCGCCTATAAAGAGCAAAGACTTATAAGGCGTTTTAAATCTCTTATGAATATCAGAAAAAAAATCAGGCAGTATATGGTCCCTTGCCATTGCAAAATAAACCCTGGCCGCATTAGACTGCATTGCCACAGAATCAGAAAATGCCGAATTTAGGGCAACCAATGAAAGCATCAAGCCGCCGGCAATGCCAGTATAAAAAGTAGCCACCAATATGCCTGGTATAGCACTGTGAGCAAAACCCGCCATATGATTGACGCCCCAGCCTACTACAAGAGAATACGAAACCTCAGTCAGAACTCCTCCCGTTATCAACAATCCTATAACTAAAGCTTTAGTTATCGACCTGTGAGATTTTACCTCTTCCCCTAAAGGTGCTGAGCCGCCGTATCCGATAAAACTGGTTATGGCAAAAATCATACCGAGACCGACTGAAGAAACAGGTCCGCCGTTAGGGTCAAAATAGCTTTTATAATTTGGCCACGCAAACGGATTAAATACATTAAGCGTATTATCCGGAGCTTTCAAGATAATAATCAGCGACAGGACAAATAAAAAACTGATTTCAAACAGCGCCGCAGCTTTTATGTATTTCATCTGGATTTTTATGCCAAATATAGCAAGCATAATCGGAATTATAATAAAAATTAAAATCAACGGCATCCACAGCCAACCAGCTATATTGATATTAAAAAAGTACTTCAGGGCACCCGGCAAAACAACGCCGCCTATATAAGTAGGTATAGCTGCAGTGCTTGCCACCTGGTACATAATATATAAAAAGCCGGTTAAAACCGCGGGAGACGGTCCGTATGCCGTTGCGACATAACCGTAATAACCTCCGGCACTTGCATGTCTTTTTGATAAATGATAAAGGGTATTGACTTCAAGATACATAACCGCCATTGCAAGAAGAAAAGAAAGAGGTGTTAAGACATAAGCGTAAATGGCGGCGGCGGTCATAAAAGCAACTGTATCGCACGCAGGAGCCATAGCCGCTATTTCCTGAGCAATAGCCCCCAGAACCCCGATGTTTCCTTGCTCTAATCTTTTTATTTTTTCCATAATTTCAATAAGCCTTATGCTAAAACAAACTAACTTATTTTTTTATTTGTTATATAAACTATATATAACTATATAAATGACCGGATATATTATATAACATAATTAATTAATATGCTTTAGTTAAATAATACAAAGAATAAAATTATATCATTTAATAATAAAACATAGGTCAATAAAAATAGCAGCAATTCAAAAAACAATGCGGTTTTAATAACAACGTCTATTTTTAGTTCGCCTGGTTATCGGCTATATATTATATACAAGGATTATATGTTCCGCACCCGATATATTTAGTGCGCGCATATATGTTATTTCATCTATCTCTATATAAATATACGCAGTCAAATATAGTTATAGCTAAAGATTATTATTTCGTTTTTTATGTTGAATTTTTTAGTAATATGCATTACAATAATAACCGTTACGATAATTAATTAATTTACTATATTATTAAATTAAAAATCAAAAATAACGAATAATTAATTGCTATGAAATTCTATGACAGAACCAAAGAACTTGAAACATTGCGGTCTATTTTATCGTCAATCAAGACGTCTTCGTCTTCCGCCTCTAAAATGACGGTGATTACCGGCAGAAGAAGAGTGGGGAAAACAAAGCTTATACTTGAAGCTTTCGGCGAGAATATGCTTTATCTATTTATAGCGAGAAAAGAAGAAAAACTATTATGCGAAGAATTTTCCTATTTGATTCGGAATAAATTAAATAATAAGATAATAGGAAAAATTACTGCTTTTAAAGACTTGTTCGAATATCTTATGATTTTATCGGAAGAAAAAGCTCTTACGGTAGTAATAGATGAGTTTCAGGAATTTTATAACATTAACCCTTCGGTTTATTCGGATATGCAAAATATCTGGGACAATTACAAGAATAAATCTAAAATGAATTTAATTTTAAGCGGGTCAATCTATTCGCTTATGAAAAAAATATTTGAAAACTCAAAAGAACCTCTTTTCGGCAGGGCAGATAAGAAAATTTACCTTAAACCTTTCGATGTCGATATTTTAAAAAAAATAATAATTGAAAACAATAAGTCTGCAAATAAAATTGATATTTTAAGTTTTTACATGTTTACCGGCGGAATGGCAAAATACGTTGAATTATTTGTAGATAACGGTGCATTGACGTATAGTAAAATGCTTGATTTAATTTTAGAAGAAAACTCAATATTTATTGAAGAAGGAAAAGATTTGTTAATAGAAGAATTCGGCAAGGAGTATGCTACATATTTTTCTATTCTTTCTTTAATCGCAAGTTCAAAAACCTCAAGAAGCGAAATTGAATCTATTTTAGAAAAAAATATAGGAGGCTATTTAGACAGGCTGGAAAATGAATATAGCATAATAAAAAAAATAAAGCCGGCATTTTCAAAAGAAGGCGGCAGAATACAAAAATATGTTATAGAAGATAATTTTTTAAATTTCTGGTTCCGCTTTATTTACGGCTATAAAAGCGCCGTAGAAATAGGGAATTTAAAATACGTTCAAAATATAATAGACAGGGACTTTGCAACTTATGCAGGAAAATTCCTTGAAAAGTATTTCATCGAAAAACTAAAACTCTCTCAAGAATTTTCTTATATCGGCTCTTATTGGGAAAAAGGCAATAAAAACGAAATAGATATCGTTGCAGTAAACGGCATCGACAAAAAAATATTATTAGCCGAAGTTAAATTAAATCCGAAAAAAATCAATATAAATAAACTTAAGGAAAAAGCTGAAAAATTAACGGAAAAATTTAAGGATTGCAACTTTGAATATAAAGGATTTTCTCTTGAAGATTTATAAATTTTGGTTCTTTTTCTTAATCTGTCAATATTATCGATATTAAAAACTGACTGGCACCGTAATTATAAATTATAAATCAATATATAAAGCCCGTCTGCATATTATTGCATATATGCTCCATTAATGTGCTTCATCCCAATTTTTGCCTTTGCCTATGTTAATAACTAAGGGAACATCGCTGAGCAAGGTTTTATCGGTCATTTTTGACTTAATTATATCTTCTAAAACTTCAACTTCGCTCATTTCAGCTTCAAATATAAGCTCATCATGAATCTGAAGTATCATCTCAGTTTTAAGCTGCTTATTTTTAAGTTCGTTATAAATATTAACCATTGCAATCTTTATAATATCGGCTGCCGTTCCTTGAATCGGTGCATTAATAGCAGCTCTTTCTGCAAAGGGAGATATATTCTTTGCAGAAGAATTTATATCTTTAATATAGCATCTTCTGCCGAACAGTGTTTTTACATAACCGTTTTTTTTAGCTTCTTTTACTATATTTTCCATATAATATTTTACGGCAGAATGTTTCTCAAAGAACGAATCTATATATATCTTTGCTTCTTTCTGGGTTATATTTAATTCTTTCGATAATCCATAAGGACTCATGCCGTAAATTATTCCGAAATTTATTACCTTTGCTTTTCGCCGCATATCTGCGTCAATATCTTCCGATTTAATTCCAAAAACTTCCGAAGCCGTTTTAAGATGTATATCTTCATTATTTTTAAAACTTTCAATCAGTGAGGAATCTTTTGAAATAGACGCCATAACACGCAGATCTATCTGCGAATAATCAGCGCTGATTAATAATTTGCCGTCAGGCGCTATAAAAGCCTGTCTTATTTTTTTTCCTTCAACGCCTGCAATAGGGATATTCTGAAGATTAGGGTCTTTACTTGCAAGCCTTCCGGTAGAGGTTTTTATCTGGCTGAAAGATGTATGAATTCTGCTGTTTCTGTCTAATTTTTTTAAAAGAACATCTGTAAAAGATGTCTTCAGCTTTATTTTATTCCTGTAAGAAATTATGCTGTCTAGAAATAATAAATAATCTTTATATGCAGATGCAGACCCGTTTCCGTCTTTTAAATAAGCGTCGGACAATAATTCTAAGTCATTCTTCAATTTTAAAAGGACTTCTATATCCGTACTATTTTTTTTTATTCTTTGAAACTTAAGTTCGTCAAACATAACCTCGCTTAGCTGTTTAGGGGAATTTATATTAAATTCTCTTCCCGCAATTTTATATATAGCGGCCGCCATTTTTTGAGCCTCAAGCTCTAACTCTGCGGATAAAACAAATAATTTATCTTTATCAACCATGAATCCGGTTTCTTCAATATCGGCAAGAATAGCGGCAAGCGGCATATCTATACCGAAAAAAATCTTCTTCAGTTCATTATCTTTTTCGAGCTCTTTAAGCTGAAGCCTAAAAATAAAATATAATAAAAAAGCTTTATTCTCTTTGGCATCTGCACTAATTTCTCTTAACCCGTCCAATTTTTCTGAAAATTCATTAATTATATCTTCAAAGGTATGATTATGAATTATCGGATTTAATAGATATGAAGCTATCGCAATGTCAAAAAACCCGTTATTAAGACTAATATTATAATATTTTAAATAACTGCGGATAGAATTTATATCATAACCTATTTTTTTTACGGTTTCGTCTGTCAATTCTGCAATTATATCTTTATTCTTTAAAAAATCTTCTAAATTAATATTTAAATACCCGTTTTTATTTGAAAATAAATATACTTTTTCTTCCATTTTATCGGCATAGTCTAATAAATTATCGCCATTATCTGCGTTATTACTATAACCGGTTTTTTTTAATTTTAACTGCTTTACGCCGCTTTCGCAGCCGGCATTGCCGCCGCTTCTGTTTATAATATCGGAGCAGCCGATATAAATTGCGAGCTCATTCTCGCAGATTTTCGATAATTCTTTAATATTACAGGAAGCTTCTGCATAGCCGCGGCTATGGCTATTATTATGACTTTCTATATTATCTGATTTAAGATTACTGTCTAAGTTAAGTTGTTTTATCAGAGAGTAAAATTCAAATTCTTTGAATATTTTATAAAGACCATCATTATTCTGCTGCTCTAATGCAAAATCTTCTAAATTTTCAATTCTTTGAACCTTGTCGTAGATATAAGATATGTTACAACCTATGTTCCTGTTATTACAATCGGCATTCCCGTCTGAATTTAAATTTTTAGAATTTTCTGTATAATTTTGAACGGTAAAATCTTTACCTATATTGGCGCTATTAATATTATTATCATTATTATTAATAATAATACTGCTGCTATCAATAATATTATTACTATTACTATCAAGATTACAGTTTTCGGCAGTATTCAAAGATAATTGAGGAACAAAATATGACTGTTCAAACGGCAGGTCTTTATAAAAAGAAGCTAATTTTAAAGAATTATAAGCATCTTCTTTATGAGCTGCAAGCAATTCTTTAATTTTTGACTGCTTCATAAGGTCTAAGCCGTTATATATTCCGTCTAAGCTGCCATAAGTTCTTATCAGGCTTAATGCCGTTTTTTCGCCTATCCCTTTAATGCCGGGTATGTTATCAGACACATCGCCCATTAACGCAAGGATATATTTAAATGCTTCCGGTTTGATGCCGTAAGTGTTTTTAAATAATTCATCGGTTATAAGAACATCTTTCTGCGCATCATATATACAAACATTCGGCGACAGCAGCTGTTTAAGATCTTTATCGCTTGTTACTATACAGGCTGTTTTGCTTGATTTTGAAAACTTCTCAGTTATAAAAGCAATTAAATCGTCAGCCTCGTATCCTTCTAATTTAAATGTTTTAAAACCGAGGAAATTAGATATTAAGGTAATATAATCAACCTGTTTTACTAAATCTTCAGGCATTTCTATTCTATTAGCTTTATAATCTTTATACAGTTCTTTTCTTAAACTTTTTCTAGAATCAAATATACATGCGCCGTATTTTATATTAAATTTTGTTTTAAGTTTGATAAGCATACGGGCATAACCCAGAATAGCTCCGGTAGGAAATCCTTTAGAATTGACAAGGGGAGGCAGAGCGTAAAAAGCTCTATAAAAATATGAACTGGAATCTATGAGAAAAATATCGCTTTCTATATTGAGCGGTTTTGACATTAGCAATATCTCAATAATTATTAAAAATATTTTAAAGTATCAAACTGAAATGCTGCCAACGTGTTTAATCTACTAACGCTGTAGCCGTATCGGTATTCCGGCGCGTGTTAACAACCTTTGTGAATGCCAATCTGTCGCCGAGCCTTTCTCCTATAGGGTTAGTTATTATATAATATATTTCAATACCATATATAAAAAGTCCCGCCGTAAACATTAAAAACAGACCAAACAGCGGTATAAACGCAAACGCAAGTGCGGTAACCAGAAACATATTTCTAATAATTGAATCTTTAAATTCAATTTTTTTTTCGCCCGGCATTGTTATAACCTTGAGTCCTATCAATTTTTTACCCAGACTCTGCCCATCAAAAAAACCGTCTCCTATCAGCAAATATAAAAGACCTGCCATGAAGCCGTACGGGTAAAATACTTTACTAAAAAAACCTACAATCAGCAAATCAATCGCTTTTGCAATAAATCTGTTAAGTTTGTTGGCAGTCTGTTCCATAGTTAAAATTAGAAATTAAAATTAAAGCGCTAAAGTTTAATTAATGAAGGTTCATAAATGCAGTAGGGCTCTTCGGCTAAATAATCTCCTGTTTCATAATAGGCTCTTGCCCTGCACCCTTCGCAGACTTTTTTATATTCGCATATGCCGCATTTGCCTTTTAATAAACTTAAATCGCGTAAATTCGCAAATACTTCAGAAGATTCCCAAATTTTTTCAGCAGGTTCTTCAAGAACATTGCCTGCCAATGCCGGAAGATAACCGCACGGCTGCACATCACCTTTTCTTGAAATAAACATAACTGAACTTCCGGCCAGACAGCCTCTGGTTACCGCGGCCATACCGTGCGTTTTTGGTGTAATAGTTATTCCTTCGTCTTTGGCTCTTTTATGCATTATTCTAAAATAATGCGGAGCGCATGTTGCCTTTAGCTCAAGTACGTCTTTAAGTTCCATTGTTTTATCGTAAAACCACGCCAGTATGTCTTCATATTTCTGTTTATCTAACATCTGCGTATTCGCTATCTGCACACCGCATCCAACGGGCACAAGCATAAAAATATGCAGCGCTTTCAAATTATTCTTTAAAACAAGTTCAAGTATATCTTTGATTTCATTTTCATTATGTTTAGCTATGGTCGTATTCACCTGAACTTCAAGCCCTTCATTCTGCAAGTTTTTAATTCCGTTAAAAGCCGCATCGAACGACCCGGGTATCATTCTGAATGAATCGTGCGTTTTAGCGTTGGAACCGTCCAAACTTATCGCCACCCTCTTTACTCCGCATTCTTTAATTTTTTTTGCGGTTTCTTTATTAATCATAGTTCCATTGGTAGCCAGCGCAACCCTTAATCCTTTGCGCGAAGCGTAAGAGGCAATTTCAAAAATATCATCCCTGTATAAAGGTTCCCCGCCGGTTAATATCAAAATAGGACTGGAAAAGCTGCACAAATTGTCTATTACGGAAAAACATTGTTCCGTCGTCAGTTCATTTTCCTGTTTTTCTTCTTGAGCTTCTGCCCGACAATGAATGCATTTAAGATTGCATCTTGCCGTAAGCTCCCAAAAGACAAGCCTCAATTCATTTTTTTTGCCAACCGGCGGCATAGCACCCATAGCTCCTCCATGAGAGCCATGAGCCATAAACGCAGCATCGGCAGGCATCATTTTATCGTTCATCATAACTTTATAATCCCATTTTATTTGTCTATTTTATTTATATTTATTATATTTAATATTTATAATTATATCCGTATTTACAGCCCTATTTCTTCATCGGTTAAATAGCATGCCGGGTCTGGCGACCATAAATCTCCTGAAGAAGCTTCCGACCTGACTCTGAAATTACCGTTGCATACTTCAAGCCATTTGCATTTAGAGCATCTTCCTTTAACATATTCCTGCTTATGTTTTAACTGCTTCATTAAGGGATTTGAGGTATCCGTCCAAATTTCACTGAATTTCCTTTCTTTCACGTTGCCAAATGAATAGTGCCTCCAGAACTGGTCGGCATAAACTTCTCCATCCCAGCTAACGGAACCTATGCCTACTCCGGAGCTGTTTCCGCCGTTCATTTTAAGAAGCTGCATAACATTTTCGGCAGACTCCGTCTGTCCTTCTTTTAATAATTTCATATAAATATAAGGTCCGTCGGCATGGTTATCTACCGTCAAAACCTCTTTCGTGTTATCTTTGGAATATATTTCTTTCGTAAGTTCAAGAATCATATCCACAGTCTGCCTTGCTTCCTCGTGAGTAAGGTCTTCTTCCATGAGTTTCGTTCCTCTCCCTGCATAAACAAGATGATAAAAACAAACACGCGGTATATTTTCTTCCTCTAAGAGTTTAAAGATTCCGGGTATTTCCTGAGCGTTTCTTTTGTTTATCGTAAATCTTAAGCCGACCTTAATTCCTGCCTCTTTAGCGTAGTTTATACCGTTTATCGCCTCGGTAAAAGCTCCTTTTTTACCTCTAAATCTGTCGTGAACTTCTGAAAGTCCGTCAAGGCTGATTCCGACATAAGACAGTCCGACTTTTTTGAGTTCCTGTGCAAGTTCTCTTGTAATTAAGGTTCCATTCGTCGATATTACCGCTCTCATGCCTTTTGATTTTGCATAAAATGCTAGGTCCAGAAAGTGAGGATGCATTAAGGGTTCGCCGCCTGAAAAAAGCATGACCGGAGAGCCGAAAGAAGATACGTCGTCTATAAACGCCTTTCCTTCTTCTAATGTTAACTCGTTATTATATTGAAGATTTTTAGACTGCGAATAGCAATGCACGCAGTTCAGATTACAGGTTTTAGTCATATTCCATACTATAACCGGTTTTTTATCTTCTGAAAATTGCAGGAGATGAGACGGCAATTTTTGCGACATCCTTCCATACCGCAGCGCGTCCGAAGCATGCACTCCTCCGCAATAAAGTTTTGAAATTCCTATCATTTTTATTTAACCTCGCTTATTTAATTTAAATTTAATTATTTACTTTAATTTTTTGAAAATTATATAATATTGCAGTGCCGTTATAATGCGTTATACTCCTTATAAAAGTTTACTATTTCTTCGGTTAAAGAATTAATATTAACATCCTTTGATATTATATCAGATTTTATGCCAAACCTGAAAGCATATTCGGCTGTTTTTCTGCCTATAGCGGCAAAGCGGATGCCGCAGCGTCTATCGGCATTAGTTCTCTGCAGTATATCCAATAAACCTTCCTGCGCCGACTCAACGCATTTTATAAAATTTTCAACCGTTGAATAGCTTGTAAATGTTATAAGATTTACAGGGGGATTTGCGGCATTAAAATCTTTAAATAAATTTGCTATATTTTCAACGGATTCAGGCGGCAAAATCGTTTCATAAACAGGAATATTAGTTAACACGCCTCCGGCAGAAATAATATATTCAGGCAGCTCGCTGCTGATATTTAAAGCCTGCGGAAACAGAAAATTCTTTCCTTTAATATTTGTAGCGCCATATAGCAAATCCAGCTCTTTTATGATTCCGTCCTGCGAAAATATTTCAGACGATGAAGGAAAAATATCTGCTATTATACCGTATTTTCTTAGTTCAGCCGATGTTGCCGCACCGACGGAAATGATTTTACAATTACTTAATATTCTTAAATCTTTGCCTGCGGAAAATATTCTTTCAAAGTATCCTTCTGCCGCATTAGCGCTTGTAAATATTAAAAAATCATAGCGGTTAATTTCTTCAATAGACTTTAAGATTGCATTTTCGTCAATATTTCTGCTTTTTTGTATAATTTCAATTAAAGGAAGTTCTATGGTTTCCGCACCGTATTTTTTTAAATTAGCGGCAAGCGACGAGGCTTTTCCAGTAGAACGTGTAATTAAAGCTTTGACGCCGTATAACGGTCTTTTCTCAAACCATTTTATCCTTTGCCTTAAGCGGACTACATCTCCTACTATTAATATCAAAGGGCTTTTTAAACCCTCGCTGCGCATTTCTTTTTCAATAGTTTTAAGGGTCCCGACGGCAACTTTCTGATGCGCGGTAGTTCCTTCCTGGATAACAGCCGCCGGAGTGTTTTCGTCTTTCCCCGCTTTTATAATTTCATTTATGATATTGGTAATATTTTTATATCCCATTAAAACGACAATAGTAGAAGCACCTGCTATATTATCCCAGTTTATAGTCGTTTCTTCCTTATGTTCTCCTTCGTGTCCCGTTACTATGGCAACGGTAGATGAATAATCTCTATGGGTCAGAGGAATACCTGCGTAAGCAGGAACTGCGAAAGAGGACGAAATACCGGGTATGATTTCAAAATCTATGTCTTCTTCATGCAATTTTTCAGCTTCTTCGCCGCCTCTTCCGTACAGAAAAGGGTCTCCTCCTTTAAGTCTTACTACTATTTTATTTTCTTTAGCTTTTTTAGCCAGCAGCTCATTTATAGAATACTGCGGAAGCGTATGATTAGAAGAACGTTTGCCGGCGTAAATTATTTCGCAGTCCTTCCGTGCGTACTTCAGCAGGTCTGTAGAAATAAGACTGTCGTAAACTATTACATCTGCTTCACCTATAACCCTTTTTGCTTTAAGGGTTAAAAGTTCCGGGTCTCCGGGTCCTGCTCCAGTCAGATAGACTAAGGGTTTATTCATAAACTTTCCTTATTTTTATTGTATTTTTTATTTTTTATGTTATTTTGTTATTAAATTCGTTTGCGTCTTTATATAGTTTATTTAATATTGCACTTGCATTAGATTATTGCAATATTATTTATTTTTAGACAAAATTTCCAGCCCGCCCTTTTCTATAATTTTATGCGCCAACTTTTTACCCAATTCTTTATATTCTGTTTCGCTTCCGATAATGTCTGCTTCTAAATATTCTCCGTTCATATTGGAAACGAATCCTTTAATATAAATCTTGCTTTCGCAGGAAATGCCGTTATCGGACAAATAAGAATAAACCCCGACCGGCGAAGCACAGCCGCAGTCTAATATTCTGATGAAATCTCTTTCGGCGTACGTTGAAACATAGGTACAATTATCGTTAATAAATTGCAAAACTTCAGCTAATTCTTTATTATTTTTTGAAAATTCAACCGCTATAACCCCTTGACCGCACTGTGGAATAAAAACAAGCGGGTCTAGATAAAAATCTATCAGCGGGTCTAGTCCCAATCTTATCAGTCCGCTTGAAGAAAGTATAATAGCATCGAATATACCGTCTTTTACCTTTTGAATTCTTGTGTCGATGTTGCCTCTTAAAGGCTCAAAAATTAAATCATCCCTTAATCTTTGCATAAGAATTCTTCTTCTGAGGCTTGACGTGCCGACTACGGCATTGCGCTTAAGCAAACCGATGGCAGCGGCACATGCAATTGCGTTCTTTTCTGAAATTATACTATTATTTGTACCGATTTTAACATCAGCAATATCTTTAGTCCCGTCAGTTCCGTCTTTTAATATAAGGCAATCACGAGGGTCATCACGTTTAAGCGTGCATCCTATAATCAATTCATCCGGTATAACCTGAGGCACATCTTTTAAACTGTGCACCGCTATATCTATTTTTCCTGCAAGCAAAGCTTCCTCAATCTCTTTTACAAACAGACCTTTCCCGCCGAAAGAGCTTAATGAGGCATGCGTTATTTTATCGCCTGATGTTTTAATCGGTATAATTTCTACATCTGCGTCAATGTTTTGTCCTTTAAAAACATTTAATAATCGGTTTTTAACGGTATTTGCCTGATAAAGAGCAAGTTTACTGCCGCGCGTTCCTAATTTTAGAATATACTTTCTATTATTATTGGATAACATAATTTTTATTATTTAATTATTTAGCTTTATTATTATTCAATTGAATAATTTTATTATTGTAATAAGGGGCGCTGTTTGCGTTATTTGCATTATCGCCGTCTGTTCCATCTTCTTCTGCGTTTAATATTTCTTTTTCAATCTCTTTGTTTTCTTGAGATATACTGCCAATATTTATATCCAGGTCAAAAAGTATTTTGGCTGCCTCCATAAGATTTAACCCGTTAAAATCAACCTCTGCTCTTTTAATTTTTGTAATAGGTTCGTGAAGAATCTTATTTGTGATAGAATTTACTATTGCTTCTATATTCTCATCTTTATTATTTATATATTTACACAATTCAGCCGAAAGAATACCGTTAACTTTATTTCTTAAATTTACAATTATCGGAACGACATTAAGAGAGTTTTTCCAATTTATAAAGTCTTCCGCTTCTTCGTCTATTATCTTTTCTGCAAAATCTGCCTCCTGCTGCCTTACGTCAAGATTATTTTCAATAATTTTGCCGATATCGTCAATATCAAAAAGATATACATTGGAAATTTTATTTATTTCAGGGTCAATATTGCGCGGAACGGATATATCTATTAAAAAAATCGGCCTCTGCTTGCGCATTTTAATAATAGGCTGAATATCTTCGTATTTTATGATATATGAATCTGCTCCTGTGGAACATAATACTATATCGGCTACCGTCAATATTTTATAATATTCGTTAAAGTCAATAATCGTCTTAGAATCGTATCCGTCTAATTCTTCCGCAAGTTTAACAGCCTTTTCTCTTGTTCTGTTTGTAATGAATATTTCACTGACTCCCTGCTTTATAAAATGTTTGGCTGCAATTTTCCCCATCTCTCCCGTTCCAAGCAGTAAAACCTTTTTATTACTTATATCGTTAAATATTTTTTTAGCGAGCTCCACGGCGGCATAGCTTATCGAAACCGGCGCTGCTGCTATTTTTGTTTCTGTTCTTACCCTTTTAGCACAGTAAAAAGACTTATGAAAAAGTTTGTTTAAAATTAAACCGGTATTTTTAAATTCGCAGGCTTCATTATACGATTCTTTAATCTGGCCTAAAATTTGCGGTTCGCCTATTATCATAGAATCTAAGCTTGATGCAACTTTAAAAAAATGAAGTATTGCTTCGAAATTTTTATAGGTATAAAACATATTCCGCAATTCTTCATTTCCAAAATTATCACCGAATAAATATTTAATTATAATATTTTTTATGACTGCTCCATAGTCTATATTTTTATTGTCGCCCGAAGAATTACCGGATACCGCGAATATAAACTCGGCTCTGTTGCATGTAGAAATTATTGCGGATTCTTGAATTAACTGCTTTCCGGTTTCTTCATTAAATAAACGTTTGATATTAAAGATAAATTCATTCCGCAATTCTTTTGTAAGAATTTTCTTCGATACTTCTTCTCTGTGAATTATGTCCGAAGATTTATGATTTAATCCGGTAATAATAATTTCCATATTAATTTAGTTTAATTATTAATTATAAAAGCAATTATAAGTAAAGTTGAGATATTAATATATAATATAGACATATAATATAAATTAAACAATTAAATATTGATATCCTGTGATATTAAAATTAAAACAATCATTAATAGTACATATATAAAATTAAAGTAAACACCGTTTTTCTGCAGGCTTATTTTCTCCAGTTTATTTTAATCCGTGAAATTCAGGAAACAAATACAAGGAAAAACCCACTGTCAAAATAATCATAATAAAACCTGCTATACTCAGCATAGCCGCTTTATTACCCCTTAAACCTTTTGCGACGCGTTCGTGCAGCAAAATTGCGTATATAAGCCATGTAATCAGTGAAATAATTTCAATCGGTTTTACCGAAGCCACCGATTTAAACAAAGCGCTTGAAAGATATATGCCTATTACTATGCCTGCGGTTAAAGCAGGAAATCCTAATTTTAGACACTGATAATTCATATTATCCAACAATTCTAAATTGTACCCCTTACCTAAATTAAAGTAATTAAAATTCCTGCGAAAATTAAACAATCTGCCTTCATTTTTGCCGCTGCTGTTTTTATTGCCGCTATTTATAATTTTCAAATTCTTTTTAAGCTTTAGTTTTCTTTCCTGAAGAATATATATTAAAGATAAAATAAATGCAAGGGCGAACAGCGAATCACCCGTTAATATAAGAACAATATGCGCTATTAAAAGCCATGAATCTACTTTTAATATAGCGTTAATATCCATGGAAGGCGCAAAATAAGATACTAATAATGCCGCAATGACTATCGGGGTTGCATAAATAACAATATATTTAGCTTTGTATAAAAGTTCAAAAAGAATAACTATAAGCATGAGTATCCACGAATTGAAAAAAATCATCAAATCGATAGGTATAATCATTGTAAAATGATATTTGTCCAAACCTGCAATAACAATTACACTCTGAATAACAAAAGTGAAATAGATTAAAAAAATAAAGGAATTATATGGATTATTTTTCTTAATATAAAGAACTGCATAAGATAAAAAAAATAATAAAATCGGGATAAAATAATAATTTTTAAAAATCATTTACAAGCTTCCTCGAGGAAATCGCTTAAAAATAAACTTATATCATTATATTTTTTTTCCTTCACCATGACAAAAAGTTCGGAAGAAAGAAGTTTGCCGAATATTTCTTGATTTTTTTTCTGCGGCAGATTCTTCTTTTTTACTTCTTTTCTGACTAAGCCCAGAATCTTTACAAAGCTCGTATATTCCTCACCATATATTTTTTCTAAACTTTCTCTTATTTTTCTTGCAAAAAGAGGACTAAGTCCGCCGGTAAACACGGCTATTTCAAATTCTCCTCTTGAAACTAGGGCTGGAAGCGTGAATGTACATAATGCCGGTTTATCGGCAACGTTTATCAAAATATTTTTCTTTATACATCTTTTATATAATTTTTCTTCCGTTTTTTTATTTGCTTCGGTGGAAGAAATAGCGCAAAAAACTGCAAAAAAATCCTCTTCATCGCCAATTTTATATATGCTTTTAACCCATTTAATTTTTGCTTTTTTCGCTGCGTCATAAATTTCATTTGTAATCTCAGGGGAAATGACTGTTATTATGGCGCCCTTTTCAATAAGCCGCTCTATTTTTCTTGATGCAACATTCCCTCCGCCGACAACAAGAACTTTTTTTTCAAAAATATTTAAACCTATAGGATAATATTTCATAAAAAACTTTTAATTTTATGTATTTTGCATCCAAAAAATTATATGACTGCTAAATTTATTATTATTTATATTGGTATTCAAAAAATTGTATAATGTTAAATTTATTATTATTTATCTGTTTTATTAAGCTTTTTTTTCCAAAATTTATGTTAACTTAATGTTCATAATATATTATATTTTAATAAATTAAATATATATTAATTTATCCGCTTTAATAAGTTATAAACTCATTCGCCGAAAATTTCTGCCGAAAATATATAAATATCTGCATTTTCTTTATAGGCATCGCCGGGCAATCCCGCTTTTTGAGATACCGCTTCTAAAAATTGCGTTTTATTCATATGATATTCGGTTGCAACCTGAGGCAATAAAACACCGTGGTACGGTCCTTTCATTATATATAAACCGTGTTTTCCTATTATAATTTCATCAAGACTGTTAATTTTTTCTAAAGGACTTAAGACAGATATTTCAATACTGATTTTACTAATCTCGGAGATGGATAGAGGCATAAACCTCGGGTCATTGAATGCGGCTTCATACGCCATTTTATATATATTTTTGTAAATCGGCTCGTTTGAAACAAAATTTCCTATGCATCCCCTTAATTGTTCGCCGTTCAGTTTTAAAGTTACAAAGACTCCGGCCTTTCTTTTTAAATTGTCCGTTAAAGAATTCAAAAGTTCAGCGGAGTTCAGATAGGCATCTTTTTTTCCGCTTAATGAATCTTCTATTGATTTCCGTGCGATTTTAATCAACTGTTTTTTTTCATTATCGTTTAAATTAAATTCCATTATTACAGACCTCTTTTACCATATTTATATATTTAATATATTTAAAAATATTTTAAAAATTTATTTTGCTCCTTATTTACAATAATCACGATGATGCGCAAATACTTACGACATATTTAGTATTATAATATATTTAAAAATATTTTAAAAATTTATTTGATTCTATCTTGATTTAACAAATTTTATATCACCGTATATCATAAGATTTCATGCAATATTATAAGAAAATTCTATATCGGCAGCCTTCTGGAGCATTGCCCATACACTGCAATATTTGTCTTTTGAAAGCTCAATTGCCCTGTCTACTGCTTCTTTGTCAATATTTACTCCTTTAAAATTGTAGATAATGCTGATTTTAGTAAAAACCATAGGATGAGATTCGGCTCTCTGTCCTCTGACCGTCACGTCAAAAGATTCAATGGCCTGTCTTTTCTTGGTTAAAATTGATATAATATCCATGGAACTGCAGCCTGCAAGACTCACAAGAAGAAGTTCCGTGGGTTTTATGCCTTCATCATTGCCGCCTACGTCTTTTGATGTATCCATGATTATTTTGTAATCAGGATTAGACGAAGAATATGCATCAAATTGCAAATTCTTTATATGATTAATTTTTATCTCCATTACATCCGGCATAATAGTTTATCCTCCTTCGGCTTATATTCTATCGGTAAATAAATCCGACGGCTATTAGTTATTTTTATATATTTGTTCTTTATCTAATTTTATTTATTTATATATTTATTTATTTTATATTTTTCGACATTTATTTAATACTTTATGTTCACAATATTCACACTTTGCGTACTTTTATTTAAAATTAAAGTTTAATTAATTAAATTAAGCCGGTTAGTCAAATTCATTTTTAATATCTCTTTTAAGCAGCATTTTTATGGCATCATGCGGCTTCAGACCTTCGTAAAGCACTAAATATACAATTTCGGTTATAGGCATGTAAATATTTTTTTGTTTTGCCAAGATATGTACCGATTTGGCAGTGGTGACACCTTCTGCAATCATTTTCATATTGTGAGTTATTGAATCGAGACTTATTCCTTGGGCAATTTTTAAACCTACCGTTCTGTTTCTGCTTAAATCAGATGTGGAAGTTAAAATCAAATCGCCTAAACCGGATAGTCCTGCAAAAGTTTGCCTATCCGCCCCCATGGCTTCGCCAAATCTTGTAATCTCGGCTATGCCGCGGGTCAATAGCGCCGCTCTGGCATTATAACCTAATTTTAATCCATCGGACATACCGGCTGCAAGCGCTATAATATTTTTAAGCGCCCCTCCGAGTTCTAAACCTTTTACATCATGCAGCGTATATATTCGGAAATTCTGATTATTTTTAAAAAAATCTTTAATATCTGCAAGCAATAAATCATTTGAGGATGCTATACATACAGCCGTAGGAAGACCGACGGCCACTTCGGCGGCAAAACTCGGTCCGCTCAGCATAGCATAACTTTCAAGCATTTTCTTTCCAAGTATATCAGAAAAAACCTCATGCGGCATTTCCAAAGTATTCAGTCCGACCCCTTTTGCAGTATTAATAAAAATATACTCGCTAAAATCATACTGAGCGTCATAGCGCTTGATTTCCTGGAGCGTACTTTTTAAAGCTAATGACGGAACAACTAAAAATATTATGTTTGCATTTTTAAAAACAGGTTCATACGTATCTTCTATGATAATATTTTCTTTTAGCGCTATTCCGGGCAGGTAATCAAAGTTTTGCCTGGATTGCTGCAATTTTTTGGCAAATTCCGGATTCCTGCATTTCAGGTAAACTTTATCGGTATATTTAGCAAAATTAACTGCTAAGGCAGTTCCGAAACTTCCTGCCCCTATAATCCCGGGCACAAAACCGCCGTTATTATTTTTTTTCATAAAATATGCTTAAAGTAAAATTTACAAATTATATTATAATAATAAATATTAATCTGCCGTTTCTTCTTCTGTTTCGTCAGATGCCGATGCTACAATGGCGTTAGAAACTTTTTCTTCTTCATTCAGCCCTATGAGTCTTACCCCCATTGTGTTTCTTCCTATACTGCGGAGATTGGATGCTTTAATCCTTATAATACGGCCGGAAGAAGTTATTAAAATTATATCGTTATCTTCTTTTACTTTTAGAACGGCTATAACATTGCCGTTTCTTTTTCCTGTTTTAATAGCTATGAGTCCGCTTCCGCCTCTATTTTGCTTACGAAACTCCGTCATAGTCGTCTTTTTGCCGTAGCCGTTCTCTGTAATACCCACAAGGAAATCATCTTTAGACGTTAAAATATCCATAGAGACAACCGCGTCGTCTTTTAGAAGTTTTATTCCTCTTACGCCCATAGCGCCTCTTGCAAGAAGCCTGTAATCATTAATGTCGGAACAAATTGATTTCCCTAATTTTGTCGCTATTGTTATTAAGGTATCCTGCAGAGAGTTATCCACAATCTTGACGCTTATAACTTCATCTCCTTCTCTGAGCTTCACGGCTATCAATCCGCCCTTTCTTATGTTTGCAAAATGAATCAAGGAAGTTTTTATAATTTGTCCTTTTTTTGTTGCAATAATTAATGAATAGCCTTCGTTAAAATTTTTAACCGGTATAAAAAATGAGATTTTTTCATTTTCTCTTAAATTAAGAAGATTAACGATAGGTTTTCCTTTTGACTGTTTCTGCGTTTCAGGAATATCATAAACTTTAAGTTTATATGCTATCCCTAAGTTAGTCAGGAATAAAATGCTGTCATGGGCCATTGCGCAAAAAGAATCCGTTACAAAATCATCTTCTTTTGATTTTATACCTATATGTCCGCGCCCGCCTCTATGCTGAGATTGAAAGGAATCAAGCTTAGTTCTTTTTATATATCCGCTTCCCGTCATCATAACAATCATTTCATCGTTGGGAATGAAATCTATTTCATTTACTTCCGCTTCTTCTACAACTATTTCGGTTCTTCTTAAATCTCCGAATTTTTCTTTTATAAAAATTAGTTCATCCTTTATAATTTTTACGATAAGATTTTCATTGGCTAATATTTCTTTAAGTTTATTGACCTTACTTAATATTTCTTCATATTCTTTTATAAGCTGTTCTCTTTCCAGATTGGTTATCTTTTCGAGTTTCATATCAAGAATAGCTTGCGCCTGAATGTCCGAAAAATTATATTTTTTAACAAGAGCCGCCTTGGCTTCTTTTGGAGATGCGGACATTTTAATTAATTCAATAACTTCGTCTATATTTTGAGCCGCTATTTTCAGAGCTTCTAATATATGAAGTCTTGCCTGCGCTTTTTTTAATTCAAATAATGTTCTTTTAACCACTACTTCTTTTCTAAAATCGATAAAATATGAAAGTACCGATTTTAAATTGAGTATCTTTGGCTGATTGTTTACTATCGCAAGCATAATGACCCCGAATGTTTCTTCAAGCTGCGTATGCGAAAAAAGTTTATTCATCAAAATAGTTTCATTTGCATCTCTTTTCAGTTCGATAACGACCCTAAGTCCTTCTCTGTCTGATTCGTCTCTCAAATCAGATATTCCTTCCACTCTTTTGTCTCTGACGAGTTCTGCAATTTTTTCAAGTATCTTAGCTTTATTAACCATGTACGGAACTTCGGTTATGATTATTTTATCTTTTTCGGTATGATATTTAGCTCTTACCTTAACAATGCCTCTTCCGGTGTTAAAATAGTTTATAATGCCGGAATAGCCGTAAACTATGCCGCCAGTGGGAAAATCAGGTCCTTTCATAAATTTCATAAGGTCATTTATAAGACAATCGGGGTTGTCCATAAAATACAGTAAGGCGTCTATAGTTTCGCTTAAATTATGAGGCGGTATATTTGAAGCCATGCCTACCGCAATTCCTGAAGACCCGTTAATAAGCAGATTAGGAAATTTGGCGGGCAAAATTGTAGGCTCTTTTAATGAACCGTCATAGTTTGGTATAAAATCGACCGTTTCATTGTCTATATCGTCAAGCATGAAAGAAGATAATCTTGTCATTCTGATTTCGGTATATCTCATAGCTGCCGGAGGATCTCCGTCAATAGAACCGAAATTGCCCTGCCCGTCGACTAACGGATATCTTAATGAAATGTCCTGCGCCATTCTGACTATTGAGTCGTAAACTGCCGAGTCTCCATGCGGATGATATTTACCTATAACATCTCCGACTATTCTTGCGGATTTTTTGTATGGTTTGTTATAATCATTGCCTATTTCGTTCATAGCAAATAAAATTCTTCTATGAACAGGCTTTAATCCGTCTTTGATTTCAGGCAGTGCCCTTCCGATAATAACGCTCATAGCATAGTCAAGATAAGACTGCCTCATTTCATCTTCAATGTTAATATTGATAATATTATTCTGCTCCATCTACAATTTAGCCTCCGATTGATTTGTAATATATAATAATTTATATCTTGCTATTAGCATTTATATTTAGTTAATTGTTAGACCGTTGAATAAAAACTGCTAAATAAAAGCCGTTAAATAAAAACTGTTGATAAACTATAAAAATGCATAGATTTGCATCTCTAAAACATTAATTATCCCCCTATTTTATTCATATAAATATTACCGTTACCGTCTGTTATAATATTACCGTTATGAAGATTATCGGTTTCATTTTTATTGTTTTTATTATTGAATAAATGCGTCTGCCGTTTTTTTTGTAATATCTTTAATAAATATTCATAGATATCTTCGTCAGATGCATTGCTGTTTAAAATTTCTTTTATATCATATTCTTCATCATAAAAAAGACATAGCCGCAATTTGCCGGATGCAGTTATTCTCAGTCTGTTACAATCATTACAGAAATGTTCGGATAACGGGCTGATAAACCCTATTACGGCCTTATTATTTTTTTGAGCTGAAAAATAATATTCTTTGCTCACTGAACAATCATCAACCTTCTTAGGTTCAAAATCTTTATATTCTATTTTAATTTTATCTATCAGTTCTTTTGAAGTAATTGCCCGACTTATATTTTGCCCTATAGGCATATATTCTATAAATCTTAAATTAAGCTCATTTTTTACTGCAAAATTTATAAAATTGAGCAACTCTTTGTCGTTATCGCCGCGCATCAGCACCGTATTTATTTTAATAGGTTTAAAACCTGCAGCCTTTGCAATATTGATACCCTTGAGAACGGAATCAAGATTACCGCCGCGCGTCAATTTGCTGAAAATCTCATTGTCTAATGAATCAAGACTTATATTTATTCTTTTAAGTCCTGCATTATATAAATCCTGCGCATACCTATCAAGAAGAATGCCGTTAGTAGTCATGGCTATATCTTTTATGCCGCCGATATTGTTCAATTTTTCAATAAAATTGACGACACCTTTTCTAACAAGGGGCTCTCCGCCTGTAATCCTTATTTTATTAACGCCGTAACCGGCCAGTACACTGACAAATCTTAAAATTTCTTCATATGACAGCATCTCGCTGTGACTGAGCAATTGCACCCCGTCCTCCGGCATGCAGTATACGCATCTTAAGTTGCATCTGTCGGTTAAAGAAATTCTTAAATAGGTAATTTGCCTTCCAAAACCGTCAATTAAAAGTTTAGCCGGTTTATTATTAATATTCATAATTAAGGCATCTCAAAAAAAGACTGAGGGTTTGATATCTTCCTCACTTTCGCCGTCGATTTAGGTTCAGTCCCCGCAATATACGGCATTAAAACAGGGTCCTGATAACTTGAATCTGCAAGCAGTCCGGTATGCGGATTTATTTCTGCAAAAACAATCCCCGAAGGTATCTTAAACGGTTTAGGTTTAAAAATCATTAATGCTTTTGACATATATCCGTACCATATAGGAGCCGCCGTTATGGCTCCTACCATAAATCTGCCCATAGAATGAAAATCATCCTTCCCCGTCCATACTGCCGTCACAAGCGAAGAGGTATATCCGACAAACACCCCGTCTCTATACTGGCTTGAAGAGCCCGTTTTACCGGCCACATATGGAGTAATATTTCTTATTTTCGATATCGTAACGCCTGTTCCGTTTGTAATAACGCGCTCAAGCATATTCGTCAGCACGAAAGAAACCTGAGGCGACAACACCTGTTTGCATTCAGGCTTTTTATAATATAAAATTTTTCCTTGAGGGGTTAATATTTTTACTATAAAAACAGGTTTGCACTCAGTGCCGCTGTTAGCAAATGCAGTATATCCGTCGGCTAAATCTACAAGCCTCACGCTGGATGAACCCAAAGCCATAGTCAGATTATGCACAAGGTGATGCAGCCCCATTTTATTAGCAAGCGCTACGACTTTACTGACACCGACTTTATCTAAAAGCTTAACCGCAATAACGTCTATGGAATGAGCCAGCCCAATCAAAAGGGTTGTCGGTCCCGTAAATCTTCTTGAAAAATTATGCGGTTTATAGTATTTTCCGGGGACGCCTGTCGGATAAATTACCGGCGTATTATTGATAATTGAAGACGGCGTATATCCCAATGTTAAGGCTTCGGCATAAACAAAAGGTTTAAACGCTGAACCCGTCTGCCTTTTAGAATAAAGAGCACGGTTAAATTCGGTATCTTTATAGCTATATCCGCCAACCATAGCCCTTACGTAACCGTTCTTTGGTTCTATAGATACCAATGCCCCTTCTATTACGTCTTTTTCTTCAAGTGAAAATATGGGGATATGATTTTTGTTAAAACCGTCAAATTTTGCCAGAATTTCATATCCGGGCTTCAACGCCTGCCCTGCATTATTTATTCGTCTATAAGCAAAATAAACATAACGCTGAAATTTAGATGCCCATCTCATATTGCTTACAGGAATAATGCCGTTATATTTGCCCACCGATATATAAGCCTCTTGTCCATTTCTTGACACTCCGGTTACAAAAGCTTTATAGATATAGCCTTTATAAAGACTTTTTATGCTGCTTCTGTCCCTTCTGACGGCACTTTTCATCTGCGAATAGGAAAGCACTTTCAGCGGGCCTGTATAACCGTATTCATGGGACAAAATCTTTAAATGCGATTTTACAGATTCGTCGGCATATTTCTGAGCTCTGGCGCTTAAAGCGGAATAAATTTTTAATCCGCCTTCTTTATATATCTGTTTACCATATTTAGAAATTATCAGCTGTTTTATTAAAGCAACATAATATGGAGCTACTCCGGCATATTTAAAATAATCGTTTAATACAATAGGCGTATTATAGGCCTGAATAGCCTGCTGTTTGGTTATAAAACCGTCCTTATACATCTGATTCAAAACATACTTTTGACGCCTCTTCATGTCTTTGAAATGAATAAAAGGGTCAAGAAAAGACGGTGCCTGCGGCAGTCCGCCGAGCATAGCGGCTTCAGCCAGATTAAGTTTCCAGACCGGTTTACCAAAATAGCTCAAGGATGCAGCCTCTATTCCGTAGGAACCGTTTCCTAAATAAATCTGGTTTAAATATATATCTAAGATGTCATTTTTTGATAAATGGTCGGCTATGCGGTATGCAAGTATAGCCTCCCTTAATTTCCATATATAAGTTCTTTGATATGGGACAAGTATTGTTTTGGCAACCTGCTGAGTTATTGTAGAACCGCCTTCCACAATATGTCCCGCCATCAAATTCACGATAAAAGCTCTTAAAATTGCTTTAAAATCAATAGGTCCTTGATTATAAAAATTTTTATCTTCAGCGGCTAAAAAAGCTTCTCTTACCTGAACCGGTATATCCGAAAAAGGCACTACTTCTCTGTTGACAGGACCAAGATATCCGACGAGTTTGCCCGTTGACGAATATACATAATTAACCTGCTGCGGATGATAATCTTTCAAGGACATAATATTTGGAACCGTAGAGGCAAGCGAAAAATACAATATAGCTACTATTGCGATAGGCGCGACTATAATTACCGATACTGTAATTATAATTATTTTA
This sequence comes from bacterium, assembly GCA_021825865.1. Taxonomy (GTDB): domain Bacteria; phylum SZUA-79; class SZUA-79; order Acidulodesulfobacterales; family Acidulodesulfobacteraceae; genus Acididesulfobacter. Next base: position 47,332 of record JAKAFU010000007.1, read on the forward strand.
AACAGACTTTTCTTTTTTTTTATTTTTTTGTTTTCAGTTCCGTTTTTTGTATCATTTTTACTTCTGCTGCTCATAATTAAAATCTTCCTGTCATATAATATAATGTGAATATAAAGTTATCTTTATTTATAAATTAATTAGATTAGAAAGGGCTTTTTATTATATATATTTTGTTATTCTTCAATTGGAAGAGGTAGAGCCCTTTTACAAAATCTCTGCCTTTAATATAACTGATACCGCATACACCTTTAAAAGATTTGATATTTAACAGACTGCGGTATAACAATTTTCTGTTCATAATTTCAGCGCTATTAATACCGCCATTAAATTGTATTTTGTTGTTTAGTCTTTTATCATAAACATTACCGCCGTCATGCATAATCACCGACTTTATTACAATACTCCCCATATCGTACCCTTCTGCCGATAATATATTCGGTTTTTCATTATAATAGCTTTTATAAGCTTTTACAAAATTTTTAACTAATTTATTTCTGCTATTCGGAAAAAAACCGTTTGGATAAATTATGCCCTGCATATAAAAACCGTACTTACTTAAGAATACTTTATTATCAACCTGACTTAATCCAAAAAGTTTAATCCCTGTAATATTATAATATGCAAGCTGCGTCAATATCAGCTTTAATTTTCCGATAGACCCGATGATAAAAAGGCCGTTGAACGGAATATAAGGTTTTGCCTTTGTAATACCGTGCATAAGGTCGTACGGGGTCACCCCTAATTGAGCCTCTTCCGCTTTTGTCATATGTCCGTGCCCCATATCCTGAAATCTGACGAGTGAATTAAAATTATAAAAAAAATCAACCCTTCTGCTTCCGTAAGCTGTTTCATCAATAACTTTCATTCCTAATGTGCTGCCTATGGTATTTACATATTGAATCGTTCTTCTGCCGTACGCGTTATCGGGATATATAGCCGATATTTTGGTAATCCCGTGGGTTTTGGCATACTGCATATCATTTAATACCTCATTTTTCACCGTCATTCCATAGTGAAATAAATATGGAGACCTGTACTTTGAAAAATTTAACGGAGCAGGTGTAAAAACAGGAATCTTGTATATTGAAGAATATTTTGAAAAATATTTAAGCTGTCCGGCAAACAAGGGACCTATAATTGCACTGATATTCTTTCGGGCAATGCTCTTAAATAAATTTTTAATGGAACCGTTTCCTGCACCGGCAGGAAGACTTATGACAATAAATTTGACATCTGCTTTCTTGCGGCTCTGCACAGAAAAGAGAATCCCGTTTAAAAATTGTTTTCCAAAATATTTATATATGCCTGTTGTAGGCACCATAACGGCGATATCGGTCGGAGCATTTTTAACTTCCGGATTTTTATTATCGGCTTTCTTCGCCGTATTTACGGTATCTGCAGTATCTGCTTTGTCTATACCGCCTGCATTATTTAATAAACCTGCGCCGTAACACCTGCCGGAATTATTAAAACCGGCTGCAAGAGTCATAAAACCGCTTATAAGCGCAATAATAATTAAAGATAAAATCTTCTTATTATGATTGGCGCGGCTCAAATTGTATTTCAAACTATTATTAAAATATTTCATTAAAAAATTAATATGCGTGCTATATTGTTATATTATAGTTATAAGTTATATTGCCGTATCAAAATCGGCAAAAATTATTTTATACGTAAACTATCATATTAATGATGATAAATAAATTAAAAGAGCTTCGTCAGCATATTTAAATATTAATGGATGATAAATTTTGCTGTGCGAATATTTATACAATAATCGTAATTATTTAAATCGACCATATCATTAATTATTTGGTATATAATATTTATTTTGTTCATTTTATCATATAATTAAAAATATTTAAAGAAACAAAAAGAAACAATATGAAAAATCACATAATCGGCACGAGCGGAGATATTTGTTCCGATAATAATTTAATTAATTTATTCTACTCTTACAGCAGAATTTTTTCACAGCTTAAAAATGTTCGGCAAAGCGGTATAAAAAAAATATTTCAAAAAATTATCGGCTCATATGTATCATCGGGTGATAATTGCGGCGATATAGCAAAAATTGCAGAAATTCTAAAAACTGAGGCGGCGAAAACATTTAAAATTAATAAAAACGATTTTGACAGATTACAAAACATTACTGAAAATGAAATTAATATACTGGATAAATTAAATATTGTACGTTTTTTAAATCTAAGCGATAACAATACGATACCGATGTTTTTATATTATTATAATGCAGATAAACAAGAAAACGCTAATAAAAATAATAAAAAAACGGTATCTGACTTATCTTTGTCATCGTTAAACTTAAATATCAATTTTATACGCGAAAAAATATATAACGGTAAAACAAATAACAGTAAATTTGTATTTATTGCATCTTCAAGATATAAAAACGCCGGTATATTCAAATTTAACGATGACTTAATATGCGGTTTAAATAACTGCCTCAATTTTAATAAATTGACCGGAGAGCAGAATATAGGAGAGCATAATATAGAAGAAAACACGAAAACGCAATTGATATACACTTTATATTTTATAGGGACTGCGAGTGAAGCAGAAAACGGTCTGATAAAAAATTATGCTAAAATTTTTAAACATAAAAATAAAATTATATTGGCGCCCCATTACCCAATAACCTATTTCTTGGAAAATTTCCCGCAATATTCAATATTTTCAGCTATTTCTGCCATAAACCCTTTTGAAACAAATTTTAAATATTGTTATACTTACAGAAATAATCTAATATCAAATATAACATCGGAAATGATTGTGCTATATTTATCAAAAAACAGTTCTTTAAATAATCTTATTAAAAAATTTGAAAAATCAAATAAAAATGTTAATATCATAGAAAAGTTTATTGAAAATAATAAAATTGCGGCAGCAGGCAAAAATACAAATATTACAAACGCAAAAAACGCTCAAGCAGTAAATATTTTATATTCCGATGCCGATACAGATAAAATAGACAGAAATGAAAATATATATAATTTATATAATTTGCGGTATATTGAAAAAGAAATATTAAATTTTCTATGTTATAGCAATAAAATAACAGATAATATCAATATAACAGTTGACGATATAATTAATAATCTGACAAAGATTGTTCAGCAGAGAAATCCGGATAATGAAATAAATAAAATTAAAAAAATTATTCTTCAGTCAATTTCTTTAATGGAGATTAAAGGCGTTATAAAAAGAGAAATCTCAGGGGTAATAAAAAAAATATGAAAAATTTAGTTATAGTGGAATCTCCCTCGAAAGCTAATACAATAAATAAGTATCTCGGCGATAATTATTCTGTTAAGGCTACTATGGGGCATATAAAAGATTTGCCTAAAAGTAAAATAGGCGTCGATATTGAACACGGATTCGAACCGTTTTACGAAATTATAAAAGGCAAAGAAAAAACTACGGAAGAAATAAAAAAATATGCTAAAGCCGCAGATACCGTTTTCCTTGCAGCCGACCCCGACAGGGAAGGGGAAGCAATCGCATGGAATGTAAAAGAAATTATAGACACCATAAAAGGCAAAAAACCTGCCGTTAAAAGAGTTCTCTTCAATGAAATAACAAAAGACGCCGTCAACGAAGCAATCAAAAATCCGACAGAACTCAATAAATCCATGTTTGAATCTCAGAAAGCCAGGAGGATATTAGACAGATTAGTCGGCTATAATTTGAGCCCTTTTTTATGGAAAAAGGTCGGCAGAGGACTTTCGGCCGGAAGGGTCCAATCGGTTACGCTGTATTTAATAGTTGAAAGGGAAAAAGAAATTAATAATTTTGTCAAAGAAGAATATTGGACGCTTTCGGCAGTTTTTTTAATCAAAAACAGTGCAGGGAATTCATTTACTATTACTTCCGAACTTGCAAAAATAAATAACAAAGAACCTAAAATAAAAAATGCAGAAGAAGCTGAAAATATTAAAAATTCATTATTAAATATAAATGAATATAAAATTTACAGTATCGGCAAAAAGTCCGTCAAAAGGAATTCTCCCGCGCCTTTAATTACAAGTACTATGCAGCAGGAAGCTTTCAAAACTATAAGGTTTTCCGTTAAAAAGACAATGAATATCGCACAGAAACTTTATGAAGGGATTGAACTGGGAAAAGTGGAAAGTATCGGAAAAGGCAAGCTGGGACTTACAGGCCTTATAACTTATATGAGAACAGATTCTACAAGAATATCCGATGCTGCTGCCAAAGCCGCAAATGAGCTTATTGTTAAAGAATTCGGGAAAGACTTTGCAAAAAACGGGACGGCTGTTATATCAAAAAAACAAAAAACAAAAAAAATTCAGGATGCTCACGAAGCAATAAGACCTTCAAATGTTTTTTTGACGCCTGAAAAAATAAAAAATTATTTATCTGCCGATGAATATAAACTTTACAAACTCATATGGACGTATTTTGTCGCTTCGCAGATGTCACAGAGCATTTATGACCAGTATTCCATAGTAATAAGCGGCAAAGCGGCTGAATCCTCCGGCAAAAATAGCATAGCAAACAGCACCGCTAATACTGATAGCATTAAAAAAATTAAAAATAAAAAAAGTAAAATTGACGGGAAAACGGCTGCAGATGATACAAATGATAATACCGAAAATATCGCAGCAGATGAAAATGAATATTTATTTAAAACAGCGGAAAGTGTACTTAAATTTGAAGGATATTTAAAAGTACTTAACAAACTGCATGAACATCAAAAGGAGGATTTAGATTCAAATTACGATTCAGGCGCAGAACAGGATTCAAATACCGACAACTCTGCGAACAGCAGCACATATAATAATAAAAAGTCTGAAAATAAAAATAATAAAACCGCATATAAAGAACATGACCCAAAATATATTTCAAAAATATTTGAGGTGCTAAAAGAAAACGACTCCGCTTTTATTCAAGATTTAAATCTTGCGCAGCATTTCACGGCACCGCCGCCAAGATATACCGAAGCCTCTCTCGTTAAAGCATTAGATGAAAATGGCGTAGGGAGACCGTCCACTTACCAGACGATTATATCAAATATTAAAAATAAAGATTATGTTGAAACGGAAACCGAAACAAGTTCCGTAGCTAAATTTAAACCGACAGAGCTTGGGATTGTCGTATCCGATATTCTAAAAGAAGGTTTTCCCGATATTTTAGACATCAAATTCACTGCAAATATGGAAAATAAACTTGATGAAATAGAAAACGGAACATTGGATAAAAATACGCTGCTGAGGGGATTTTACGATAAGCTAATTGAAAGATTAGCGGTTGCCGGAAAAGATATTGCAAGTGTAAAAGGCACGTCTATTCCTACAGATATAGTCTGTGATAAATGCGGAAAACCTATGGTCGTAAAATTCGGCAGATTCGGAAAATTTCTGGCGTGCAGCGGTTATCCCGAATGCAAGAATACAAGAGAGCTTTCTTCAGGTACTGAAAATAATATAACAGGAGCACAGAATTTAAGCAGCGCCGACGGTTCCGAAAACAGTGAGAATTCCGCTCATATACGTCAGGCCGAAGAACCCGCCGTACTTTGCGAAAAATGCGGAAAACCTATGGTGCTTAAATCCGGCAGATTCGGAAAATTTCTGGCGTGCAGCGGTTATCCCGAATGCAAGAATACAAAACCTGTGCCTCTGAAATCTAATATACCCTGCCCAAACGAATGCGGAGGCTATCTTGTTACGAAAAAAACAAAAACAGGAAGAAGGTTCTACGGATGTTCAAATTATCCAAAATGCAATTATGTAACATGGAAATTACCAAAAACAGAGTAGTCATTATTTATAATTATTTATAATATAATATGATGTAATATTATAATATAATATGTCATAATGTTTATTTATGGTATTATTATTGTTGTATTGCATTATTAATTATTGCCGCAATGAATGTATGATGATTATACACGATACATTAATATACTATATAATATAAATAGTTATGCAATAATATTAAACAAATAATTTAATCCTGTCATTGTTCTATTATCTATCTGGAGGCTGAAATGTTTAGCTGGATAAGAGATGTTTCTATTAAAACAAAAATCATCGTTCCTCTCGTTGTATTAATTTTAATACCGATTATTTTAATTTCTTACATTTCATTTAATCTTCAAAAGCAGCTCACTATCTCATTGACAAAGCATGATGCGGAGGTTACGGCAAAAACCGCTCTTTCAACCCTTAACACGATGATGGTGACTCATACCATACAAAATAAATCATACAGAAGAACGCTGATAAAAATATATAAACGAATTAAAGGAATAAAAGGCTTTCAGGTTATACGCGGCAACCTTGTAAATGAAGAGTTTGATAAAAAGTATGGTCCGGGTCTTAAAGAAGAAGAACCGAATTCAAATTTTGACAGGGAAATTCTTGCTTCTCCAATCCCTATCACAAAAGAAATATATAATAATCATCATGCATATTTAATGGTCGGCATTCCTTTTGTTGCAACAACAGATTCAAGAGGGATTGATTGTTTATATTGCCATACAGACGCCGTAAGCGGAGATGTATTAGGCGGAATAAAAATTATTTATTCTCTAAAAGCATTGGATGCCACGCAGTCGTATTTTATCAAATATTCCATAATCATAGCCCTGATTTCTATTATTTTAATTATTATAGTTCTTTATCTTATAATTAAAAATGCGATTATCAACCCTACGATAAAATTATCAAAAGCTGCAGATAATATATCTAAAGGCGATTTCAAACAGGAAATTCCGCATACAAGAAACGATGAGATAGGAAAACTGGCTAAATCATTCAGCAGAATGGAAATAAGTCTCAGAAAAGCCATAGAAATGCTTAAGGAAAAGCAAAAATAGTAAAACAATACTGTTGTTAATTACTATATCGGGCTATATCGCGCTAAAAATTATATTAAGTTATATCTTTTGAGCAGAGGGATTAATGTTTCTATGCATAACCCCTCTGCGTTTTTATATGACCCCGAATATGATTCTACTATATTGTGTGAATCCTGAATGCCGTAAGCTCCTGCTTTATCGAAAGGCTTGCTTTCGTGTATGTAGCCGTATATTTCTTCATCGGATAATTTTTTTATTTTAACCTCCGTCTTATCATATACCGACTCATAAAGCCGTATATTTTTATTAATCAGCGCCGCGCCGGTGTAAACATTGTGAGTGTTGCCGGAAAGCATACTGAGCATATTAAAAGCGGAGACGGCATCTTTCGGTTTGCCTAAAGATAAGCCGCGGTTAGCTCTCTGGGGCAAAGTGTCTGGCTCAGGCTCGGACGAAGACAATGATGCAGCAGAAGGAGACAGCGGAGAAGACGGCACCGATGAATAATGAGCAGCACCGATACTTAAATCATCAAAAATGACGATAGTGTCCGAACCTATGATAAAACAGTCTGGATAACTGCTTTCAATACTTTTGGCTTTATCAAGGGCAAGATTTTTCGCAAATTCAGAAGGCTCAATTTCGCCTAAGTATTCAGGTTCATTGATAATTTTATGTTCTATCGGTATAAAATCAATTTTATATTCTTTTAGAATATCTGAGCGGCGCGGTGAAGACGACGCTAAAATTATGCACGGTTTAGGCATTTTAAAAATATTTTCGATTGCACGCAGCACGTCAATTGCAGTATGTGGCAATCTTAATATTGTATTTTAATAAATTTTAATTAAATTAAAAATAAATTAAATTAAATACGAACCATAATTTATTGCGCTTTTGTACAGCGCGCTAAAACACAAATTTTTTACAAATATTATTATTTTATTATTGCTAATTCCCAAGTTCCTTAGAGCGCAAATAAGCGGCATTAACAGCGGAATCTATAACATATTTAATTCTTCCCTCTTCCAGTTTGCTTAAACCGTATGCGGTAGTGCCTCCGGGAGAAGTCACTAAATCCTTAAGGTCTTTAGTAGAGTATTTGCTAAATTCCTCGGAACTCAAAAGCTCTCCTGAACCGAGTATCGTTTGTACGGCTAAAATAGATGCCATGTTTCGAGGAAGTCCCAATTTGACAGCAGCTTCAATAAAACCTTCAGCGATTAAAAATAAATAAGCCGGACCGCTTCCGCTGACGGCGGTTACTGCATCAAAATATTTTTCTTCAATAGTCAAGACCTTTGAAGACATTTCGAGAATGTTTTTCACTTTGCTGTAATCCTCTTCCTTCACGGCATTATTATAACAAACGGCGCTCATACCTTTTCCGGCGAGTGAATTGATATTCGGCATAATTCTAATAATTTTAGGATTATATTTGCCGCGGAATTTTTCATAAAATAATCTGTTGATGGCTTCAATCTTCACGCCCCCTGCTATTGACACAAAAATAAGATCTTTAATTTTACTGCCGGAAGAATTATCGGAATTTTTACCGTGAGCCTCTCCGCCTGCGTCGTAGCCGTTGTTTGCGAAATTTGCATCAGTTACATTATTATCCGATATATTTATCGTATTTGCTTTATTAATATTATCATCGCCGCTGCTGTCAAAAATTTCATGAAACATATGCAGAATAGTATCTGCCGCAATGTTTAAGACATCTGCTACCACATTAGGTTTTACTGCTATAAAAATAATATCTGAATTTTCGATTACCTCGCCTACGCTGTTTAAAATTGCAATATTAAAATTACTTTTCATAAATTCCCGCCTTTCTAATGACGGGTCATATATTGCTACGGCTATGTCTTCAGTATTTTTATTATTAATTATTCCCTTTATTAAACCGAATGCCATATTCCCTGCTCCGATAAAACCTATTTTAAGCCCCATAATAAGTTTCTCCTGTTAATATATATCAATTTTTTTTAATTAATATTTTTCCGTTAGTTATAATTATATTATAATCATTATAATATAATCGGATTTAGTGCTTTTGCATTATGCCGTATTAATTATGATTTACCGCTGCAATTGCCGTGTATTATATCACATATAGTAATTTAATGAAAATAAATTATAGCAAAACGGCATTTATATTTGTATCGGAAAATATTTGATAACGTCAATAAGTTAATAATAATCTGCTCATAAATAAAAAATTATTCTTTTATTTATTTTTTTCTTGAAATTATTTTTTAAATGTGTAAAATAATAAGAACATTGATTCTTAAGGGATATTATTATTATGAAAATAATTAAACTTGACCAAATTTCAAACGCTGTTATAGATTTAATAACACACGCTGCATCCAATCTTTCCGAAGATGTTATTAAAAGTCTGAATAATTCATTAGATATTGAAATTTCTGAATCGGGGAAAAGCGTTTTAAATAAAATAATTAAAAATGCAGAAATAGCAAAAAGCGAAGACAGACCTTTATGCCAGGATACAGGGCTCGCCGTTTTCTTTGTAGAAATAGGCAGCGATATCGCCATAGAAGGCGGAACTATAACCGAAGGTATTAATGAAGGAACAAGAAAAGGTTATGAAAAAGGCTATTTAAGAAAATCAACATGCGACCCTCTGACCAGAAAAAATATAGGCGACAATACGCCTGCTATAATACATTATGAATTTACCGGCGGCGATAAACTAAAAATATCTTACGCTGCCAAAGGCGGCGGCAGTGAGAATATGAGCAGAATAAAAATGATGAAACCGTCTGACGGAATTCAAGGAATTATTGATTTTGCCGTTGAAACAATGGAAATAGCCGGACCTAATCCATGCCCGCCTAATATTATCGGCATTGGAATAGGCGGAAATTTTGAAAGATCAGCTATTATAGCTAAAAAAGCGCTTTTCAGAAACATCGGGACAATTAATCCGGATAAAGAACTTGCACAAATTGAACAAACCATATATAATAAAATCAACAAGATAGGTACTGGACCAATGGGATTCGGCGGCGTTTGCACCGCCTTAGCGGTGCATATAATTAAAGAGCCGTGCCATATCGCCAGTATGCCCATAGCTATAAATATTGAATGTCATTCCCACAGACATGGGTCTGTCGTTTTATAATTATAATCATAAATATATTAAATATAATAAATATATAAATAAATGCAAATTCAGCAATATTATGTATATTTAAACTTAACTTATATTAATTAATAGAAAACTAATAGAAACTAATAAAAAACATATTCTCATAAATATTACAATGCAGTTATTATATTACAGTTATAACTATTAATAAAAAAAATAATTAAAAAATAATAAAAAAATAAAAATGGAATTTAAAAAAATAACAACTCCTTTAAGCGAAGATACAATTGCTGCGCTCAGAACAGGCGATGAAGTATTAATAAGCGGCACTATTTATACCGCCAGAGATGAAGCACACAGAAGACTTACATTGCTGATTGCCGAAAACATGCCGCTGCCGTTTAATATTGAGGGCCAAATTATTTATTATGTCGGTCCTTCGCCGGCTAAACCGGGTGAAGTTATAGGTTCGGCAGGTCCCACTACAAGCTACCGCATGGATAAATACGCTCCCGTTCTTATGGAGCATGGACTTAAAGGAATGATAGGCAAAGGTAAGCGTTCGGAAGAGGTTAAAAGCGCTATGAAAAAGTATAAAGCCGTATATTTTGGCGCAATTGGCGGAGCAGGAGCTTTAATAGCTAAATCCATTAAATCTTCCAAGGTTATTGCCTACGAAGAGCTGCTTTCCGAAGCTGTAAGGGAGCTAACCGTCGAAGACTTTCCGGCAATAGTCGTAAATGATATTTTTGGAGGAGATTTGTATAACGAAGGCAAATTAAAATTTGCAGGCAAGTTTAAGTAGTTTGTAGTTTTTATGTTTTAAATCGACTTGCTTGGATTATGTTAATTATTATTATGAAGGTTTTTACATAAATATAAATACTTTTAATATTAATAAGGGTTAATCTAATGGATATACATGAATATCAGGCTAAAGAATTGCTTACAAAAAATAATATCAAAATTTTACGTTCAACTTTGTGCCATAGCGGAGACGAAGCTTATAATGCGGCTATCAGTTTAAATACTCCCGTTGTTGTCGTAAAGGCTCAGGTACATGCAGGCGGCAGAGGCAAAGCGGGCGGCGTCAAAATAGCCAAAACACCGGATGAGGCAAAAAATATAACAGAGCAAATGCTGGGAATGACGCTTGTAACCGCTCAAACAGGTAAAGACGGTAAAGTAGTGCATAAAGTGCTTATAGAAGAAGGTGCGGATATCAAAAAAGAACTATATTTATCTGTAACTATCGACAGAAGAACTTCTAATATTGCGTTTGTCGTCAGTGCAGAAGGCGGAATGGAGATTGAAGAAATATCAAAAAAATCGCCTGAAAAAATTCTTACGGTATTAATAAATCCTTCTAACGGCGTTAAATCTTATCACGTGTTAAAAATGTTTTTATTTTTAGGTCTGGATAAAGCTATCTATAACGAATTTACTAATTTTGTCACTTTATTATATAACGCCTTTTTAGCGGAAGATATGTCAATGCTTGAAATTAATCCGCTTATTATAACGGGCGGCGGCAATCTGATACCGCTTGACGCAAAAATTGCCCTTGATGATAATGCATCATTCAGGCATCCGTATTATAACGACTTCATTGACGAAGATGAAGAAGACCCTCTCGAAACTAAAGCTAAAAGCGTAGGACTTAATTACATAAGACTTGACGGAAACGTAGGCTGCATGGTAAACGGAGCCGGACTTGCCATGGCCACTATGGACACTATAAAAGAATTTGGCGCAGCGCCGGCAAACTTTCTCGACGTAGGCGGTACTGCCGACAGCAAAAGGGTAGAAACGGCTTTTAATATTTTATTATCCGATAAAAACGTAAAGGCTATTTTTATTAATATTTTTGGCGGCATTGTAAAATGCGATATGGTAGCGGACGGTGTAATTACAGCCGCAAAAAATATAGGATTAAAACTGCCGGTCGTTATAAGACTTGAAGGTACAAATGCCGATAAAGCATCTGAGCTTTTAGAAACTTCGGGCTTAAATTTTATTGTGGGCGACTCTTTAGCCGACGGGGCACGAAAGGTATCAAAAATTGTAAACGGTTAAAATAGAATTGCTTAGCGTCACAATATGATTATGATTAATATATAAATGATTTCCGTTGTTAATTCATTAATTTATTTAATATTAACATGATATACATATAAATTACATAAACAGTGTCTGTTATTAATTTTTAAAGACATTTTTAAGACAATCGAATCTGTCTCTAATTTAAATAAATTATTATTATAAGGCAAGGTATAAAATTTATGAGCATTCTGATTAATAAAGAAACGTCGGTTCTCGTTCAGGGCATTACCGGCAAGGAAGGTTCTTTTCATACTTTGAAATGTTTAGAATACGGTACTAAAATCGCAGCAGGCGTGACCCCTTTTAAAGGCGGTTCGCTGTTCAACGATTCAATTCCGGTATTCAATACGGTAGCGGAAGCTAAGTCTAATATTAAAATAGATGCGACCGTTATTTTTGTTCCGGCAATATTCGCATCTTCAAGCGTAATTGAAGCGGTAGAATCTGAAATTCCGCTTATAGTGTGCATAACCGAAGGTATACCTACAATTGATATGATGAATGTGAAATCCGCATTGAGGGGTTCAAGTTCAGTTATGATAGGTCCTAATTGCCCAGGGATAATAACGGCGGATGAATGTAAAATCGGAATTATGCCCGGCTTCATTCACAAAAAGGGCAAAATTGCGGTGTTATCGCGAAGCGGAACTTTAACATATGAAGCCGTTAATCAATTGACTGAAGCAGGGTTGGGGGAAACCACCTGTATAGGCATAGGAGGAGACCCCATAATCGGCTCTTCTTTCTTAACCTTTTTAAAAATGTTCGAGAACGATCCTGAAACCGAAGGCGTCGTTTTAATTGGAGAAATAGGCGGAACGCAGGAGGAAGAGGCATCCGAGTATGTAAAAAATTATATGAAAAAGCCTGTCGTCGGATTTATTGCAGGAAAAACAGCCCCCGAAGGAAAAAGAATGGGGCACGCAGGCGCAATAATTTCAGGAGGAAAAGGAACGGCTTCGGAAAAATTGAAAATAATGAAAAAAAACGGAATTCATATCGCTGAAAATCCGTCTGTTATCGCTGAAACAATGCTCAAGGCATTAAAAAAGCATTAAGATAAACTTATTTAATTAATTTATTAATTTAAGGAGGCATGTATGCCTAATCAGGATAATCAACATAACGCTAACAATAACCCCAATAACTTGAAGTTAAATCAATCCGCAGATGTAACTATTCCTAACTACAAGTCTTGCGACTCAATTGAAATTACCGTTAAACCTGTAAACAAGCTTACAATCAAACAATACACCGGTATGGGTAAAAAAGAAAGAGTGCAGATAGATATAGTAGTTAACTATTGCAAGGGATGCGAATTGTGCGTCGCATTCTGCCCTGAAGAAGTTTTAGTCATGAATAAAGAAACCGCGGAAGTGATAAATATTTCCAGATGTACAAAGTGTAACATCTGTGAGTATCTTTGTCCGGATTTTTCTATATCTGTAGAATAGGAGGAAACAAACTATGAGCGAAAATATTAAATTAATGCAGGGCAATGAAGCCATTGCCGAAGGAGCCATGGCTGCAGGGTGCGATTTCTTTGCAGGATATCCCATAACCCCTTCATCTGAAGTTTCAGAAATATTATCGGCAAGACTTACTAAAAAAGGATACATCGTTATTCAAATGGAAGATGAAATAGCGGCGTTGGGAGCTGTTCTTGGAGCTGCGCTTGGAGGAGCAAAAGCTCTAACGGCTACTTCCGGACCGGGTATGTCATTAAAATCGGAGCACATAGGCTACGCTTCTATGTGTGAAATTCCATGCGTTATAGTTAATGTTATGAGAGGCGGACCGTCTACAGGCAATCCTACGCTGCCTTCTCAGGCGGATATTATGCAGGCTAAATGGGGGACTCACGGAGACCATGCCATTATAGCCATCACTCCTTCAAGCGTTAACGAATCTTTTTACGAGACAATAAGAGCTTTTAATCTTGCCGTAAAATTCAGAACGCCGGTATTAATTTTAACCGACGAGATTATTGGACACATGAGAGAAAAGGTTGTAGTGCCTGAAAAAGATACCTTAGAGATAATTAACATAAAATTGCCGGATGTGCCGCCTTCAGAATATAAGCCTTACAACTATACAAGCGGCAAAGTTACGCCTTTAGCGCCTATGGGAGAAGGCTACCGCTACCATGTAACAGGACTAAGTCACGATGAAACAGGTTTTCCTTCGGCAAAAGTTGAAGTGTTGGAAAATGAGCAAAATTGGCTTATAAATAAGATTTATAATAATGTAAAAGATATTGAAAAATACGAAGAAACTATGACCGAGGATGCAGATATATTAATAGTGGCTTACGGTTCTGTAGCGCGTTCTGCAAAAGCAGCTTTGTCTATAGCAAGGGCAGCCGGTATAAAAGCAGGGTTATTCAGACCGATTACAATATGGCCGTTTCCGGAAGAAAGAATTAAAGAATTATCTAAAAAAATAAATAAAATACTTGTTCCTGAAATGAACATGGGACAGATTATATTGGAAGTCCAGAGAGCAGCTTGTAATAATATCGTAAAAGGACTTAATATAGTCAGCGGGGAACCTATAACACCCGACAGAATATATTCAAAAATTAAAGAAATGATGTAACGAATGTAATGAACGGTACAGATAAATTAAAATAGATATTACTGCGGTAATATCTTGCAGTAATATCTATTAATATATATTTATATTGGCTGTTTAATTCATAGGCTTTATAATATATAGGTCTGTATATGTTTATACGTTCCGGCAATTTTTTTTATTTAGATCTATTTTAAATCTATACCATTATATTTAATAAATACAAGTCATTTTATTTATTTTTAATTTTATTCAATTTATTTTGTTAAGGAGATTAACATGGCTAAAACTAAGACTAAATTTGATTACGATAAATACTTAAGAAAAAACACACTCCCTCATATATGGTGCCCCGGATGCGGAGACGGAATAATATTAAAATCTCTTTTAAGAGCTATAGACGGACTTCAGTATAAGAAAGACGATATAGTTATAACATCTGGAATAGGCAGATC
>JAKAFU010000008.1 GCA_021825865.1 bacterium
CCTCGAACCTGCGCATTGCACGAATGCAACATTCTTAGCTTCTTTGCCGTCAGACGGTCTAAGAATTTTTCCGCCTGTAGGACCGTTATCCGCCGCAAGTCTTTCCATCATAACATTCGTAATTACGTTTTTATATTTGCCAAAACCGAGATTTGTAATTTTCCCTGCGTCATAAGGTTTCCAGCCGGAAGCTATGACAATAGATTCTGCTTCTATGTCAAATATTTCTTCTTTTGCGTTAAGATTTATCGCATTATATCCGCAGACGCTTTCGCATTTTTTACATGAATCAAATTTGCAAACTTCTGCGTCAATATTATATTTTGACGGATAAGCCGATATATTTGTTATATAAATAGCCTTCTGAGTATCCATACTATAATTAAAATCATTTAATCTATTTTCAGGACACACCTTTGCGCATTCGCCGCAAATAGTGCAGTTGTCGTTAATATACTGCGGTTTCTGCCTTATTTTAACTTTATAGCCGTTAACACAACCGCTGCCATTACCATAATTATTACTATTAACGTTAGTATCAACGGCGGCACTGCTGTTAGTATTTCCTGCCGATACATCGTCGCTATTTCCTATTTCCCGTCCGCCTGAGTTTTTCTGAATTTCAGTAATTTCTTCTATTTCTGATGAAACATAAAATTTTATCCTGCCTTCATCAGCTGACTTAATTCTTCTCAAATTAATCTCAAAACCGCAAAACGACGGACACAATTTTGGAAAATATTTATACATCTGCAAAACCCTGCCTCCGATGTACGGATTTTTTTCCACAATAATAACGGATTTTGACGATGCCTCGGTTATTTCAAGAGCCGCAGATATACCGCTGAATCCCCCGCCGATAATAAGAACTGGTCTTTCGTTCAATTTGCTCACCGATTCTCACGCATGATACGGATTGACATATTATAAATATCATGCCAAAAGGTATAATGCGGATTTAAACTAAATATTTAGTTAAATAAATTAATTTTTAGGAACTATTTCTACCCACGGTTTTTTAAATACTTCAACCTCACCGGTTGATTTATTAATCTTTGAATTTACAAAAACCTTCCAATTCACTTCGTCTAATTTCTGATGGTCCATTCTGTAATAGAAGCCGGGGTATCTTGTTTCTTCCCTGAATAAAATATGTCTTAAATGAAGTTCGCCTACAACCGACCTGTGATAGTTTTCCCATGCCCGCATAAGCTCGTGAAGATTACCTGCCGCCAATTTTTTAGAATCTTCTTTAAGTTTATTTAAAAGTTCCAAGCCTCTTTCTAGAGACTTACCGTTTGTTCTATAAAAATTCGACGTTCCTGCAACATATTCGTCCATAATTTTATTAAGTCTATAAAGATATAATCTCGGACTTATATAATTCGGATTAACGCTTGAGTCTGTAGAATAATTTTTAAATGTTTCAAACTGAATCATAGGTCTGTATATTTCTTCCGCAAGAGCCTGCCCGTCGGCATAAACTGTCGGTTTAAATCCCGGGTCGTCTAATATGAATTTTACAGCAGATTTTCCTGCTAATCGCCCTTCCGTAAATGAACCTGAAGAAAATTTATGTCCTGAAGCGCCGACGCCGTCACCTGCCGTAAACAGACCGCTTACGGTTGTCATTCTATTATAACCCCAATGCCATTCCTGAGGCGATATATCTTTAGGACCGCTTACCCACATACCGCAAGCGCCTGCATGAGACCCCAAAAGGTAAGGCTCAGTAGGCATAACCTCCGAGTTTGTATCCTTAGGATCTATATCCATAGCTGCCCATAGACCTGCTTGAGCAATCGTCATATCAAGAAAATCTTCCCATGCGTCGCTTTCCAATGACTTTTGTCTTTTTTCAGGTAATGTTTCATATAATTTCTTGATAGCACCGCTTGTATCCATAAAAAACGGACCGTTGCCCTCATGCCAGTCTTTTAACATAACGTGATTCCACAAACATGTGGCAGGAACCTGAGATAATCCGTAGGGAGCATAGTCTTTCAGCATTTCTCCCCATTTCTGCATATAATCATCGCCGTATGCGTTTTTAACTCTGGATTTAAAAAGTGTAAACCATGCGCCTACCGGACCGTAACCGTCTTTAAATCTGTTTGGCACAAATCTGTTTTCCATAGTCGTCATTTCAGCGCCTGCTTCAAAACCCATAGCATAAGTAGAACCTGCATTCCATAATGCATACCATGTTCTTCCCATGCCTTCCGCCTGCGAACGGGGTCTGAACACATTGACTGCCCCGCCGCATGCCATCATTACGGCTTTTGCCTTATAGATATATATCTTTGCTTCTCTTAAGCTAAAACCTATGGCTCCTGCAACCCTGTTCGGATTATTCTCATCCATCAGAAGTCTTATAATAAATACTCTTTCATAAATATTTTCATCGCCAAGAGCTTTTCTTGCGGCCTCTGCGACTAAAACTTTAAATGATTCTCCGTGAATCATTATCTGCCATTTTCCTGCTCTCAATGGTTTAGCACCTTCAGCCAGCGTCCTTGTATCTTCTTCATCTTCTTTCATAATAGGAAGTCCTAATTTTTCAAAAAGACGCACGGAACTGTCAACATGTCTGCCTACATCATATATAAGGTCTTCTCTTGTTATACCCATAAGGTCGTTTGAGACCATTTTGACGTAATCTTCCGGCTTATTATCGCCAAGATAAGTGTTTATTGCCGATAAACCTTGAGCTACTGCTCCGCTTCTGTCAATAGCGGCTTTTTCAACCATAGTTATTTTCATATCTTTAGGAGCCCACTTTTTAATTTCGAAAGCGGCGCCGCATCCTGCCATGCCTCCGCCGACAATAAGCAGGTCGGTATTCACCTCTTCAATGGTAAAATTGCTCAATACCTCAGAGCTTGTCAAAGAACCTTTCTGTTCTGCCATAGCAAATCCCCTTAATTTATATTTTAGGTATTTAGTATATGTTTAGTATAAATTTAGTATATGTTTGAGTTAATTTAAGTTAAGCTGCAGACTTCAGTCTATCAAGCAATTATTTTCCGGGAACAGACAGCGTTATACCGGTTTCATCGCATAAAAGATCGGAATTTATATCTCCTGCATCGGTATCTGCTATACCCTGATAAGGGTCAATCCCGCCTTCAGGTGTAGTCCTTATAGGAAATTTAAAGCGCTTTAAATTGCCGTTGCGATATTTTATAGTCCACATAATAGAATCTGAACCTCTTAACGGAATAACGGATGAGCCCATTGGAGCAAAATCCTGATAAGCTCTGATTTCAATTGCCGACTGCGGGCATATTTTTACACAATTGTAGCATTCCCAGCACTGTTCAGCTTCCTGATTGTACGCTTTCATAATATCTTTATTAAGCACCATAAGATCATTAGGACAGATATACTGACATGCAGTTTTATCCCGTCCTTTGCATCCGTCACACTTTTCCGCAATAACAAAACTTGGCATCTCGCAAAACCTCCTTAAATATTATTTGAACATCATAAATATATATATTATAAATAGTACACATCTTACAAAATAAATACAAACTAAATGCAAATATATGAACAATAGTATTAAATATTACGAACTGAATATTATACTTCTATGTTATATACTATGTATATAGTATATATAAATTCTAATAAATAAAATATACAAAATTATAAAATAATTAATAATCTCAATAGCGGTTTTTAAGTATATTTATACCTGCTTGATACTTACTTGACTAATTAATTGCTTATCCGCTTATTTAAGCAATTAATTAATTGCTTAAATATTTACCCGCCTAATTAATCACTTGCTTACTTATTTAATTTAGTTAATTATTAATTGCTTATTTAAATAATTCATTACAGAATTAGTCAATTAATTGCTCAATCATTTAATTATTAATTGCCTAATTAATTAATTCAACTCGCCCTTTGCGGCTCTATGCAATTTCACTTCAACATTTTCATCTTTCGACAGATTGGAATAATAATCTTTCAAAATTGCAAGAACTTCAGGTCTTGAAAAATGGTCCGGTATGTCTTTCCCTTCCGACAAAAGTTTTCTTAACATAGTTCCGCTAAGAATGAGCCTGTCTTCTTTCTGGTGCGGACAGGTTTTGTTAGACGCCATTCCGTCGCACTTGCGGCAGTAAAAGGTCCAATCTATTTTTAAAGGTTTGAGTTCTAAAGCATTTTTAGGTATTTCGTCAAATATTTTATGGGCGTCAAAAGGACCGTAATAATCACCTACTCCTGCGTGGTCTCTGCCGACTATCAGCTGCGAACATCCGAAATTTTGCCTGAAAACGGCATGCAGCAAGGCTTCTCTCGGTCCTGCATACCTCATTTCCATAGGATAGCCTGCCTGAATGCAGGTATTATCAACAAAATATTTGTCTATCAAAGTGTTAATAGCCTTAACTCTCACTTCTGCGGGAATATCCCCGGGCTTTAATTTTCCTATCAATTGATGTATCAGGACGCCGTCAGATACTTCTATGGCAATTTTTGCCAAATATTCATGCGAGCGATGCATCGGATTGCGCAGTTGAAGCGCCGCCACCGTGCTCCACCCTTTTTCTTCGAATATTCTTCTTGTTTCGGCCGGTCTTTTATACACGTCTTTAAATTGCACCGGATAAATACCTTCGCTAAAAACTTTTACTTTTCCTGCAAGATTTATTTCTCCCTGAGCCATGACCTTTTGTACACCCGGATGTTCTAAATCGGTAGTTTTAAATATTTTTTGGCATTCATATGCTTTGTCTATAGAATATTTTTCTGACACGGTTATAGTGCCCATCAGTTCGGAAGTTTCAGTATCTACTAAAGCAACTTCGTCGCCTATTTTTATAACGTCTGATTTTTCTTTGGATGTTGAAAGAGTAATAGGAATCGGCCAAAACGTTCCATCCTGCATAGTAAAATCATCGCAAACACTTTTCCAATCTTTTTTGCCCATAAAACCTTCAAGCGGAGTGAAAGCGCCGATACCCATCATTATAAGGTCTGACGTTTCACGCGAGGTTATTTCAATTTTATTCAGCTTTGCGGCTCTTTCTTTTGATTCTTTAAGCTCGCTGCCCGATAAAAGAAGCGGTTTTAAAATCTTTTCTTTTCCATGAGGATGAACTAATGCCATATACCTATTCCTCCGAGTAAAAATAAGTTCCGTTAGACTTTAGATTATACTTTATACTTTATAGTTTATAGTTTATAGTTTATAGTTTATAGTTTATAGTTTAGACGGCGGTTTATATTTTTATATTTTACAGAAGACTGATTTTAAAATAATTATATAATATATATTTTCTAACCCTAAAAAGTCAATAGTTATATTTAGTTATCTTCGCAAAAAAATAATACAAATATCTGCTGCTTGATTCCATGTGTAAATTTTTGCCACTGCTCTTAAAATGACTTCTCTTATAAGCATAACTTTTTCTACTCCTTTATCAGAATATTCTGATATAATTTTCATAAGCGGATAACCTCCTTAATTTGCGTTATGGTATTATCCGCTATTTTATTATGATTTTTAGTTAAGGAATAGACATTTTAAAAGTTATTTATCTATAGACATTTTAAAAGTTATTAACATAGTTAAAAATTGTCTTTGACAAAATACAATTCTTATGAAATAATTAAATTTGTCAAGTCAATTAACATATCAATATATTTATATATACTATATTTATATTTATCTGCGTTATATTGGTCTATACATTTATACATAATAATAATATACTCATAATGTACTAAAATTTATTTATACTACAATATTATACTGCGTTCTTATTATATGCTGCGATTTATATACGGTTTATATCTATTTAAACATACTTATCAAATAAAAAATAAAAACTAACCATAAGGAGCATCATTTCATGGATTTTGAAAAAATTGAAACCGGCGACAATCCGCCGGAATATATTAACGCAATAATAGAAATTCCAAAAGACGGCAGCGTAAAATACGAACTTGATAAAAACTCCGGCATTATGGCTGTGGACAGATTTTTATATACGGCTATGTTTTATCCTTTTAATTACGGATTTATTCCTAAAACCTTGGCGGCAGATAATGACCCTCTGGATATTATTGTTATTTCATCGATGTCCGTCGTGCCCGGCTGTCTTTTAAAAGTACGGGTCATTGGAATGCTTGAAATGGAAGACGAGAACGGAAACGATGAAAAAATAATATCTGTTCCTATCAATAAAATAGATGCCGGCTTCAGCGATATAAAAGATATAAATGACGTTCCAAAAGTATTTTTAGATCAGATAAGGCACTTTTTTGAAAATTATAAGACGCTTGAACCTGAAAAATGGGTTAAACTAGAAAACTTCGTAAATAAAGAAAAAGCTACAAAGATTGTTGCAGAAACAATGATAAAATACAAAGAAAAAAATAATTAATAAAAATAAAAATGCCGCCAAACATGATTATGATTGGCGAATATAAACACAAAATATAACCAGGATACAACTGGCGGAGAGAGAGGGATTCGAACCCCCGGTAAGCTTACGCCTACAATTGATTTCGAGTCAATCGCCTTCAACCGGACTCGGCCATCTCTCCTTATAGCTTTATATATAATATAATAATTTAATGATTAAAAGAAGCGCTTAATATTTATTTAATTAATTAATTTATTTTAATTTAGCGTTTAATATTAATTTAATTAATTTAATTGATTATTATTTAAATTAATTAAATAATTAAATATCGGCGTTTATTATTTATTTCCTGTTAATTTTTTAAATTCATAGCTCAAATATCCTTGAGGCAATTCTCCGGTAAAATGCGCAACGACATACCCTTTTCTGTTGATAATAAAAGACTGGGGAATCTCATAAACGTTACCGTATTCTTTTTCAATATGTTCATCTGCCATACCGACCGGATATGTTATTATGCCGCCTTTGAATGTTTTAATAAAATGCTCGACATATTTAGAGCCCTGATTATTTACGGATAAACCTATAATTTGGAATCCGTATTTTTTATGCGATTTATAAAATTGTTCAAGTCTCGGTATTTCAGCCCTGCACGGAGGACACCACGTTGCCCAGAAATTTACAAGAACTATTTTGCCTCTGTATTTGTTTAACGTTAACGTTAAACCTGGGTAATTAACGCTTTTTACCTTAAAAGCAGGAGCTAGCGGCAGTTTCTTAGTCTTTGACAGCGGTATCGTTTTCTTGCTATAATTACTGCCGTTTCCCCATAATATATTGGGAAGTTTAATTACGTAAACGGATGCTACTAAAATAGCCGCAAAAAATATTACGAGCTTTATGGATTGTTTCGTTTTATATTGCAATTGTAATCTTCCTCATTATAATTTTATAATTTATGCAATCGTGTAATAATTAATAATATAATTTACATAACACAAAATGCTAATTATAAGTTCTTTTAACATTTTAATAATTTATAATTTTTTTTTGCGATAGATTCAGAGACTTATAAAATGCATGCTTAATGCAATAAGTATCAAAAGTACAAATATAATATATATAGTATATTATATTATTCTTATTGTATTCTTATCCTCTAAGCAAGAAGAAGCAGATACGTACAAATATAATATATTATAGTATATTCAATTATTCTTTAATTATTTATCAATAAATATTATACGGCTATTATAATATTTTAATAGCCGTATAGCAACCAAAATTATCTCAAAAAACCTTTATTGATTAATTTAATTTAATTTGATTTGATTTATTTATTATAGTAATTAAAATGTGAAATAATTAAAATGTGAAATAATTAAAAATAATTAATTTTAATAAAGATAATTTTTATGATATATTTATGATACATTTTGTAATTATATTGAGCATAGTCGCAATGTTAAAATGAAGGCTTGCGAAAAGCCCGCTATGTTCAGTCGGGACGCGTTAATAGCGGAGCAGTTTTTGCAATAATTTACAATATGTTTTACTGCCGGTTTTATACGCTGTGTGTTTACAGCGATAGTTATAATGTGTTATTATATGCTTCGGCGTGTTTGCGATAATATTTAATATTTATATTAATACTTTTATTTAATATTTATATTGGATATTGTTAGCTTTACAAATGTTTTTATTAATTTTTTTTTATTATATATTTTTATTAATTTTATTATATATTTTATAATTTAAGGGGTATTTTATATATGAAAGTCAACAAAGCTGTATTTCCTGCGGCAGGCTTAGGGACAAGGCTGCTGCCCATTACAAAATCTATACCTAAAGAAATGCTGATTCTGGTGGATAAACCGCTTATACAATACGGCGTGGAAGAGTGTATAGAATCTGAAATTCAGGATATAATTATAATAACGGGGAGAGGAAAAACGGCAATAGAAGACTATTTTGACAGATCTATCGAGCATGAAATACTTCTAAAAGAGAAAGGCAAACATGACCTGCTGCAATCGGTTAAAGATATAGCAAACATGATTAATTTTTCCTACACCAGACAGAAAGAGGCATTGGGTCTGGGGCATGCAATATTATGCGCACAAAATTTGATAGGCGACGAACCTTTTTCGGTTGTACTCAGTGATGATATAATTGACGCTAAAGTACCGGTTATGAAACAAATGATAGATATATACAAACAATATCGGTACAGCGTACTGGCAGTTCAAAAAGTAAAAGACGAAGATATCTCGAAATATGGTATAATGAAAGGAGTAGAGATAGAAAAAGGGGTCTATAAGATAGAAGATTTGGTAGAAAAACCGGAAAAAGAGGAAGCTCCTTCAAATCTTGCAATAATTGGAAGATATATTCTCACCCCAAGAATTTTTGATTTTTTAAAAGAAACTAAACCCGGAAAAGGAGGAGAAATTCAATTGACTGACGCAATAAAATCTCTTCTCAGCGTTCAGCCTGTTTACGCTTTAGAATTTGAAGGAATAAGATATGACGGAGGTAATAAGCTTGAACTTCTCGAAGCTCAGGTTGCTTTCGGACTTAAAAACAAAGAAATTAAAGACGGATTGTTAGAATTTATAAAAAATATTATTTAATTTGGACTTAAAAATATTATGAAGCATTACAATGCAGGTGACAATTATAGCGGCAAAATAATAAATTTTAAAAAAGAGGTACAAAGATTATTTCGAGAACTGTTTGAATCAATTTATCTTGAAGACTTATCAGCCTCTTTCAGCGCCAACATTTCGCCTATAGATATTTACAGTACGAAAGACAAACTCATCATTGAACTGGAAGTTCCCGGCGTTAAAAAAGAAGACATTACTGTAATAGTACAGGATAACATACTGATTATAAAATGGGTTTTGAATTCAAACTTAAATCACGGACACTCAGAAAACGCAGAAAGCTGCGATAATATCAGATTTTTATGTATGGAAAGGAGATTTGGAAAATTTGAAAAATTTTTGCTTTTGCCGTTCAGTCCATCTGATAAAAATGTCAGCGCGGTGCTGTCAAACGGTGTGCTGAAGATTATATTCAATATAGAATTTCAAAATATTCATTCAGAAATAAATATTGAAATAGATTATAATTAATTTATAATTAATTGCGTGCAATTGTCTGAAATTTTAATTAATTTTATTGATTGATTTTAATTGATTATCATATTAATTTAAAGATATAATCATCATCATCAATTATAGTTATATTAATTTTAAAGATATAACTAACAGATATTATAAAATAAAACATATTGTTTTTAGACTAATTGTTTTTAGACTAATTGTTTTTACACTAATTTACGGGAGATATATTTATATGACGCTTATAGCTAATTTTAATTATGAAACAGATTTTAAAGGTACAGATGATGATATTACCGTCGGCAAAGGCGAAAATATCGACCAGCTTAGTTCACAGGAGGAGATTAAAATTCCTGATGTTATACCGATGCTGCCTATAAGAGACCTTGTAGTTTTTCCTTTTATGATCATACCTCTTTTTGTAGGAAGGGAAGCTTCTATAAAAGCCGTTGACGAGGCGCTGTCAAAGGACAGGCTGATACTTTTATCCGCACAAAAAGATATAGTAGTTGAAGAACCGGCGCAAAACGACATATTTGACATAGGCACCGTTGCAATGATAATGAAAATGCTTAAATTGCCGGACGGAAGAGTAAAAATATTAGTACAGGGCATTTCTAAAGCTAAGATAGAGAACTACGTGCAGGTTAAACCGTTTTATCTTGTTAAAATATCAAAAATTCAAGAAGAGGTTGTAACGGAAATAACACCGGCAATAGACGCATTAATGCGCAATGTAAAGGAACAGCTCGAAAAATACGTATCGCTCGGAAGAATGCCTTCCCAGGATATACTTATAATACTTGAAAATATTAATAATCCGGGGAGACTTGCCGACATAGTGGCATCTAATCTGGGTCTGAAAGTCGAAGAATCTCAGAAAATACTGCAAGAATTTGATGCCGTTAAAAGGCTTAAAAAAATAAACGACGTACTTGCAAGGGAGATTGAAATTCTTTCCATGCAGGCAAAAATACAGTCTCAGGCTAAAGAAGAAATGACGAAAACCCAGAGAGACTATTTTTTAAGGGAGCAGCTGAGGGCAATTAAAAACGAACTCGGAGAAACAGACGATAAGACTCAGGATATGAATGAGCTGAGAGAAAAAATCAGGGCAGCAAAACTGCCTCCGGAAATATTAAAAGAGACCGAAAAACAGCTCTCGAAACTAGAAATGATGCATCAGGACGCTGCCGAAGCTTCAACCATAAGAACCTATATCGAATGGATTATAGATGTGCCGTGGACTAAAAAAACCAAGGACAATCTAAATATTGAAGCCGCAAAAAAAATTCTTGACGAAGACCATTATGACCTTGAAAAAATAAAGGAAAGGATACTTGAATATCTGAGCGTACGCAAATTAAATAAAAAAATGAAGGGCCCTATACTCTGTTTTATAGGCCCTCCAGGCGTCGGCAAAACCTCGTTGGGAAAATCTATTGCAAAAGCTATGAATAGAAAATTCATAAGAGTATCGTTAGGCGGGGTTCACGACGAAGCTGAGATTAGAGGACATAGAAGGACATACGTCGGCGCGCTCCCCGGAAGGATTATCCAAGGTATTAAACAGGCCGGTACGAATAATCCCGTATTTATGATAGACGAGATAGACAAAGTAGGGACAGATTTTAGGGGCGACCCTTCTTCCGCCCTGTTAGAAGTCTTAGACCCGGAGCAAAATTTTTCTTTTTCGGACCATTACTTAAATCTGCCGTTCGATCTGTCAAATGTTATGTTTGTTGCGACGGCAAATGTTGCAGATACAATACCTGGTCCGTTAAGAGACAGAATGGAAATCATTAATCTGTCGGGATATACCCTTGAAGAAAAAGAGAAGATTGCGGAAAAATACCTTATACCGAGGCAAATTAAAGAAAACGGCTTAAAATCAGATTATATAGAATTTATGCCAAGCGCTACGAGAACTATTATTGCAGGATATACAAGGGAAGCCGGGTTAAGAAATTTGGAAAGAGAAATAGGCACCGTGTGCCGAAAAGTTGCAAGGCAGATTGCGGAAAATAAAATAAAAAAATATATAATTTCTAATAAAAATATTGCTAAATACCTTGGAGCCATTAAAATACTGCCCGAAGAGGAACGCACGAAAGATGAAATAGGGATTGTCACCGGGCTTGCATGGACACCCGTCGGCGGCGAAGTATTATACATAGAAACCGTTCTTTCTAAAGGCAAAGGTTCTTTATCTCTTACCGGACAGCTCGGCGACGTGATGAAAGAATCGGCGCAGGCAGGTTTGACCTATGCAAAATCCAAAGCTGATGAACTTGGCATAAAATCTGATATTTTTGAAACCAACGATATACATCTTCATATTCCGGAAGGAGCAATACCAAAAGACGGACCGTCCGCCGGAATTTCAATGGCTACTTCAATGATATCGGCGCTTACAAATAAACCGGTCAGAAAAGACATCGCCATGACGGGTGAAATAACGCTTCACGGAAATGTTTTGCCTATCGGCGGTTTAAAGGAAAAATCGCTTGCTGCTTTAAGAGCAAACATTAAAACAATTATTATACCGGACAGGAACAGGAAAGACCTTGATGAAATTTCACCATTGGTTAGAAAACATTTAAAATTTGTTCCGGTAAAAAATATGGATGAGGTCGTAAAATTAGCCATAATCGGTCTTGATAAGCCTGTTCAGCTTGATAAAACAGATAAAGCATCCGAAAATAATAACGCCGATAAAGGCGGTAAAGGCGGTAACAAAAAACAAACATTAAAAATAAAGAAAAAATAAAAAATTGGACGAATTAAGCCTGATTTCTTATATCGAAAAAAATAGCCGTGAAAAGCTCAAATTTAACGGTTCTATGATAATTGAATCTATCGGGGACGACACGGCTATTTTTCGAGATAAAAATAACATATTAATTACATCAGATACGCTCACCGAAAACACTCATTTTAGAACAGACTATTACTCTTTCAGCCAGATAGGCGCTAAAGCACTCCTTGCTAATATAAGCGACATTGCATCTATGGGGGGAACGCCGAGACTTTTTATCCTATCATTGCTTGTGCCTGATTATTTGACTGAAGTTCATATAAAAGAAACTATCGACGGCATAATAAAAACGGCAAAAAATGACAAAATTTCTCTTATAGGCGGGAATATATCAAAAGCGAGAGAGTTTTCAATATCTATTACCCTTCTTGGGGACTATACCGCTCAACAAACGGCAATTCCGAGATATAAAGCCGAATATGACGACCTTATATTTGTTTCAGGATATATTGGCAATGCTTGGCTTTCCTACTACATTATGGAAAATAAAGAACGCATTGGAGAATGTATTGAGAAATTTATACTAGATACGGATGCAGATATGGATAATGACAGGACATCTGTAAATGCAGCGGCTCTTTTTAAAAATCCGTATAAAATATATAAGACGCACAACAAATTTAAAACATCCGGCAAATACAGAACATCCAAAAATACATTAATACAATTTATTGAAAATTATGCAAAAAAAAATTTAATTCATCCTTCACGAGTCAAATTAGGCAAAATATTAGCCGCAAGTAAAATTGCAAATTCTATGACTGATATAAGCGACGGACTTTATAAAGATATAAACAATTTATTAAGCAGCAAAGATAAAAATTCAGGCGCTTTAATCACAGCAGACCATATTCCTTTAAGCGATGAATTTAAAAATATAGTAAAAATTTTAAATTTAAAAGATACCGACATCTTAAATAATATTATTTCTTTCGGCGAAGATTATGAACTGCTGTGGTCAATGAGCCGCGCAGGCGAGAACAAATTACTTGAAATAGCAAAAAAAGAAAGAATAAAAATTTCTAAAATAGGTTCAATAGTTAAATGTAATACCGACGCTCATTACGGTACTGACGCTGCCGGCTGTGATGACGGTGCCGGTACTAACGAGACCTGCTATAATGACGGCACATGCTGTAACGACGCAGATTTCGAAGTAAATAAAGGGACGAGGGTCAATTTTATATACAAAAACAAATCGTTAGTAATAACGCCTATGACATTTAAACACATATCTAACAATTTATAATAATATTACACAATAAATCACTAAGCTAAACAGTTAATTAAATATTATTAAATATAATTAAATAATTAAGCTATTTAAGTAAAAGGGTAATTGAATTGGGACGACGATTAAGTTCCCAGAGTAAACTAGACAATCGGGATAGACTATTAAGCTAAGAAAATGCATATACATTACTTATAACGATATTTAACAACTTATCATAATATTTAATAATTTAATTAATTCAATAGGCAAGCTTATAATTATAATTCATATAATCATATAAGAATGAATATACCTTTATTTATTTTCCTTTTTATTATTTTTTTAATTTTTTCTTCTTTGTTTTCGCTTTCAGAATCTTCAGTTTTTTCCCTGACGCAAACTGAAATAGACGAGCTGAATTTCAAAAAAAAGTATAAAGTAATTTTTCTTATCAGAAAGTCGGCTATCTTTTTAATAATAATACTTATAGGAAATTTAACGGCAAATGTTCTGGCTGCCAGCATAGCAGCTTTAGTTTTAAACTATTATTTTCATAATATATCTATTATTTATTCTATAATTATAATCTCTTTACTTCTAATAATTTTAGCCGAAATTATACCTAAAATAATCGCTTTAAAAAAACCGGTTGAATTTTCTATTATTATCGCAAATATATTTTATCCGCTTACTGCATTAATTGACTCCGCAACAAACAAAATAGGCTTTACCGGTAAAATATTTCAATTAAGAAAAAATGAATCATTATCCAACGAAGAGTTGAGAACTATTATTGAAATAGGTAAAAATGAGGGTGAAATAAAAGAAAAAGAATATGAATTAATAAAAAATTTTTTAAAATTGTCGCTCCTGAAAGCCGGCAGTATAATGACTAAAAATGACAAAATATTCTCATTAGACGTCAGCACGCCGGTTGTAAATGCCGTTACTCTGATTGAAGAAAATCATTTTTCAAGGATTCCTATATATTTCAGAGAAAAAGATAATATTATAGGTATCTTACTTGCTAAAAATATATTAGCTAAAGTATATACGGACATTGAAGAAAAAAGAACTCTGAATTCTTTTTTAATTAAACCTTATTTTATTCCGGCATCGAAGAATGTTCTTGACCTCTTCAGAGAACTCCAAAAGAAAAAAATCCATATTGCAATAGTCGTAAATGAATATGGTAAAATGACCGGTCTGGTCACCATGGAAGATTTGCTTGAAGAAATTTTCGGTGAAATCGAAGATGAATATGACGTTCAATAGCAATGCAGCAATAAAGAATTTTAAAAACAATTATTATAAATAAATATACTATGAATAACAGCTATATTATCGTAAATTTGATATATTATTTTATTATAATTATTATTGCTATTTTTTTTGAAGGATTCTTTGCAGGTTCGGAAATCGGCATTATAAGCTACGATAAAATAAAAATAAAGCATAAAGAAATGCAGGGAAATAAGCTTGCCGGTTTTTTAATTAAAAAAACAAAAAATCCCGAAAACACATTTGCGACAACTTTAATAGGGAATAATATTTCCAATACTACTGCAACAATTATAGCAACTAGTGTTTTATTTGAATATGTTCATAAATGGACGCCTTTCGTCGTAGCTCTCGTGCTGACCCCGTTCATGATAATATTCGGCGAAATTATACCTAAAATGATTTACCGCAAATATGCCAATACGCTAATGCTTAAATCAATCCCGTTTATAGCTTTTTTCTCTGTGCTGTTTTATCCGATAAACCTGATATTTATAGGGTTGTCAAAAATATTAAACATTGTTTTTAAAGGTAAATCTAAAAATGTATTCCTGACAAAAGACGAATTGGTTAAAGTACTAACGATAAGCGGAAACATCGGAGAATTAAAGGATTATGAAAAAAAAATAATAAAGCGTATTTTTGAATTTGGAAAAAAAACTGCCAAAGATATAATGATACCTTTAATAAGCATTGTAGCCGCAGAAGAATCAACATCCGTGATTGAAGCTCGTAAAACAATAATAGAATCCAATTATTCAAGAATACCCGTCTTTAAAGACCGCATAGACAATATTACTGGAATCGCCTTTGCTTTTGATATCTATAATAAAGAAAATAACGATAAAATTATCAGAGAGATTGCAAAGCCCGTCCTATTTATTCCCGAAACGTTAAGTATTTCGGTTTTAATGCTCCGAATGCAAAAAAGCCATCAGCAGGCTTCTATAGTAGTTGATGAATACGGCGGCGCTGCCGGTTTAATAACCTTTGAAGATATTCTTGAAGAAATAGTCGGTGAAATAAGGGATGAAACAGACGAAGAAGAATTTATGTATAAAAAAATAGGGAAAAATACCTATATTATCAACACAAGATTAAGCTTAAACGAATTAAACGAATTATTGAATACAAAAATAAATAATCAGGAAGAAACTGATTACGAAACAATTTCAGGACTGATTATGGACAGACTGGGACGAATCCCTGCGCCTGGCGAAAAGTTTTTGATAGATAACATGCAGTTTACGGTCACAAAGGCAACGGACAAATCCGTCAAAGAGGTCGTTCTTACCTATTTTTAAAGGTATATATCCCAATCAAACATTCGCTTTTTTGCCTGTTTCTTGCTAAATAAACAAGTGCATTTTCTGCTCTTGCCCCAGCCTTTTAATTATACAACGTGAAAAATTTTCATACACTACAATAATATGCAGCTTATTTTCCAACCTATGTTTCTTTAAATTAGGTCAATAAGTATAAAAGCAGTTTATTTTTTAAACTTTGTTTCTTTAAATTAGATCTAAATTAGTCTAAAATTTTTATAATATTATAATTATTGTTGAGATTATAAAAAATAAAAAGAGCTGCACTTAATTTATTTTTTGAATAAATAAAATACAGCTCTTCTTAATTAACAATACAACTTTTATTAATTATACTATAACTAATTTGACTAATTTTAATTTGATATAGCCTTATCTATCATTTGTTTAAAAGCAGCTTTTGGAGCGGCGCCGACAATCTGATCTACTACCTTTCCTTTGTTAAACAATATTACGGTAGGAATACCTCTCACACCGTACGAACCCGGAGTAGCTTGATTTTCATCAACATTAACCTTACCTACTTTTAAAACATCGCCGTAATCGGCAGCAATTTCATCAATGACAGGAGCTACTGCCCTGCATGGAGCGCACCACACTGCCCAGAAATCAACCAATACAGGTTTTCCTGCTTTTAAAACTTCAGCATCAAAATTACTGTCTGTAAAAGTCATGACTTTATCTGAAGCCATAAATAAGTCCTCCTTATTAAAATTAAATTTTATGTTACGATACTATCCATCGTCGATTATCCATTCTGCTTTTATATTTTAGCTCCCGCTTAATGCCCTTAATGCCGTGTATCTCACCGCATCTAGAATGTTTTAGCTGCATGTTACAGCATATTCTATATTTCTATCTATATAATAAATAATAATATAAGTAAATATATATCTATATCTTAACTAAGTCAATGAATTTATTTATTTATCTATTTATTTACATTATTTACACATTTTATTCACTGCTTAAGCTCTTTGTTCTGCTCTTAAAATAAGCTCATCGGAAATTTTGTTAAAAACGGCTTTAACCTCCGGATTTCTGTCTTTAGTCATAAAAGGCTCTCCTGAATCTGATAATTCGCATATATCTTCAATTATCGGTATTTCCCCAAGAAAATTCACGCCCAGCCTTTCAGCTGCAGTCTTTGCTCCGCCATGTTTGAATATATCCGAACGTTTTCCGCAGTGGGGACAAACAAAATAGCTCATATTTTCAACAATTCCGAAGACCGGAACATTAACTTTATCAAACATTCCCAGTGCTTTCTTTGCATCAATAAGCGATATATCCTGAGGTGTAGAAACAACAATGGCAAAATTTATCGGAACCGTTTGGACAAGTGTAAGCTGGATATCGCCCGTACCGGGAGGTAAATCGACGACAAGAAAGTCTATATCGCCCCATTCAACATCTTTTAAAAACTGGGTCGTAACCTGCATTACTATCGGACCTCTCCATATTGCAGGCGTGTCTTCCGGTATCAAAAAACCAAGCGACATTAATTTTATGCCATATTTTTCTATAGGAACAATCCGTTTATCTTCGGTTAATTCAGGTCTCTGATTTATTCCCATCATCATTGGAACGCTGGGACCGTACATGTCGGCATCCATAAGACCTACTTTTTTGCCCTGCTGTGCTAAACTGATAGCAAGGTTTACGCTAAAGGTCGATTTTCCCACTCCGCCTTTTCCGCTTGCTACGGCAATTATATTTTTAACGCCTTTTATAGGAGACTGCTCGTCAAAAGGATTTTTTCCGTGCCCTTCCTCATGGCTGCTTCCGCAGCCGCAAGAACCGCCCTCTTCCTCTTCATCTTCGCCGCAGCCGCATGAACCTCCGTCATGACCGTGTCCTTCTTCATGGCCGCATCCGCAAGAATCTTCTTCATTGCGGCGGTATCCATGATGCTCCTCTTCATGTCCGCAGCCGCATGAACTGCCGTCATGATTTCCGTCTGTTCCGCATTCACATTCAATATCTTTACCGTCTTTTGCCTTATTCTTATCTAAGTTACCCATAACATCTCCTGAAATTTAATTTAATTTGAATAAACACACTTAA
Organism: bacterium; assembly: GCA_021825865.1. Taxonomy (GTDB): domain Bacteria; phylum SZUA-79; class SZUA-79; order Acidulodesulfobacterales; family Acidulodesulfobacteraceae; genus Acididesulfobacter. The sequence continues at coordinate 18,219 of JAKAFU010000008.1, forward strand.
AGTATATGAACATACATTAAATATCCATATATATAAATATTATCATAGACAACTAAAATATTCAAGAATATATTAACATAATTTATATTATCATATCGTTACGCTGCCTATCTTATAAATTATATATTGATTTATAAGGTTTAAATGCATCCATAAAAGCGCTGACGGAAAATTCCGCTTTGCCTGGACCGGCTTCTCCGTATCCCTCCGGTATCGGCAGATTATATTTATAATGAATTTCATGCCATTTTCGGAGAAGTTTAATATAATATTCAAGCGGAGCCGGAACATTGCCGAATTTACCTAATTTGCTGGTCTTTTCAGGGCACCACGTAGTATATCTCGGAATAATATTGTGCGACATAAATACCTCTAAGCCTTCCGCAGTCGATTCGACAGCTTCGTCAACAGTTCTGAAACCGTAAGGTTTTGAAAGTTCAATACCGGCGACAAAATTAGGAATAACCTTGTAATCTCCAAAAACATCTACCGCGTCTAAAATTCTGCCGACCCATTTATCTCTGCCGATATATTTGCTTTTACCGGGGCACAGTTTATCAAACAATTCCTTGTTCCAAATTTCAAAATTAGTGTGATAAATATAAGCTCCGGCATTTTTCAATCTTTTTAAATTATCTTTATCGTGAGCCTGAACAACTATTTTACTTATCCATTTTCCTTTAAATTTATCTTCAATTTTCTCAAGAAATCTGACATAAAAATCCACCTCGCCGTCCCCGTTAAATTTCACTTCGTCTATAATGCTTCCGCCGGTCAGAGTATATGCTTTGGAGTTTGAATCTTTAGAAAGAGCGATAATACTGAGCGCATCTGTTATATCGTCAATTGATTTGACCGCCGAATATTTTTGATTTATTTTTCGCTGATTGACATAATTAGAATTCATATCGCAAAACATACATTCAAGGTCTTCCCCAAAATACTGGCACATTCTAAAAACGGCAAGATATATTAAATATCCCCATTCTATTGTCGGCGCCAGATCTCTGACCGATTTGCCGGATGCGGTAGTTTCTGACATATATGACTTCTCTTCCGAAAATAGGACATCCGCTATGAAATTTTCGTTTAGATAGAGAACAGGTTTAATTTCCCCATTGTTTTTATCTTCAACAAGCTTTATTACATATGGGGACGAATTATGAATTCTTACAGAAATTATAGTCCGTTTTAAATCAAAAGGACCACCTGAAATTGCAATTTCTTCAGGATATTTTTTATTGAGCACTTCTTTATCATTATCAATATTAAATGAAAAAATAAAATAAGATTTGCCTGAAAAAGCAGTATCAGGCGTTGCTTCAAAGCGGATACCCTGCCTTAAAATATCTTCTTTTACAATTGCCTCAGAATTTATTTCGCTTCCGAAATCCCGAATATACGTCTCTAATAGTTTAAATTCAGATTTTGATATATTATTCATAAATTTTGATATATTGTTAGCAATTTGATATATATATGTATGAGATGCGTTTATATAAGTATAAGTATGCTATAATTATCTATTATATATTTTTTATATTTGTCATTTATTTTAATAAATTTATTATTATCTTTAACATTATTGCATTATATTATATTTTATTATTATATTTTTATTATTATATTTACATTGTTATCTTTGTATTATTGTACTTACATATAACACAATTAACATCGACAGCTTATTTATATTGTGTTGAGTTTATGATTTAATTAATGAGTAATATTGGCAGCTTAAGTTTATTATTTATATCAACAACATATAATATATCTTTTAATATATCTTTATAATATATCTTTGGGGGAGCAACTCACGCTCCTTCTTATTTATTATTTTAACTTAATTGAGGGTTAATATCAAATGAAAAACATAAATACTTTTAACAGGATGAAAACCGACAAGGAAAAAATAACCATGATAACGGCTTATGACTTTGTTCAAGCGCAAATTGCAGAAGAAGCGGATATAGATATTATTCTTATCGGAGATTCTCTGGCCACCACAATTCAAGGCAAAGAAAATACCTTGCCGGTTACGGTTGAAGAAATAATATACCATACGGAACTCGTAAGGAGAGGTGCAAAAAATTCGTTTATTGTTTCAGATATGCCTTTTATGTCATATCAGATTGACGAAAAAGAAGCCCTCAAAAATGCAGGCAGGTTCGTTAAAGAATCAGGTGCTAACGCCGTAAAGATTGAAGGCGGCATAAACATAAAACACATCATCGAGAAAATAACAGGCGCAGGTATTCCCGTTGTATCGCATATCGGTCTTATGCCCCAATTTATCAATACTATGGGCGGATATAAAGTTCAGGGCAGGTTAGAATCTGAAATAGAAAAATTAGTACTTGCGGCATTGGAACTTGAAAAAGCGGGCTCCTTTATGATGGTACTGGAGGCAATGCCTGAAAATGCCGCAGACGCCGTTCAAAGTGCGGTTAAAATCCCCACAATAGGAATAGGTGCCGGCAGATACACGGACGGACAGGTGCTGGTGTTCCATGATGCCGTCGGCATGCTGTCTTCTAAGCCTCCAAAATTTGTTAAAAAATATGCCGAAACAAGAAATATAATGCTCAAAGCTTTATCGGAATTCAAAGATGATGTTAAAAATAATATATTTCCTTCATCCGATAATATTTATTAATTTAATATCCTTAATTTTATGCCGCTTTAATTTCTATTACATTGGCTCTGCATTCATTCAGTCGAAAACTATAGTTTTATTGCCGTATTCTATAATTCTGTCTTCAATAAACAATTTTACGGCTTTTGCCAATACTAATCTTTCTATTATTTTTCCCTTTCTTTTCAAATCATCAGAATCGTCTTCGTGAGTTATTCTTATAACATCCTGTTCTATTATAGGTCCCTCGTCCAATTTTTCATTGACAAAATGGGCAGTAGCGCCTATTATTTTTACGCCTTTTTCATATGCCTGTTCGTATGGTTTTGCCCCGGGAAAAGAAGGCAGAAATGAATGATGGATATTTATAATTTTTTTAGCGAATAAATTAATAAATTGCTCTGAAAAAATCCTCATATACTTTGCGAGTATAACAAAATCTACATCAAAATTATTTATTTTTTCAAGGATTATTTCTTCCTGTTTTGTTATCATTGTTTTATTATCCGCTTTACGGCTGTATCCGCTATTATAAGCATATGGGTTGTTATCCAATGTGTTAAATGTGCTCAACGAACCGCTGTCACAGGGAACATAAATAAAAGGTATTTTATAAAAATTTGCTATACTTGATAAATTTGTATGATTTGAAATTATACAGCTGATATTTAATAGAATGTCGCCTGCATTCTTTTGCCATAAAAGTTCATTAAGACAATGGTCTTCTTTTGAAACGAATACCGCCGCATTCTTTTTAACCGAAAAGTCGCCTATTTTATAATTTATACTAAACTCGGATACTGCAACATCTAACTTGCTTTTTATAGCAAGCATACTTTTATTTTTATCGGCGTTTGCATCTAATTCAAAAACTACTCTCATAAAAAAATGCCCATTTGGAGGCTTTGTGGAATACTGATTAGATTCAATTATATTAGCTCCGCCGTCAAAAAGCGCCTTAGAAACAGAAGCGACAATTCCTTTTTTATCAGGGCAGGACAATATTAATACTGCAGTATTGTTATGATTTTTATTATTTGCACTATTATTTTTATTATTTATACTATTTTTGTCATTTAAATTAATTTTATTACTCAAATAAAAGCGCTCCTATATTATATGTGAAACATATTTTTTAAATAATATGCTAAAATGCTATTATTTTCAAGACGGATTGCTTATCGGTTGTTTTAGTGCTTCCTTGGTATTTTTTACCGCCGTAGGTTACGCAGTAATACCACACATTATTGTTTTTCTTTTTATATATTGAAGCCATCTTTTCACCTCATATGGTAGTAAATAGGTAGGAAAATTTTTACATTTTTATTCATTTTCATACATAATTTTACATTTTAATTCATATAGGTGTCAAGATTAAAATCGACAGAAGTGCTTATTTACTGCTGTTTTAAGTGGTGCGCCCGGAGGGATTCGAACCCCCGGCCTGCAGATTCGTAGTCTGACGCTCTATCCAGCTGAGCTACGGGCGCTTTGCTTTAATGCAGAGTTCAACCATATTTTACTATGTTATATAATGCATACGCTAACAAAAAAAATTGTACAAGCATGCAAATAAACAGCACGCATAAATAACATACAGATAATATAAATATAATACATATTTATATATATTAATACATAACATATATATATTACATATTTATTATATCTTATCCCCGCAATAAGGGCAATATTTTATTCCAGGCAGCGGCGGTATAGTCATGCCGCATTTTTTACATATTTTATCGGAATCTAAGCTATTTAAATGTTTATATAATCTATCCTCTAATTTTTCAATAAATTTTTCAAAATGCTTCGAATCTTCCTTTTTGAAATTTTTAGTTATCAGCTCAATGATTACCGTATCTTTCTCTATTCTTTCTTCAAGTTCTTTTCTGTTTATATAAAAATATACTTTAAATTTATTAATTTCTTTTCTGGTTACCAAATCTTCATCTATAAATTTTTTAAAGCTCTGGCTAATAATTGACGGCGCCAGCCCTGTCTCGTCTTTTACCCTTTTAGTCGTGATCGGCTTTTTATCATTTTTGAGAAAATGTTTTATAATCATTGCATAAACCATGAATTCCGAAGGACCCATGAGTCTGATTTGAAAATCGTTGATTAAATACCTGCTTGTCCACAATGCAATGCTAATATAATAAAACTTCTTTAAATTATCGCTTTCATCTAAAAATTTTGAAAGATTTTTTTCCTGCTCGTCGTTAACTATGTTGTTGCTTTTTAATAAATCTATTACGCCGCTTAACAATTTGTTTATAATTATCGTATCTGATTCATCGAAATTACAGAATTCTAACGCTTTTAAATTAATAAAATTGAATTTTTGAAGCAGCGGATAGGATAAAATATAGTTCGTCTTTCTTTTATCCTCGGTCAATGTTGATTTTTTAATTAATTTATTATCCTGCAATGTTTTTAAAACAGTTGCAAGATGAGGCGTTGAAATGTACAGTTTGTTAAGGTCTTTATAAGATACGACTATACCGTTTTTTTCAAAATCCTTTTTTTCTTTCCCTGTAGAATGCGTAAATTTGTAAGCAAAATATGCAAATATAGTAAATTCAATATCGCTGAGATAAGCTATTTCTTTGTTTTCAGGCGGTATATTTGATATTGTGTCTTTTACAAATTTGTCTCTATTCAAGAAAAATAGACTCAAAATTATATAAAATTTAGTTTGAAGATTTTTCATGATGCCCCCGTAATAATTTTAATTTTTGTTTTAATTTCTTTGTACGTGATATTATCGTGATATTATAATTATAATAGTATGCGCTTTTTTATTAAAGTGTTTGCAGATATCTCAATGTGCCTCCAGAAATATATATATAAATAAACAACATTAAATTAAAACTTATCGGATGTTCTATAAACATCCATAGATAGATATATATATTAAATACATACATAAACATATTATATACAGATAAACATCTGCAAGTATTTACATATATCTCTATAAAGCAAATTACTATACAACATTATCAACATTATCCTTAGCCTAGTGTTTATTATTTTATCATAAAATTTTATAATTTAAAACAAAATATTTATACAAACTATAAAATATTACAACTAAACACTAAGGTTAGTATATCCTATATAATGACAAAATATCATATAAAATATATTATATAAAATATCTTGACTTAAATTTTATTATAAGTATAATATATGACTACAATAATTGAAAAAAGAGAATAAGTTCTCTGATGTATATATCAATTATTTAAATTACAATGATATGCAATATGCAGTGTATATTGCATATATTAAATGAAACTGTAATTTATAATATATAATCTCATAATAAACAATAAAGAATAATAGAAATAATAACGAATAATATTTAAGGAGTATAAATAATGTCAAGAACCTGCAGCGTTTGCGGAAAAAGTATTCAATACGGCAACAAAGTTTCTCACGCTAATAATAAAACAAAAAAAGTATCTCTGCCTAATCTGCATATAGTAAAAGCCGATTTTAACGGAACACATAAAAAGGTGAAGGTCTGCTCAAAATGTTTAAAAGCCGGCAAGATTACAAAAGTAGTTAGCAAATAAGCAATCGGTAAAGCAATCCTGCGGAGATTATAAAAGCTTTAAGCTAAAACAAGCAGTCGGTAAAGCAGCAGCTCTTAATATTATAAGCTGTGAGCAAAAAACAAATAAGAGCTGTAAGCAAAAACCAATCAGTAAGTAACTCTGTTAACTTTAATAACGCCTTTTATTGCCCTTATAGAATTTAATATATTGTCAATCTGGGTAATGTCTTTAACCTCAATATCGAATATATGTATTGCTCTGCCGTCTTTGAGCGTCCTTACCTGCGCTTTTGAAATATTGGCGCCTCTATCGGATATGACAGCCGCAATTTCTGCCAGTATGCCTTTCTTATCTTCGGTAACGATATTTATTTTAGTTTCAAAATAGCCCAGCGCTGATGTTGTTGCCGCCGTTTTCCAGCTGACGGTTATAAGCCTGGTTTCATCCTCGCCTACTATATTTTTACAGTCAGATTTATGGACTATTACTCCCCTGCCCCTTGAAATATATCCTACTATAGAATCTCCCGGGACAGGATGGCAGCAGCCGGCTATTTTATAAAGCAAATCCCCGCCAAAAGGCGATGTAATAACGTTTTTGCTGTTTGCAGAAGACTGAATCTTAATTTTTTGAAGAATTCTCTGGATAACATTTCCGGTTTTTTGAGTTATCAGCGATAATCCGTCTGAATTTTTAAAACCCGGTATAACCGATGAAAAAATATTTTTAGGAGAATATTTGCCAAAACCTATTCCTGCATACAGCTCTGCTTCATCCTTAAGCGAATAATAATTTAGCGCCAGGGCTGTCAATTCATTATATTCAATCTTTTTATTTCCTAATTTTCTAAATTCTTTTTCAAGACTTTCCTTTCCGGCATTAATGCTTTCCTCTCTTTCCTGCTGCCTGATCCAGTTTCTTATTTTAGAGATGGCCTTGGAAGATTTCGCATAATTAAGCCAATCCTTTGACGGATGATGTCCTTCTTTAGTTAAAATCTTGACAATATCGCCGTTTTGCAATTTGTATCTCAACGGGATTATATTGCCGTTTACAATAGCTCCGGTAGTTTTATCTCCTATCTCCGTATGAATATAATAAGCAAAATCAATCGGCGTAGAATCTTTTGGGAGTGCGATGACATCTCCTTTAGGGGTAAAAACATAAACATCTTCCTGAAAAAGGTCAATTTTTACGCTGTTTAAAAATTCATGCGGGTCTTTAACGTCTTTTTGAAATTCAACAAGCTGCCTTAACCAGTTAAATTCCTGCAAATCTGCGCCGCCTGCGCCTGCAGGCGTAATATTTTCTTTATATTTCCAGTGAGCTGCTATTCCAAATTCGTCAATAAAATGCATTTCTTTAGTTCTTATCTGTATTTCTATGCGCATCCCTTCCGGACCTATGACGGTAGTGTGAAGCGACCTGTACATATTTGCCTTTGGCATAGCAATATAGTCTTTAATTCTTCCTGCAACGGGCTTCCACAAAGAATGGACAATACCGAGCACTTCATAACATTCATTTATAGTGCCTACAATAACCCTCAGCGCTATTAAATCATATATTTCTTCAAAACTTATGTGCTGTTCGGTCATTTTTTTATAAATACTAAAAAAATGTTTGGGTCTTCCGTAAATCTCTGCTTCAAAAAAATTATGTTTAGAAAGATTTGCTTTTAAGATATCTGCAACCGTTGCAATATACTGCTCTCTTGATAATTTTTTACTGCTTATTTTTAAAGAAAGGTCTTTATATACTGCCGGATTAAGATATTTAAGCGAAAGGTCTTCAAGCTCGCTTTTAATTGAGAATATACCTAGCCTGTTTGCTAAAGGAGCAAAAATATCAAGAGTTTCCTGAGCTATTTTAATTCTTCTTTCTTCCGATAAAAAATTAAGCGTTCTCAAATTGTGCAGCCTGTCCGCCAGTTTAATGATGATAACCCTTATATCTTTAGCCATTGCGACAATCATTTTACGGATATTTTCAGCCTGAACCTCTTCGGATGATTTAAAAGAAAGTTTGCTTATTTTTGTAAGTCCGTCGACTATAAAGGCAATTTCATCGCCAAATTCTTCTTTTATTTGGTCTAACGTAACGAGGGTGTCTTCCACGGTGTCATGAAGAAGCGCCGCAACTATGGAAGCGCAGTCCATTCTGAGACTTGCGACAATTGAAGCTACTTCTACAAGATGGGTAAAATAAGGCTCTCCCGATTCTCTCAACTGTCCTTTATGAACCGTTTGAGAAAAATCGTAAGCTTTTTTTAAAAGTTTAAATTTATCGCTTTGTATATCATTTAAATCAATATCCGTTATGTTATTAATGCTGCTTTTAAAATTATCCCGCAAAATATTTGTTGCGTTAAATTCGTTGGATATTTTAATAGCGTCTGTTTTTTCGCTATCTATTTTATAAGCGTCTGTTTCATGAAGAGCTGTTTTATTAATATCTGTTATATCAGATTCTGTTTTATTTTTATTAATGTCTATGTCTATTGTATTTATGTTTATTGTATCAGAATCTATTTTATTAAGAGCTGTTTTATCGGTATTTATTTTTTTTGCTTCCGTTTTAGAGTTATCTGCATCGGCAATATCCATATTTTTATTTTTATCCGGACCTATTTATTAACTATTTGTTAAAACTATTATAAAATATCTTTATTAACCGGGACAACATACCCCGCCGCTATCTCTCTTAAAGCAACAACGACAAACTTGTTTTTTGAATTAATCTTAGGTTTAGCCCCGTTAAAAAGCTGCCGCACTCTTTTTGCGGTAATTACAACTAAAGCAAATCTATTTTCAACATTAATAAGACAATCTTCTACGGTAACCCTTGCCATTATAGTCTCCTCATAATATTATATTACATACGGTATTATATTAAAATATTAATTTTAATTCAAAAGACAGCAAAATGGAGCGCCTTAGCGTTACACATCCCATAGCAACATGCGTTTATGCTGCTTATATCTTACAAGCGGATGTTTCGGCGGATAAAGATAAAAATTTAAATTATAAAAAAACGTTTTTGCATCTTTCTGCTATTATTATAGACCTGAGTTTTGAATATGCTTTTTCAAGAATATTGTTAGTAACGGTATAATTATAAAAACGGCTTTTCTCTATTTCATAATTAGCGGCTTCAAGTCTTCTTTTCAGCTCTTCTTCTTTGATTTCCCCTCTTTTTTTTAATCTTTCTATTAAAGCTCCTTCAGACGGCGGCTTTATAAATATTCGGACTAAATTGAATAATTTATGAATTTCGTCATAATATTTTCTTATCTTCTCCGCACCTTGAACGTCTATTTCTAAAAGCGTATCATAACTCGGCTTATGAAGAACTGATTTAACCGGAGTTCCGTATTTATTGCCAAAAACATTTGCCCATTCTATAAATTCGTTATTAGCTATCATACGTTCAAATACTTCATTGCTGACAAAATTATAGCTTTTGCCGTCCGTCTCTCCTGGTCTTATAGCTCTCGTGGTATATGAGACACTTAGTTTTAAATCCGTAAATTCGGCTGCCAGCATTTTACAAAGTGTCGTCTTTCCGGTTCCTGAAGGAGCAGATATCACAAAAATAATGCCTTTAGGCAAATCATCTTTAGGTGAACCGTTTTTAGATAAATCGCTTATTAGCGAATCATCTTCAGACAAGTCGTTTTTAGACAAATGATTCATAACACAGCATTCTTTTCTTTAGAAAGACTCTCTTCTAATCTGGTTATAATTGTTGCCGCATTTAAGGCTGAAAGAATTATATGTCCTGAGTCCGTGATTATTATAGTCTTAGTTTTTCTGCCCTCAGTGGCATCAATGAGATTATTGCCGTCTTTTGCCGTCTCTCTCAATCTTTTCATGGGCGAAGAACCTGCAGAGACTACAGATACTATCCGCGCAGAAACTATTATATTTCCAAAACCTATATTTAACAAATTATACATATTTTAAATTTTATTGTTACAAGTTTTTATCCGATTATTATAGCACATTATAAGTGAGATATTAAATATATTTTTATTAACAAGTAAGTTAGCGGCTTAAAAAGCTGTTTTAAAACACGCTATGCAATATTAGTTAAATTTAATAAGTTTGTTATTTTTATTTAATTTGTTTATGTTTTATTTAATTTATTTATGTTTTAGATAGTTTGCTTGTTTTTTATTTAATTTGCTTATTTATTTAACGGATTGAATTCACATGAAGCAAGCGATAATTCTTTAAATATCTCGTCTGCGCCTACCGCATACGTTCCAAGCTGAGACACGGCAATACCTGCGGCTATATTTGCAATATAGCACGCTTCATAGATAGTTGCTTCGGCGCATATTGCGGCAGTTAGCGTAGATATTACAGTATCTCCGGCTCCTGTTACGTCAAAAACATTTTTTGCCCTCGCTTTTAAATGCAGCTCCTTTTTATTATCATTCTCATATCCGTATTTCTCTTCATCTCTTTTCTCTTCATTTTTATTCTCTTTATTTCCGCTGTCTTTGCTTTGAATATCTTTAAATTCATCATTATCGTTTTTATTATTATCTTTATGAATTTTCTCTTGTCTTTGAACTTTATCTTTATCTTTATTTTTATCATTATCGTCTTTATAAAACAGACTCATTCCCAATTCCCCGCGGGTTATCAGCAAATTATCCGAATTAACTTTTTTTAAAATTTTCTGGGATGCTTTAAGCAGAGTTTTTTCATCTTTTATAACAATGCCGGAACCGCCTGAAGCTTCGTTTGTATTTGGCGTTAATATTGATACATTTTTATAAAATTTAAAATTTTCAACTTTAGGGTCCAATGCAATAAATTTATTTTTAGATTTTAGAAAATCAGTCAATTCATTAAAAAATCTTTGTTCAATCACCCCTTTTCCGTAATCGGAAATTATAACCGCATCAAATTCATCAATTAGAGATTTAATATTATCTAATAATTTGAAATAAATTCTTTTTTTAAAATAACCGGTATTTTCTTTGTCAAACCTGACTATTTGCTGGTTATGCGCTATAACTCTTGTTTTTATAATAGTTTCAAAATCGTCCGATTCTACAACGGCAGATGAATTAACGAACTGTTTATCAGCCATTTGCTTAAATATATCGCCGTTATAATCCTTTCCTATGACCCCTGCGATAAAAACTTTAGCTCCTAATTTGGAAACGTTATTCATTACATTAGCTGCGCCTCCGGGCAAAAGTTTTTCATATTTAACATTGACGACAGGCACTGGCGCTTCAGGGGAAATTCTGCTGACGGTTCCATAAACATAATGGTCAATCATTATATCGCCTACAACAAGTATTCTAGCTTTATTAAACTTTTTTATTATTCCAAGTAATTTGTCGTTATTTAACATAATTTAATTTTGATTTATGATTAATTTGATTTAAATTTTATTTTTATTTTAATTTACTCTGTTGTTTATTTAATTTATTGTTTATTTAATCTATTATTTATTAAATTAAACTTATTTAACCCGTTATTAATTTGACTTATTTTTAAATAATTTATTTTTAATTCAGCCTATTCCTTAATTTGACTTAGTTTTTTAATATTTATTTTTTTTCTAAAATTTCTTTAAACAATTTTATTGTATTATCTGTCATTAAATCAAGATTAAATTTTTCGCAAACCGTTTTTCTTGCTTCAGTGCCGTATTTAAATATTGATTTTTTGTCTTTTATGAGCTCAAGCACCTTGTCTTTTATAGCTATAGTGTCGCCGATATCTACAACAAATCCGCTTATTCCATTTTCAACAACTTCAGGCATGCCCCCGGCTTTAGAAACTATAACCGCTTTCTCCATTGACATAGCTTCAATCAGTGATAACGGCAAACCCTCTTTTAGCGAAGGAAAAACCAGAATGTCAAGTTCATTTAAAAATATGGCTAAATTTTTATCGATAAAACCGATAAAATACACATAATTATCAATATTAAGTTTAAGCGTCTGCTCCATTAAAGCATCTTTTAACTTGCCGGTGCCGGCAATAAAGAATCTTACATTTTTTGTTTCTTGCAATATTAAGTCGGCTGAATCCAAAAAAATACTTACGCCTTTTTCACCGGAAAGTCTCGAAACCATTCCTATATTGATGATATCTTCACCTGAAATATCTTTTGTTCTGAAATCTCCGCCCGTATTTTCAAAGTATTTTTTTTTATAATTATTCGGATTAAATTTATCGATATCAATACCGTTATAAATAACATGAAGTTTTTCTTCGGGGAAATTCTGAGATTTCAAATTTAAATAGACTGCTTTTGAAACACATATTACGTCTTTTGACAAATTATACTGTCTTTTTTTATTGATTCCGTGCGCAGTTGCCACACTTTTTACGCCGGTTATGTTTCCGGCGGCGGCACCCATAAAATTTGCTCTTGAAAGGTTTGTATGAATAATTTCAATATTATATTTTTTTATTAATTTAGTTATTTTTAAAATAGAAAAAAAATCAAATTTAAATCTTGCATTTATAACGTCATAAGATAACTCATTATTAGTGAGCATCTCCTTAAATTCTTCATTATTTCCGGTGATTATACGGACTTCATGACCTTTTTCAATTAGTTTTTTTGATAAATTTATGACGTAATTTTCCGCTCCGCCGATATTTGTCGGCGTAATAATCTCTAGTATTTTCATATTGGGTAAAAGTCAACTATGATATTTATTCATTATTCTTTAAAGTTGATTAATTAGTTAATTGGGACGGACACCATTTTTAATCTCATTTTTTATTATCTTATATCTCATTTAATGAAATCAGACAAAACATTTATAATATATAAAATAAACGGCGCTGCTGCCTGATAATATAGGTGCATGTTCCCAATTATTCTGATTATTCTAATTAAAATTAAAAAATTTTCTTATTTTATTTGCCGCATTTTTCGATTCATTTATTGAATCTTTTATTATGCGGTATATAAACATTCTAAAGAATTGCCTTACTCCTTTTTTCTGCGGCATAAAATTTTTAAAATCGTCTATGTCCCAATTTTGGGCAGCCGCAAGCTTTCTAAAAGGCTCCGGATGGAAATCAAGATTCTGTTTATCTATTCTTTCTAGCCAGCTAAAATCTGAATATATATATTTATCTACCCTCGGGTCGAAATTTGAAACCCAGTTCTTGAAAAAATTCAATATTTTTCCGTTATATAATTCTTCCATAGCTTTTTCTTTTTTATACATGCTTGCCGGATTTTTAGCCCTGCCGTAATGATACATCGTAGCCGAATCTAATAAAACCGCATTCCCGTTTTCTACATGAATTTTATTTCCGTTTATATCTTTAAAACCCATTGCGTCGCCCCAAGATACAACCGTTTTATCGTTCCTGATAATACGCACTTCTTTATCGTAAAAAAACTTTTTCTCCGATTTTTTAGCGTAAGAAAAATAGCCTCCGAAAAAATGAATATAATTAAATTCAAAACCTTTAATTTCTTTATTGTTTAAATTATCATTCAGCGCTTTTACTATAGCGGAATAGTCTTTTTCATGAATTCCTTCGTCGCCCTGAATATATAAACCGTAATCCCCGGTTATACGGCTTATTGCGGCATTTGTTTTTTCAGACATTATAGAACCTTTTTTTTCAGTCTGTTTCCAGTCGGAGTCGAACAGTTTTATTTTAGGCTCTTTTGTCTGCAGTTCAATTAATTTTTCCCTCGTTCCGTCATTGCTGTCGCAGACAACAACTATAAACTCATCGCATATAGGGAGCGCCGACCGTATAGATTCTATAAACGGATAGCCCATTAATATACCGTTTCTGATAAACGTAAAACCGGATAATTTCATATTTTTTTTATATAATAAATTTTAATATATAATATATTATCTCTCTATATATATTAGATATTTACTTATATATTTTAAATTTTATATTTAATCTTAATTCTAATTCTGCTTCTAATTCTGATTTATATTTAATTAATTTTAACTTTATATTATATTTTGTTTTATATTTAATTACTTTTAACTTTATATTATATTATCATATCCTTAGCTCTTTCATAGCATCAGTCAGGTCATACAATTCAATATTGTCCATGCAGTCAGGATAATCGTTTTTTAAAAAACTTTCTTTATTGCATGTATTTAAAAAACAATGATAACAATCTGTTTTTTTATCTATAACATAGCTCCTGTCATTCTCTGGACCGCATATTGCCGGGTCTGTTGAACCGAAAAGTGCTATTAAAGGCGTATTCATAGCCGACGCAAGATGCATTACTCCGTTGTCCACCGCAACTACAAGCTTAGAGATTTTAATTAGCCCCCCAAGCACATAAATATTAGTAATACCTGTTAAATTGACTGTTAATTTCTTATCACTTATCAGCCGATAAATTTTATCGACAAGCGGAATATCATTTTTTGAACCTGTAATGAGCACATAATAGCCCAATTTATTAAGATAATCGGCAAATAAAGAAAAAAGCTCGGGGTTGGCTTCTTTTGAACTTCTTGTTGAACCAGGGGAAAACATAACAATTTTATTGCCGGCGGCATCGGCGGAATCAATGTTTGAATCTTTCAACATATTCATTGCCGTCTTGATATCTTCTTCGGAAGGAACATATATAAGCTGCCTTGAATTATATTTCTCTTTAATTGAAAAAACATCAATGAATTTTAACGCTCTATCTATATTGTGCATTTTTTTATCATTCTTTATTTTATAATTATAAAATAAAAATGTTTTAAAATTGCTTATTCCAATTCTTTTTTTTGAAATAAAAAAAGACAGCAGCGCAAATTCGAAAGACGATAAAAAATTTATGCACGCATAAAAATTATATTTTTTCAATTCTTTATATAATTTATAAAGATATAAAATATTTGTTATGCCTTTATGCTTTTTTCTTTCAATAACTTTAAAAACATCCGGATTTCTGTATAGCAGCGGTGCGGCTGTTTCCGAAACCAGCACATAAATATTGGCATCCGGAAACTTTAATTTTAAGGCTCTTATCGCCGGGGTCAGCATAAGCACGTCGCCTATATAATTTAATCCGAAAATAAGGAAATTTTTTGTCTGCATATTATATTAATTATATATATATGATTTAATTCTATACTTTTATTAAACATTAAGTAAATTATTTTTTCCTGAAAAAATTTAAAAAATATTCCTTAGCCTTATTTTTTACCTCGTTATTAAAAAATAAGTTCAGTTTAAATATATAAAAAATAAGTTTGCTTTTATATAAATAAAGCTTATAATTTTTTCTCTTTATTCCTAAAAATCTTTTTTTATATTCTTCGCCCCCTTTTAAAAAATCAAATTCAGAATATTTTTTATCTATTGCTTCGCTAATGTTATAATAAGTCAAAACTATACCTGGGTACAAATCGGAATATTTTGTGTCAAAACCCGGCAGGTAGACTTGTCTGTTTCCTGCATAATCAAAACAAGCTGCGGCAGATATAAATTCATTATTATATTTTAAAAACGACAGGGCTAAAATATTACTTTTAAAAAGACTGCCGAATATTTCTTTAAAAAATGATTTTATTTTGCCGCTGCTGAAAACTCCGCCGTATCCTTTCTCGTTCCAGCGTTTTTGATGCAATTTAAAAAAATTATCTAAAAGCAAATCTAATGAA
Source organism: bacterium (assembly GCA_021825865.1). GTDB lineage: Bacteria > SZUA-79 > SZUA-79 > Acidulodesulfobacterales > Acidulodesulfobacteraceae > Acididesulfobacter. Next base: position 34,066 of record JAKAFU010000008.1, read on the forward strand.
TTACCGTCTATATTTTCAGGACTGATATATTCAACCGATTTTTTTTTTGCTTTTTCAACCCTGCTCAATATATTATATCTCTGTTTGGAATTAAACTGCTTCATATATGCGTCTATCCCGTCCGGTAATTTTATATAATAACAATCGCCGCTTTCTTTATATGTTAAAGAATAGACTGCCTGCTTATATTTACAGCTGTCTTGATATTTATGTTTATTCCCGTTATTTATGTTGTTGTTATTTATATTGCTGTTATTTATATTTCCAAGCAATAATTCGGATACCTGTTTTAAAAATATTATATTTGCTATATGATTTTCTCTAATTGCAGTTAATATCTCTATAACAATATCTTCAGAATTTGCTCGTTTATGAATAATAATATCTAAATAATCAGAAAAATCATGACTTATAAACATTACCGCTTTAAAAAACAAGAAAAAATTTTTAATAAAAAATGGCGCTATAGCTTCAATTCTATTATTTTTGTCATAAATACATATAATAAAAAGGCTGTTTCTTTTTTTGCCGTCTAAAAAATATTTAACCCATAAATATATCCAATCATATGTTAGAAAGAGGGTGTTGTTTCTGCTTTCCTGCAGAAGCGCATCCCATTCGTCTTTTAAATCTTCCAGTTCTTCTATATTTCTTATAATTTTTATCATTAATAATTAAACTTATTGATATTAATATAATAAATATAATGTTCGCAATGCATTAAATATGCGTTATGCTTTGAATATATTCACTATGCCTGAATATTAATTATATGTTGAATGTTGATTATATCATGAATGTTAATAACGTTAATTATGTATTGAATGTATTTAACATACTTTTTGCTTATCTTGTTTATTTAGTTTTTCTTGTTTATACATCCTGTTTATTTATCTTGCATTTCCATTTTGTTTGTCTTGCTTATCTGAAATTAATTTGAAAACATCGCTTACGCAGATTTTTTTCATACATAATGCGTATGTTTCTGAATTTGCATTTAATTCTATATTTAAATTCAACTTATTAATACCCGAATCAAAAACTTTATTTATTTTATTTATATTATTAACATAATTAGCATCAATGCTGCCGTTATTATCGTCATTATTCCCGTCATTGACATCTGCTGCGCCACTATTTCCGCCGGCATCGGAACTTACGCCTGCATTTGCATTTGCATAAGAGACATTAACATTAACATTATTGAGAGCGGCAGCTGATTTAGCATTGGTTTGAACATAATTCAATTCTTTTTTACCTTCTTTTTTATCTGCTAAAATACATGATTTCTTAAAACATGGCGAGCAAATAAGTCCGCTTTTAAAAATTTTAATATTATCTCCGATAGGTCCGGTCAATTCAGCGCTTGTCGGTCCGAACAGCGAAATTATTTCAGGACCGTTTTCGACGCTTGCCGCTATATGCATAAGCCCTGAATCCCCTGTTATAAAATAATCCATTTTAGCGATCAGCTCTTTTGCCTGCATCAATGTAGTTTGGCCTGTTGCATCTGCAATTAGTTCAGATACCGTATCTGCCGTGCTTGAAGCCGCACTTGCGTCCGTAAAATTGCTGCGTAAAATACTTATTATATTTTTAGCTGAAGTTTCATCTTCCTTGCCTCCGAATATTACAATTCTGGCATCATATTTTCTTAAAATTAATTCCGAAAGTTTAGCAAAATACCCTGCAGGCCATTTTTTTGTAGCCCACGCTCCGCCCGGATTAATTCCGACAAAGAGGGTTTTTTTAACGGTATTGTTGGCGGAACTGAATTTTTCCGATATAAATTTATTTGCAAACTCTTCATCTGCTTTATCTGTTTTAAATATCGGTTTTATACTATCAAGAACGGCTCCCCCCGATGACTCTGCAAGATATAGATAAAATTTTACCGCATGCTCCGGCTTCCTTCCTTTTCTGTTAATTTTTTTATTGGATAAGAAACCGAGATTTGCATATTCTTCAACATATCTTTCTTTTGCGCCGCTTAGAAAAGCAAACAAAGATGTTCTGTCAACGCCCTGCAAATCTACAGACATATCATATTTATCAGATTTAAGCGCCGCTATAAGTTTTAAATAATCCTTTAATCTATAATTTTTCTTATCAATAACAATTACTTTATTTATATTCGGATTTAATAAAGCTATATCCTTTGACTTGTCCTCTATTAACCATGTTATAAAACTTTCAGGATAAGCTCTTCTTATTGATTCAATAGCGGGGGTTGCAAGCAGACAATCTCCGATTGAACTTAGTTTAATAATCAGTATATTTTTGATATTTTGTTTTTGTTTTTCCGTCATATTGTAAATAAATTAATTAATAAATTAATAATGAAAAAAATAAATTAATAAATTAATAAATTAACACATTTATAAATTTATAATGAAAAAAATAAATTAATTAATTCATAAATTCATAACTCAACACATTTATAAGTTAAAAAATTAATAAAAATATTTTACTTTAAATATTTTCCTTTTAAATTTAAAAAAATCCGTGTTGTGCCTTATAGCCACTCTTCTTAACGCAAAAAAATCGGCATTATTTTTTACTATACCTGTTTTAGTTATAACTGCGCCTTCAAATCCGGCTTTTGCAGCTAATTTTTTTACATTTTCGTTATAATCGCCGTAAGGATAGGCAAAAAAATTAATATTAATATTTAATTTTTCTTCAAGAATTTTTTTTGAATCCGAAATTTCTTCATAAGCATTTTTCTCTGAAATCATGGTTAAATGCGGATGCGTTCTTGTATGCGCTCCAATTTCTATGCCGGCTTTTATCATCTCCCGAAGTTCTTCCGGCTTGAGCATTTCATCTTTAATTTCTCCGTTTTTGATATCCCATACATTGACATCTCCTATTAAATCCGAAACCATAAAAACAGTTGCATTTACATTATTATTTTTTATAATTTTTAGTCCTTTTGTATAAATAGACCTTGAACCGTCGTCGAAAGTTATTGATACAAATTTATTTTTTTCATTTTTGGATGTATCTGCGGCAGAATCGTAATTGCCCGATTCATGTTTTAAATTATTAAGAACGGGATAATATTCATTATCATAAAGCTGTTTCATTTCGCTGAGCGTCAAAAAAACATATCCTTTATTTTTTAAATATTTAATCTGTTTGTCAAAATTTTTTTCACTGACATATAGCCCCGGGAATTTGGCTTTTTCCGGATAGTCGCCTATTTTATGGTAAAGCAAAATAATAAACTTTCTTTTAAAATAATTCATTATACTGAAAATTAGCGTTTAAATAAAAGTTGCGTTAGTGTATAATTAAGCAAGAAGTTACAAAAAATAAAGCAGCAAAGTAAACTTATTGTTTGCAAAAGTTAAAAAGTGCAATAAACAAACGGTACCGGCACCTAAAAAATATCATCCGGTATATAAAAAAAATAAATATTATGACAAAAAAAACAAATACGTACGCAAATATAACCGCAGCCGCATCCGAAAATACAAATAAATACGCTGAGACCGGCATGCTCGGCGTAACAACTGCTGCAGCTAAAATAGCGGCAGCTGCGGCTTCAAACACTGCAAATAAAGCGGACAAACCTTCATTATCGATAGTAATCCCTGCTTTTAATGAAGAAAAACGGATAAAATATACAATATCAAAATTACGAACTTTTTTAAAGCTAAAAAAATTCAACTACGAAATTATTGCCGTTGACGACGGGAGCACCGACAATACTATTAATGCGTTAAAAGATATTTCAAATTCAGATTTAAGAATTATCACAATTACAAAAAGCGGTAAAGGCGCCGCTGTTAAATCAGGAATACTTGCGGCAAACTATGAATATATCTTTTTTATGGATGCGGATTTATCAACCGATGAACAGGAAATATCAAGGTTTATAAATATATTTAAAAATGAGCCTGATGTTGATGTTATAATAGGCTCAAGGTATCTGCCGGAAAATTCTACGATTATTCAGCCGCCGTTTAGAAATATGGTCGGAAAAACATTCAGCCTATTAAAATCGCAATTGCTGGGTCTGAATTATTACGATTCGCAATGCGGGTTTAAAGCGTTCAGAAAAGAAGCGGCGCAAAAAATATTTTCAAAAGTAACCGTTAAGGGCTTTTCTTTTGACGTTGAAGTACTTTATATCGCGGAATTAAATAAAATAAAAGTTAAAGAAATAGGGGTAGAATGGTGTCATAGGACTGGAGGTCATGTAAATATTATGATTGACTCAATCCCTATGATTCTTGATTTATTTAAAATATATCTTAAAAAAAATTATTACCTGAATCAATAATAATAAACCTAATGTATATATATTAAACCTTAGTCAGCCATTTACTATATTTCTTATTTTCTCCTTTGACAATTTTAAAAAACATGTCCTGGAGTTCTATGGCAACATTGCCTGCCTTTCCTTTACCTATCTTTCTGTCGTCAATTTCCCTTACAGGAGTGATTTCTGCCGCAGTTCCCGTTAAAAAAACCTCATCTGCAATATACAATTCATCCCGGGTTATTCTCTCTTCCTTTACGGGTATTTTCATCTCATTCTGAATAACTTCTATTACGCCGTCTCTGGTAATTCCGGGCAAAACCGACGATAACGGCGGAGTTTTAATATATCCGCCTGAATAAATAAAAATATTTTCTCCGCTGGCTTCACACACAAACCCTGAAGTATCAAGCATTATTGCTTCATCATATCCTGCAGCTACAACTTCTTTTTTAGCTAGTATCGAGTTTATATACTGACCGGTAGATTTTGACATACCCATAAAAGTATTTACATGAAATCTTGCATAAGAAGAAACTTTTGCCCTTATGCCGCCTCTTAATGCTTCCTCTCCGAGATAAGCTCCCCAGACCCATGCAGAAATTGAGACCTTTACGTCGTATTCTTTAATAAAAATCCCTAATCCGCCGCCGTCTCCGATATAAACTATAGGCCTAATGTAGCATTCTTTAAATTTATTAACTTTTACCAACTCAACAACAGCATTAAAAATCTCTTCTTTTGAAAAAGGGACCGTAATTTGAAGAATATGGCTTGAATTAAATAGTCTGTCTATATGTTCTTTTAATCTGAATACGGCAGAACCGCCATGCGATGTTTCATAGCAGCGAATACCCTCAAAAGCGCCAAGCCCGTAATGCAAACTATGAGAATTTACCGAAATATTTGCGTCGCTGTAATCAACAAATTTTCCGTCCATCCAAACTTTAGAGCCGTTGAACGGAGAAATTCCTTTGGTCTTAGCAGTTTCAACATCGCTGTTTTTTTTAGCCTTAGTTGCCGTTTTTGCCATGATTATTTTCCTATTTTTCTCAAATAAATTTTATTTTATTATAAAAATATTTTTATATTTTCAAGCCGTCGTAAAATATTAAACAAGCTAAAATTAGATAAATTGAATCAACACTAGCTATCGCTGAATATTAGAAAAATTAAATCAATAAAAAAAAAATTGTATGCTATTTTATAAATATTTTTATTAATGTAATGCTTTCCGCCATACGCCGTACTTCGGTTGCACTTACCGAGTTAATTTATTTTATTATAAATTATAATTATAATTTTTGATTATAATTGTTAATTAAATAGTTATATATTTATCAGTAATCATTGCTTATCAGTAATTCCAATTCATGAATATAAATATAACAGTTTTATAATTTTTTGTAAATAGGAATTGTAAGATTGTATTTTAAATTAGCGTCCGTCTGCAATTTCCCTATTTACTAATCTTTTTTATTTAATCTTTTTTATCTAATCTTTTCTTTCTAATCTTTTCTTTCTTTTTTTTTAAAATTCCCGAACAGTTCGGCAATTGATTTATTATACGGAGATTTAGCTATACCTTCTTCCGTTATAATTGCGGTAATATACTTGTTGGGAGTAATATCAAATGCATAATTCAATACATCGACGTTTTCAGGAGCTATTTTTTTTCCAAACACGGTAGATACCTCTTTTCCGTCTCTTTCCTCAATCGGAATTTCTTCACCTGATTTAATATTCAGGTCAATTGTGGAAAGAGGAGCAGCTACATAAAACGGTATATTATTTTCTTTTGCAAGAACGGCAACCTGATATGTGCCAATTTTATTAGCAACATCTCCGTTTGACGCTATCCTGTCCGCACCTACTATTACTCCGTCAATCATTCCTTTCCGCATCAGCAATCCCGCAGAGTTATCCGCAATAAGAGTAACAGGTATATTATCGCTCATAAGTTCCCATGCCGTTAATCTTGCACCTTGCAGAAACGGTCTCGTCTCATCGGCGACAACTTTAATTTTCTTTTTGTCTTCTATGGCGGCTCTTATAACGCCAAGCGCAGTGCCGTAACCGGCAGTGGCTAACGCCCCTGCATTACAGTGGGTTAAAATTGTAGAACCGCTGTTGATTAACGACGCTCCGAACCTGCCCATTTTTTTGTTTATCTCGATATCTTCGTTATAAATTTTTACAGATTCTTCTCTTAATTTTTGTAAGATATTATTTATGTTTTTTGCTTTTTTATTTGCAGTTTTATTGTCAGGTGAATTTGCCGAATGTATATTCTTAGCGGAATGTCCGGCTGACGATAGATTTGCCGACGCTTGATTTGCCATGGTATGAACGTCATCGCATCCGGTAACAATTTTTTTCATTTTTTTTATTGCCCACTCTAAATTAACGGCAGTGGGTCTTGCCATAAACATCTCGTCGCATATTTTTAAAAATTTTGTTTTAAACTCTTCGTAATCACGAGCATCTTCGCCGCTATTTTTGCCGATGCTTAAAACACCCATTTTCGCGGCAATATCTCTAGCGCCTATATATAGCCCGAATGCTGCCGAAACACCTATTGCAGGAGCGCCCCTGACGACCATTTTTTTAATTGCGCCGATTACATCTTTATATGTTTTTAGCTTTAGATAGATAACCTTATCTGGAAGTTTCCTCTGGTCTATCATTTCCACAATATCATCGTCCGTGAGTTTTAAAGTATAAAAAGACATCGCAATATCCTCCTCCCTCTTTACATACCCTTACATAAATAATAATCTAATCGACTTATATTAATTAATTAATTAATTAAATAAATAAATAAATAAATAAATAAATTATAATAATTCTATAACTTTTCAAGCTGTTTTTTTAGTATCTCGTTCACTTTTTGGGGATTCGCCTTTCCCTTAGCTTTTTTCATTACAGCACCGACAAAAAATCCAAAAAGTTTCTCTTTGCCGCCGAGATAATCGGAAAGTTCTTTTTGATTTTCTTCTAATACCTGTTTAATTATATCTTCTATCCCTTTATCGTCGGAAACCTGAGTTAAATTTAAACTAGCAATGATTTCCGCGACGGTCTGAACATTCCCGTTTTTTCCATTTTCTACAAGCCGGTGCAAAACTAATCTTCCGCCGTTTCTATTGATTTTTCCCTCTTCGACCTGCATGAGCATATCAAAAAAATATTTTCTGTCTTTTATCATTTCTTCCATTTTAAAGTTAATCAAATTTTCACTTATAATCTTTTCGGCAGGAATAGAATTTTCATCAGGCTGCGCTGTCCTTTCTTGGGCATGTTCATTATTATCCGCCGAACACCTTTTCTTTAATTCTAACATCCATTCGTTTATAATCCAGTTTGCAATTTTTTTTATGTCAATTTTACCGTTATTTATCTTAACCAATTCGTCAAAATCATTCGCAACATCCTTATATTGCGTCAAGACCTCCGCGTCATATTCCGACAGAGCATAGTCGTTAATATATCTTTGCCGTTTCGCTTTAGGAAGTTCGCCTATAGAATTTTTTATCTCCTGAATAAATTCGTCGGCAAGAATAAGAGGCGGCAAATCAGGCTCTTCAAAATATCTATAGTCGTGGGCTTCTTCTTTTCCTCTCATTGATTCAGTTTTTCCTGTTTTGGAATTAAATAATAATGTTTCCTGAACAACCTTGCCGCCGCCGCGAATAAGTTCTATCTGCCTGTTGATTTCATATTCTAACGCTTTTTCGACAAATTTGAATGAATTAACGTTTTTAACCTCAGTTCTGGTACCCAGTACTGTATCGCCTTTCTTTCTGACCGATACATTAGCGTCGCATCTGAAACTCCCTTCTTCCATATTTCCGTCTGATATGTCAAGATAGACTATAATATCCCTGAGGTCTTTTAGATAGGCAACCGCTTCTGCCGGAGAGCTTAAATCCGGTTCGGAAACTATTTCGGCAAGCGGCGTTCCCGCTCTGTTTAAATCTACAAAAGAATTAGAACCTGTGTGTATTAATTTTCCGGCATCTTCTTCAATATGAAGACGGTTTATTCTTATTTTCTTTTCCATGCCTCCGCCGATATCAATCATTAAATATCCGTTTGAAGAAACAGGGTTTTGGAATTGCGAAATCTGATAACCTTTAGGAAGGTCCGGATAAAAATAATTTTTTCTTGCAAACAGACTCCTTTGGTTTATATGTAAATTAATGGCAAGAGCCGCCTTAACAGCCAGCTTAACCGCATTAAAATTTATAACCGGCAGACTTCCGGGTAATGCTAAACATACCGGACATACTAAAGAATTAGGCTCTCTTCCGAATACGTTCGGGCAGGAACAAAACATCTTCGTATTGGTTAAAAGCTGAGTATGGACTTCAAGACCTATAACCGCTTCAAAAGAATTATCTATATATTCCATTTATTTTATTTCCTCTTATTTTGTTTTATAATTAGATTATGATAATTCAAATTGACTGCAATGTCAAACAGTTGTATGATAATATAATTGTTTTATAATTTTTATAATTAAGCATAATTAAAGAAAGGCGGACATTAAATATCCGGCATACATAAAAAATAAGGAACGGCTATATGACATCTTTAAATAATCTTACAATTCACGAATTGCATGAACTTTTAAAAAACAAAGAAACAACAAGCGCCGAAATTACCAATAATTATCTGAAAAAAATAAAACAAAAAGACGGACTGCTCAATTCCTATCTTTACGTTGATTTTGCCGGCGCAGCTGCACAGGCTGAACAAACTGACGAATATATTAAAAAAATTAGAAATGCCGATAATTCTGATTTTCCTTATTTAACAGGCATTCCTCTATCAATTAAAGATATATTTTTAATGAAAGGCAAAAAAACTACATGCGCCTCAAAAATATTAGAAAATTTTATCAGTCCTTATGATTCGACGGTTGTAAAAAAATTAAAAGAAAATAATTTTGTTTTTCTCGGCAAGACCAATATGGACGAATTTGCCATGGGTTCTTCCACTGAAAATTCCGCTTTTAAAACTACTAAAAATCCATGGGATATTAAAAGAGTCCCGGGCGGTTCAAGCGGAGGTTCTGCAGCTAGTGTCAGCGCCGATTTATGCGCCGGTTCGTTTGGGACGGATACGGGAGGTTCAATCAGGCAGCCGGCTAGTCTTTGCGGTGCGGTCGGTTTAAAACCGACTTACGGAATGGTATCAAGATACGGCATAATAGCATTCAGTTCTTCTTTGGACCAGGCCGGTCCAATTGCAAAAGACGTCCTCGATTCTGCAATTTTGCTTGACGCCGTGACCGGCTTTGACGGTTTTGACCAGACATCAAGAAAATTTAAAATCAAAAAATATTCGGATATTGTAAAAAAAGCCGATAACTCAAAAATAAAAGGTTTAAAGGTCGGCATTCCAAAAGAATTTTTATCGGAAGGTTTAGACAATGAAATATTGTCTAATATTCAGGAAATAAAAAATAATTTAAAAGAACTCGGAGCGGAAATTGTAGAAATTTCGCTTCCGGATACGGCGTACTCCATAGCGGCATATTATGTTATAGCGACAAGCGAAGCAAGCTCAAACCTTGAGAGATACGACGGAATAAGATACGGCTTGCGTTCTGCTAAAAATAGTGCCGACAACGATGATATTAATAACCCTGCCGGCATTAATAATCTTAATAGCGGCAGTCTTACCAATCGCACAAACCTTGAAGAAATTTACATAAATTCAAGAACGGCAGGATTCGGCAGCGAAGTTAAAAGAAGAATTATGCTTGGAACATTTGCACTTTCCGCAGGATATTACGACGCATATTACAAAAAAGCAGCCCTTATAAGAAAACTTATTATTAAAAATTATAAGGATGCTTTTGGCAAGGTTGACTTGATAATCGGTCCTACTTCGCCTACCGCCGCTTTTTTAATCGGTGAAAAAGCTAATGACCCTCTAAGTATGTATCTTTCCGATATATACACCATATCGGTAAATCTTGCTTATTTGCCGGCTATGTCTATACCGTCCGGTATCACAGGCAAAAATAATCCAAACGGCGCAGAGCTGCCTATAGGATTGCAAATTATTGCTCCGTGGTGCTCTGAAGATAAAATGTTAGAAACCGCTAAAATCATAGAAGATATGGTTGATTTTAGAAAGAAATATCAGCCGGATTTAAACTTTTAACGAAAACTCATCCTCATCGTCTGTCTTCGATTGAAAAATTAATCAGCAATAATATTTAAAAAATATTTTTTATTATTCAATAATCGGCGGAACTACAAAATAGCCGAATTTTGAGCCCGGGGCATCAGATTCAAATTCAGGAGAATTTTCCTTTACAATCTCGTAGTCAAAACTTGGGTCTTTTTCGGAAGTCTCGTCGTTTCTGTATGCGCCAAGTTCGAATTTCGTTTCAACCCCGGCTGCAATAAGATTTTCATAATCCATTTCTTCAAGAATATCTGCACGCTGCACTTTTGAAGTATCGGCGCTTGAAAGAACATTTATATAATCCAGTATTTTACTTAATTCAGTTTCATATGCCGCGCCGTCATCTTCGCTAAAACTAAGCTTTGCAAGTTTCATCACATGCTTTATGTTAATATTTACGCTCATTATACAATTTCCTCCGTCTTACTCTTACTAATTAGTAAAAAAAATTAAAAAACTGAAGATAACTAAGAACATTAATAATAACTGGTAATAACTAATAATAACTAAAAACATTAATAATAACTAAAAATGACTAAAACAAATAACTTGCAACCGAAAAATTCCTTTTTGTTCTAATAATCGTAATCGTCTAATATTTCTTCCATGCAGCTTTCAGGAATCTCGGATAAAAATCTTGAAGGTATATTATAGCTGAAATCCCTGCCAAGTTTTCTTCTTTTTGAAAGCGTCAGATACAATTTCTCCTTTGCCCTTGTTATACCTACATAACACAGTCTTCTTTCTTCTTCTATTGCCGACTGGTCCATAAGCGATCTTGAATGCGGAAAGGTATTTTCTTCCATTCCCGTAAGAAACACCACCGGAAATTCCAATCCTTTAGCGCTGTGCAGCGTCATCAGGGAAACAAATGAGTTATCCGAGCCGTTCCTGCGGCTTCCGTCGGATAATTTTCCGGCATTATTTATTTCGTCATTTATGGCGCTCTGGTCTAAAAAATCGGTAATATCTTCAAATTCCATTGATGCGGTTATAAGTTCTTCTATATTTTCTATCCTGTTCTGATTCATTGCATTGTTATCGTCGTTTGTTTTATCCGATAATCCTTTAAGCATAGCTTCATATCCAGATTCTTTATAGATAAGATTAATAACCGATGCCGCATTTAATATGCCGTCTCCGCTTTCGTTATATATATAAATTTCTTTATTTATATTAACAGCGCCGCCGCCGTCATCTCCGTCGCCGCCGTTATATATATTTTCTTGAACTGAAGAATCGTTCTTTGAGAAAATCAGCATCCTTGCTTTTTCGAGCAAATCAAAATAATTTTTTATATTCTTAATCTTAGATTTTAAAATAACGTGAAAGAGACCGGCTTTGTACGATTCTAATATATCCATATTATTCTGCCGTGCAGTTTCTTCCATGTTTTTAATAGTTTTTTCGCCTATGCCTATAGGCACAGCCTGAACGCTTCTTTCAAAATTGATTGTATCTTTCGGATTAACGGCAAATCTGAGATAAGATAAAATATCTTTTATCTCCATTCGCTGATAAAATTTGAATCCGCCGTAAATATTATAAGCGACGTTTTCTTTTAAAAGCATATCTTCTATAATTCTTGATTGCCTGTTTGCCCTGTATAAAATAGCTATATCTGATTTAGCATAGCCGTCGAATCTTACCAATCTTTTTATTTCCCTGGCTATATAAACTGCTTCGCTTATATCGCTTCCCGCTTTGTAAACCGTTATAATGCTGCCGGTTTCCTTATCGGTTTTAAGGGTTTTTTGTTTTCTCCTTTTATTCTCGCTGACTAAACTTGAAGCGGCAGCCAGAATGTTTTTTGAAGACCTGTAATTTTTTTCCAATTTTATTACTTTACACCCTTCAAAATGGTCTTCAAATCTTAATATATTTTCTACGTTAGCTCCTCTAAAACTGTAAATAGACTGGTCATCGTCGCCTACCACGCAGATATTGTTGTGATTTTTGCATAAGAGTCTTATGAGTCTGTCCTGCGCAAGATTCGTATCCTGAAATTCATCTACCATAATATATTTATAACGATTTGAATAATAATCCGTTATATCGGGAAAACCGGCAAACAGCTTGGCAGTGTTAAAAATCATATCCGCAAAATCCATAGCATTATTTGCTTTTAGTCTTTTCTGGTATTCTTCATAAATTTTCGCAAGATTTTCATCCCACGGCTTAACCTTAGAAAAAGCTTCTTCGCATGTAATTAATGAATTTTTATTTTTTTCTATAAAATATTTTACTTTTGCCGGAGTAAATATTTTTTCGTTTATATTAAGGGCTTTTATTGAAGCGTTAAGCAGCTTTGTGGCGTCGTCATCGTCCATAATAACGAAAGACGAATTGTAGCCTAACGCAGAGGCATGCTTTCTGAGAACCTTAAGGCAAAAAGAATGAAACGTCGAAAATTCCGGCAGCTGCAGCCGGAGTTCGCTTGAATTTTGACGGTTATTTTGACTCTCGTAATAGTCGTCTATAGCACCGGCGTCTGTATGCGCACTCGCATTCATATCGGCATCTTCTATAGCCGCATTTATACCCATACCCGCATCAATATCTTCCTTGTCCGCATTAAAAGTATCATTAAATGTATCTATATGGGCAATATTAGTCACATCGGTTTGAACAGTTTTATCGGCGGCGGTTTTTATATGTGATTGATATTGGGTTTGATATTGCGGCTGCGGCTGCAATAGTGATTGTGATTGTGATTGTGATTGCGATTTTGCCTTTACATTTTGAATAATCAACTGCTTTATTCTTTCTTTCATTTCCTTAGCGGCTTTATTAGTAAACGTAACGCCGAGAATATTATATGCTTTTGCCTTGCCGGTTTCTATAAGATGCAGCGCCCTGAGCGTAATTACCCGCGTTTTTCCGGAACCTGCGCCGGCAAGTATAAGAAGAGGCCCTTCGGTGCATTTAACGGCTTCAAGCTGTTCCGGATTTAAACCGTCTAAGTAGGCGTACTTTGAATGAGAATCAGAATGTTTCATATTTTTTTCACTATTCCCTGTTTATTTATCCGCTTTTTTATTGCGTTAATTTTATTAATTTTTCTAAATTTATTGTAAGCCTATTGCCTGTTATATTAATTAATAATAATTATTTTAATTAGTTTAATTATTATTTTGATTAGTTCAATCAGTTATTATTGCGTTAATTGCGTTAATTTCATATAAATTTATTATCAGCCGATTGTTCTGTTATATTAACCAATAATTATTTTAATTAGTTTAATTAGTTTAATTAGTTATTCTACCGTCACGCTTTTTGCCAAATTTCTGGGCTGGTCTATATCTGTACCTTTAAAGGCGGCTATATGATATGCAAAAAGTTGAAGCGGAACCGTAAATAATATAGGACTTAAAATTTCAGAAGTATAAGGAATTTTTATTAAATCGGATAAACCGTCAATATTCGGGTCGTAATCTGCGAGGGCTATAACGCGTCCGCCTCTTGCTTTAATTTCTTCTATATTAGAAATAGTTTTTGGAGCAAGCAGATTATTAGACAAAAGAAACATCACCGGCATATTTTCGTCAATAAGCGCTATCGGCCCGTGCTTCATTTCTCCGGAAGGATAGCCTTCCGCGTGAATGTATGATATTTCTTTTAATTTTAATGCCCCTTCAAGAGCTATCGGATATAAAATGCCTCTTCCGAGATATAAAAAATTCGTACTTTTATAATATTTATTCGCAATCTTTTTTATACTTTCATTTAGAGCCAGAATCTCTTCAATCTTTTGCGGCAGCGCAATCAAATCGCTAAAAAATTTATCAGAAACGCCTGATGCATTGCCGCCGGTGCAATAAGTTCTTCCTGCACAGGAGCGGCTATCGTTTTTGCTGTTCTTGCCGCCATTTACATTTAAATTTACCTTCCCGTTTATATATACGCCGGCGTTCATAATTTCCTGTCTGAGATACAGCGCCAAAAGTATTCCGCACAATACTTGGGAAGTAAAAGCCTTCGTCGATGCAACGCCTATTTCCGGTCCGGCATGGGTATATATCACCCCTTTATTAGAAAGCGTCGTCAGCTGTGAACCCGGGACATTGCAGATAGATATAATTTTTGCTTTTTTTTCTTTAACGATTTCTATAGCGCTGTTTGTATCAGCAGTTTCGCCTGACTGTGAAACTCCGACTACTATATCTGATTCCAGAACCGGAAATTTTCCGTATCTGAATTCCGAACCGTAATCGACTATAACCGGCAATCCGCACAAATTTTCGATAATATTTTTTATTACCAGCGAGGCATAATAAGACGAACCGCAGGCAATAAAAATAATTCTGCCGGCGGATATTATATCTTTTTTTGAAAGCTTTAAACCTTCCAGCATTATTTTTACACTTTCAGAACTATATAAATCTTTCAGTGCATCCGGCTTTGGTAAATCGGACGCTTTGGACGACGCTATTGAATCAGGATTTTTCAAAATATCCCGATTTTGCACAGAGGCCGCAGAAACAGAAGTTGACGCTTTACTCAATAATGAACCGCTTAGCCCGTTTATGTTGTTTGTTGACCTGTTTATGCTGTTTGACCCGTCAGAATTCCCTATCCTGCGCGAATCTTTTTTAAATAAAACCCTTGAGTTAAAACCTTCAAGAATAGTAGTCGGCTGTTCAAAAATTTCTTTTTGCATAAAATGAGAAAAGCCGGATTTTACAGTCTTAGAGGCATCCCAGTTTATAAGATTAATATCTATTTTTTGCTTTTTGCCTTTAAAGTTTATTATTTCTAATTCATTGCTGTTATATGACCTGTTTATATTATTTATCGGGTTTATATTATTGATATTATCTATATTATTTTTTGTATTATTTATCTTATTTATATTATTTATATTGTTTATATTCTTATTATCATTATCTTCATAATGATAATAAGCTATTTCACCGTTTTTCAAATATATAACTTCATTCGAATATCCGAGGAGCGCAGATACATCGCTTGCAATAAATAAATTTTTTCCTTTTTTCGCAAGAACAAGGGGAGGACCGAATTTCACCGCTGCAATAGTTTTCTCTTTAGCGTATAATATAGCTATTGCAAATGAACCTTTTAATTCTAAAGAAGTTTTTCTGACCGATTCTGAAAATGAATCCCCTTTGAGAATATGGTCTTCTATCAAATGCGCAATAATTTCCGAATCGGTTTCTGTTTTAAATTTATGATTATTTTTTAGAAGTTTCTCTTTTAACTGAATATAATTTTCTATTATACCGTTATGAACTATGGCAATGTCTCCCGAACAATCTAAATGGGGATGGGCATTTTCGTCCGTCGGTTTTCCGTGGGTAGCCCATCGGATGTGTCCTATTGCAAGAGAAGACTGAATAATTGCAGATTTACCTTCACTTGATTGAATATTTTTATTTTCATCGGCATCGCTTCCGGCATGGGCAGCATTATCGGTTAGCCGCTTATTTTTACATTGTATCTCGGCTATTTCCGTAAAAAGATTTATCAATTTTCCGGATTTTTTAATATATTTTATTTTTTCGTCTTCTGAATCAAAATAAGCTATACCCGAAGAATCATAACCTCTGTATTCTAATTTTTTTAAACCGTTAAGCACCACCGACACGCCGCTTTCATCCGGCACAGTTCCGGCAAAACCCATTATTCCGCACATATTTTTATTTAAAATTAATAAGATATATAATTGTATTTTTAAATTTATTAATTTAAATTCATAAGTTTAACTTAAATTAATTAACGGCATCAATCTTCACATATTTTTATTTAAAGTTAATAAGATATATAATTGTATTTATAATTGTATTTTTAATTTATTAATTTAAATTCATAAGTTTAATTTAACTTAATTAACGGCATCAATCTTCCGCTTTTGTTGAATTTTTCAATCTTTTTAATCTGTTAAGCGTCCAGCCTTCTTTATTTATCTGTTCAGCCCTTGAAATGGCAAGACTGCCTTCCGGGACGTTTCTGACGACGGTTGTACCTGAAGCAACGTAAGAATCTTTTTCTACGGTAACGGGAGCTATCAACTGCGAATCTGAACCTATAAAACAGTTATTTTTTATTATTGTCTTATGTTTTTTGAAACCGTCGTAATTGCAGGTAATAACACCGGCCCCTATATTAACGCCGTCGCCTATTTCGCTGTCTCCTATATAAGACAGGTGCGATGCTTTAGAATTTTCCCCGATAACCGAATTTTTAACTTCTACAAAATTTCCGATTTTAGCATTATTTTTTATGTGAGTTCCCGGTCTCAACCGAGCAAAAGGTCCAATGCTTGCTTGATCTTCAACATCGGCATTTTCAATAACGGAATAGCTTCTGATAACGGAATTTTTTCCTATGACGGAATCTTTAATTACTGCTCCGCATTCGATAACCGTATTTTCTCCGATTTTTGAATTTCCGGATAAAAAACACCCCGGATAAAGCGTCGCCGCTTTACCTATTTGCACCCCGCTCCCTATATATACATTATCTGCCGAAATAAAATTGACGTCCTTTTTTTCTATTAAATTGTTTATAATCCGCTTTTGCATTAAACCGCTGCATTTTACCATCTCTATTTTAGAATTTACTCCCATAAGTTCATTTTGAGCATGCTCATAGCCGGCTGCTCCGATAAAACTTTGCACTTTCAATGAGTTATTGTAAAATATCGAAACAATATCGGTTAAGTAATATTCTTTTTTAGAATTATCGTTATCTATCAAATTTATAAAATTTATGAAGTGATTTAATCTGATAGCATAAATACCGGAATTAACCTCTCTTATACCGTTTAAATAATTTGCATCAGTTGGATGATTAAGATTATTTATCTTATTTATATTGTTTGTATCATTTTTCATCTGTGCATCTATTTCCTGCTGCTCAAGAATCTTTTTAACAAAATTGTTGCCGTCTTTCAGCACTCTTCCGTAAGAAAACGGATTTTCGGTTTCAAAAGACAGAACGGTTAAATCGTCATTAAAATCATCATGAAATTTTATCAGCTTAAATAAAGTATTTTTAGTAATTAAAGGGGTATCGCACGGAAGAATTAATACGTTTTGAACAACCTCATCGTATCCGGTATTTTTAATCAATATGGCAGCCTGTTTAGCGGCATCGCCTGTCCCAAGATATTTATCCTGAATCGCAAAATCGATTGCTATTCCGCAATTTTTAAAAGCGTTCTCTCTTTCAATATAATCTTTTATATCTTCTCCTTTATGCCCGATAACAATTATTATTCTGCTTAAAACTTTCCTGACGCCGGAGGATGCCGCTGCTGTTCCTGTTTCAGCAGTAATTATTGCAGTTCGGGCGGACGAAGCAGGTAAAATAGACAGACATGACGAGTCTTCTGCTTCCGATGCAACTTCCAAAATTGACGTGCCGTTTAATTTCAAGAGCTCAGCAATGATATAATATATCATAGGCTTTTCTAAAATAGGCATCAGCCCTTTAGGAATTTCGGAACGCATCCTGGTACCGAGCCCTCCTGCAAGAATCACCGCCGTATAATTAAAATTGCTCCTATTTGCATCCATATTTTCTATTCTTATATCAGATTTTAAATTTCATTTAAATTTTATTAATATTATTATTTCGTTAAATTTATTCAATTTAGTTAATCAATTATTCAATCAATTAATCAATCAATTACTTAAGTAATCAATCAATTACTTAAAATTTTATCTTCTATGCCTGAAAACATCTAACAGCGTAGAATATCCGTAAGTAGTTTTTATGGGCATAGCTACAGCGACAAATATCACCGCAAAGGCTGCAAATAAACCTGCTGCAAGTAAATACGGATTTTTATCTTCAATAAAAATTAACGCTGCGATAAGTCCTATAAATCCGCCTATCAACGCCATAGTCAGCCTTTTTATTACGTGTATTAAAAAGTTTTCTAATCCTGAAATATTTTCGGGATGGATTTTAACCCTGAAATCCTCTTCGTAGGCTGCATGCATTACCCTTTTTGTATCCATGACAAACTGCTTTACTTCGTTAAAAACTGTTTTAATTATACCGGAAGCAGTCGTTTTTTTTCCTAACGGCGTATGACTTATATATTTTTTTGCAACCGGCACTATATCTTTTACCAGATTATACGAAGGGTCTATCGCCGTTCCTATTCCTTCGAGGACAGCCGCAGTTTTAAAAATATATACCAAATTTTGAGGGAGTTCAAACGGAAAAGCATAAAAGCTTTTCATAATATCGTTTATAATGTCCTGTATTTTTCTGCTGGATATATCTTTCTGCGATAATACCTGATATAATCTGCCGGCGGCTTTTTCTAGCAGCTGTCTTGAAACTTCTTTATTAATAATTCCAAGGGCATAATACGCATCGATAATTCCGGGGATATTTTGTTTAATTCCGGCAAGCACTGCTTTAATCAGGTTTTCTTTTGTTTCGTCGGATATGTGAACTACAAGACCGTAATCAAGCAGCACTATCCTGCCTTTATCGTCAACTAATATATTGCCCGGATGCGGGTCGGCGTGGATAACGCCTTGAATTAACGATTGATATATGTAAAATTCAATCAGTCTGTCTAAAACGACTTTCGGGTCTAAATTATTTTTTTTAAGACTTTCTAAGTCAGTAATCTTAACGCCTTTATAAAAATCCATTACCAAAACATTTTTGGAATTTAACTCAGTATAAACATATGGAATTACTATCCATTTTAATTTTTTTGAAAATTCTTGAAATTCTTTGATATTTTTAACCTCATGCAGCAAATCCATTTCTTCATAAATTGTAATTTCAAATTCTTTCAAAACAACAGAGATGGAAAGCAAAGATTTGTTATCTGGGAAAAAAATCCTCAGGGAATTTAAAACGTTTTTAAGGGTATATATATCGCTGCTGACATTTTTTTCAATATCCGGTCTTATAACTTTTACTATAACCTGCTTGCCTTTGTAAACGGCTTTGTAAACCTGGGCGACGGACGCCGCCGCAAAAGGTTCTTCGTTAAACTCTTCAAAAATTTCTTTAATCGGTTTATTGTCTAAATCTTTTTCAATTATAGGTTTTATTAATTTGAACGGTACCGGCGGAACTTCATCCTGCAGTGTTGCAAGCTGGGTAAGATACTGCTGGGGTAAAAAATCGGCTCTTGTTGAAATAACCTGGGCTAATTTTATAAAAGTAGGTCCGAGCGAAGCTATCAGCGAGGTCATCCATTTGGCGACTTTAACATGGTATGCGTCGGATAAATTTCTTCTCTTTCCAAATATTATAAATCTTTTTTGGGTAATAAGGATATAGAAAATAAAAGGAAATACTTTAAAGAAAATGTATAAATTTCTTTTAAACAATATAATTTGACCTTATAATTTGACTTTATTGACAAATTTGGCGAACAATAAACTCACAAGAGCTTTTTATAAACAATGTTTAATATTATAATATTAAATCAGCAAATATTCAAATTTTATTTACCGACAAAAAAATCCCTTTCCTTATTTTTCAATAAAGAAAGGGATTAAAATATGATTAAATTACACAAATGCACAAATTACTTAAACTGCAGCGTTTGAACCGATATAACCGAGGCTTTCCTCCAAGCTTGATACGCCCATTATATTAAATTTTTCCACTAATATATTTACAACGTTAGGAGTCAAGAAAGCCGGCAGTTTATAACCCAGCCTTATGTTTTTCACTCCGAGGTACAGCAGCGCAAGTAGTACTAAAACAGCTTTCTGTTCATACCATGCAATTTCGTAAAATATAGGCAAATCGTTAATATCGTTTAATTTCAGAGCCTCTTTAAGTTTCAGAGCCGCAACGACTAACGAATACGAATCATTGCACTGTCCGGCATCTATAACCCTCGGCAGACCTTCTATATCGCTGAGACCCAGTCTGTTATATCTGTACTTTGCGCAGCCGGCAGTCAGTATTACGGAATCGTCCGGCAAACCTTTTGCCAAGTCGCTATAATAGCTCCTTTCCTTGTCGCTCGAATCGCACCCTGCCATAACTACAAAATTCTTAATTTTCCCCGCCTTAACTAAGTTAAGTATAGTTTCAGCAGAACTGACTAATGTATTGCGCGCAAAACCTGTGTCTATTTCTCCTTTTATATCTTCGGGAGTATCTTCAGATTCGACCGCAGCTTTAATAACTTCTGAAAAATCATGATTATCGATGTGTTTAACGCCGGGCATAGCAACCATATCTGTTGTAAATATACGATTTTTATACTTATCTAAAGGTTTTTGGATACAGTTGGTAGTCATAACAATGGGGCCGTTAAAATTGCCGAACTCACTCTGCTGTTCCCACCATGCGCCGCCGTAATTACCGATAAAATTACCAAACTGTTTAAAATAAGGGTACGCATGCGACGGAAGCATCTCTCCGTGAGTATATACGTTAACGTTTTTCCCCTGCGTCTGTTTTAGCAGCTCTTCAAGTTCAAATAAATCATGACCGCTGATTAATATTGATTTCCCTTTTTTTGTTCCGTTAAGGACTTTTGTCGGAACAGGTTCACCGTAATGCGTCGTATTTGCCCTGTCTAATAATTCCATAACCTTTACGCCTTTTTCGCCGCATTCCATAACAAGACCGAGCAGTTCATCCGCATTCCATTTTTCACGCTCCGCAAGATAGTTTAGAGCTTTCACAATAAAATCATTAACCGAACTGTCTGTATAGTTTAAAACATAAGCGTGATAAGCGTAAGCCGCCATTCCTTTTAAACCGTACATTAAAAGTTCGCTCAAGGAAACTAAATCATCGGAAGGGTTTTTAATACCGGCAGATTCGGCTTTGCTGTTATACGACGCAAGAGTTCTGCCTATGGGTTCCCATACTGCGCAATCAGGCATTGAAGATGAAATTGAAGCTGAAATTGCAGTATCATTTGAAAAACTGTTTGGAATACCTGCTTTGTCTTTTTCGTCGTTATTTAACCTGCTCATATTGTTAACTGTTTTAGTTCTATACTTATCTCTTATATCTAACGATTTATTTATAAGCAAAACCATTCTTTCAGGGTCGAAATTTACATTAGTTACGGTTGTAAACAATCCCTGCAAAAGAAACAGATAATCTTCGCCGTCAATCGTTTTTCCGGCTGCTTTTACCTTTGACATCCAGAAAGCAGCGCCTTTCAAATTATAAATCAGCAAATCCTGTAAATTAGACACTTCTCCGGTTTTTCCGCACACGCCGCTTTTGATACATCCGGTTGAATCTAAAGTTTCTTCGCATTGAAAACAAAACATGATAATTTTCTCCTTTTTAATAAAATTTAATATAATTTAATAAAAGTTATTGTTATTATATGCAGCAGTCAGCATACTGAAGCTATGCTGTAACATCTAATAAATATTTTAGACAATTTTATCTTATATAAATATGATTTTAATCACATTAAGAATTATTATTTAAATATTATCTGAACAAAGAAGGAAAATATGCAGAAATTGGAAGAAAAAATACACAGAAATTAGAAAATATATGCAAAAATTAGAAGGAATATGGCACTTAAGCCAACATAGAGCGCTATTTTTAAATTTATAAATAGAATAAATAATAAATCGAAAAAAATATAATATAAAAAATATTATCGCAAAAGTTTAATTATAATCTATAGAGTAAACCAGAAAAATATAATATAAAAATATTATCGTATAAGTCTAATTATAGTTTATATAAATCCGAAAAAAATAATATAAAAAAATATTATTATTGTACTAGTATAATTAAAAAAGGACAGATACCAATGAAAAAATGGCGTCTGTCCTTAATCAATATAATTAAACCGGATTAAAAAATTAATAGTATCTGCCGGTTGAGATTACTGTTACGGTATTTGAACTTGAATTAACAACAAAACAATAGTGTCCGTCAGGCGAAATTTTTACGGCATCGGGATAACCGCCGACTTTTATCGTCTTAACAACTTTATCTTTAGCAACGTCTATAACGCTGAGGGTAGAGCTCTGCGTGTTTATAACATAAAGATATTTGCCGTCAGGCGTTATAGCTTCGGCAGTCGGACCTTTTCCGGTATAAACGGTAGCGACTTTGCCGAAAGGCTGCGGAACATAATTTGACGGCGGAGCTGCAGCAGCCGCCACTTCCGAAGAAACTGCAGGCTGACTGCTATAATTAGTTTTCGCAGAAATTGCAGCAGCCGGCTGCTGACCCGAAGTAGTTGCAGGATATGTCGTTGCTGAAGGCACAACCGGGGAAGCGGCAGCCACTTCCGGATATATCCTCACAGGTTTTTTTATTCTTATAAAAGCGGCGCTTGAGGCAGAAGTAATGGTTACCAGCGCGGCTGTTCCGTCCGGAGAGACAGCTACCGCAATAGGTCCGTTAGGAAGATTTATAGTTTTTATATGATTAAAATGAACAGCATTGTAAATAGTTACAGCATTATTTTGAAAGTTAACCGCAAAAAGCATCATGCCGTTGGGCGTAACCGCCACTGAAGAAGGGTCTGTTAACGTTTTAAATTTTCTTACAAATGCAAAATTTTTCTGCCTGTACACGTAAACTGCATTGTCTTTTCCTGATGCAATATATATATAATGTTTAGGAGAATCCTCAGGGCTGAATGCCACAGAAGTAGGATTTTTTCCGGTCTGAATTGTTCTTATAATATTTAATGAAGATGCATCTATAATCGTAAATGTCGAGCCTCCCGCATTTGTTACAATGACAATTTTCCCGTTTGGCGAAACAGCTATGCCGGAAGGAGATTTGCCTACGTCTATCCGCTTAATCACGGCATTCTGTACCGTATTAATCACATCTACCTGATTATTGCCTATATTTGCAACGAAAGCCAGTTTTGAATCCGGCGTAAATGCAACATTGACAGGACCTCCCCCGACTGATATATTCAGAGATTTAGTCAGCGTCGACATATTCAGCACGCTGACATTTCCCGAAGCGACATTGCAGACATATGCAAAAGTCAGAGAAGGACTTATAGCAACACCGGCAGGATGAGAACCTACTTTTATTGAAGCGACAGCGCCTTTTGTAGCCATGCTGATTACGGAAACATCATTACTGTCCGAATCGGCAACAAGCGCATAATTTGAATTTGCGGCAAACGCGACACCGTAAGGAAAAGCTCCGACCGGTATATTGCTTGTAAGACGCGGGGTTAAAAAACCGTAAGATTTTGCGGCAAAAATCATTACAAACAGCACAGATATAAAAGCAAATAATATTCCTGAATATATTTTTGCAACTATATCGGATTTATAGGAAATAACATTCAAATCATCCGCGCTGCTCACAGCGTTTGACTTTGAATTAACAGTAGAACCATCAATAGACAGATTTTTTCTTGAGTCAGATTGATTATTAGATTGATTATTAATATAATTCAAATTTCTTGTAAAATTATTCATAAACGACATACCTCTATTATGTTATATATTATATACTAAAAAAATTATTCATTTAAAAGTTTCACAAATTCATCTTCGCTGATGATTTTAAGACCGGATTTGACTGCCTTGGCATATTTTGACCCGGGTTCATCGCCTACTACAACATAATCCAAACCCTTTTTGACTGTCTTCTCGGCAACAGCCCCTCTTTCTTTAATTATGTTTTCGGCAGCATCTCTGCTAAAATTCTTTAATGCGCCAGTAAACAGAAAATGCTTTCCGTATAATGGTGAAACGAACTCCTGCCCTATTTTTTCAGAAATTATTGCATGCGGATTTACACCCGCGGAAAACAATTTGTTGATTACATCTAAATTTGATTTTAATCTGAAAAAATTATAAATGGACTTCGCTATTTCTTCGCCTATTCCAAATTTGGAATTTAAATCTCCAACCGAAGCGTTTTTAATACCTTCTATATCTTTAAAATATTTAATAAGCAGAAAAGCAATATGCTCTCCCACATGCCTTATGCCTAAAGCGAATATAAATCTATCATAAGCTATATTTTTAGATTTTTCAATAGAATTCAGCAGATTTTCAATTGATTTTTTACCGAAACCCTCTAATTTTTCAAGATCTTCCTTTTCTAAATACAGATAATAAATATCGGCTACCGTCTTTATTAATTTATTTTCTACAAATTTATCTACGAGCATTTCCCCTAATCCTTCAATATCCATAGCTCTCTTTGAAGCAAAATGAACAATGGATGCTTTTATCTGGCATGGACAGGCAAGTTCGTTTATGCACCTCACAGCCGCTCCGTCAATTACCGTCGCAGAACCGCAGCACGGACAAAGATTCGGGATTCTAAAATAGTCTATTCTGCCGCCTATATCTCCGATGCCTCCGCTGTTATTGCCATTAGGGTCTCTAAAATTAACGATGCCGGCTTTTTTCACTACTTTTACAACTTCCGGAATAACATCGCCGGAACGTTCAACTAATACTGTATCGCCGATGTTAATATTTTTTCTGGCAATTTCGTCCTGATTATGCAAAGTTGCCCTTTGCACCTCAACGCCGCCTATATTTACCGGATTTAAAATTGCAACCGGCGTCAGGACGCCTGTTCTGCCGACTGATACTATAATATCTTTAATAGCCGTAGTAGCCTGTTTCGCAAGAAATTTGTATGCCGCAGCCCATCTTGGAGTTTTGGACAGTTCGCCTAATTTCTCCTGAAATTTAATATCGTTGACCTTTATGACTACACCGTCTATGTCAAAAGAAAAAGATTCTCTTCTGGCGGCTATATCCTCGTAATAGTCCAGCGCTTCGTTTATGTTCTTGGCAATTTTAGTTTCTTTGTTTATGTTAAAACCTAACAATTTTAGTTTCTGCATAAGTTCAAACTGCGTAGAGAAGCTCATCTCTCCGGAATATTCTCCTATGCCGTAGGCAAACATTATTAAATTTCTTTCGGAGGTTATTTTTGAATCTAACTGCCTGATGCTGCCTGCCGCCGCATTGCGCGGATTTGCAAAAAGCGGCATATTATCTTTCAGTCTCTGTTCGTTAAGTTTCTTAAAACCTTTTTTATCCATTAAAACTTCGCCTCTGACTTCGATGTATTTAACCGGTTTCTGTATTTCATGCATTTCTTTATGTTTCTGCTCCGTCTGCTCGGCTCGCCGCGCCTGCACTGCGTCTTCCATATTGAGCAGTTTTAACGGTATCGTTTTTATAGTTTTGAGATTTTTGGTAACATCTTCTCCGGTTATGCCGTCTCCCCTTGTGGAGCCGACGGTGAATAAACCGTTTTCGTATATAAGTTCGATGGCAAGCCCGTCAAATTTCAATTCACATTCGTATTCAATATCTTTGTTTGCCGGAAATCCCAGAAACCTTTTAACCTTCAGGTCAAATTCTATTACGTCTTCTTTCGAATAGGTATTGTCCAATGAAAGCATTGGAATACGGTGGGTTATTTGAGAAAATTTCTCAATCGGCTCTCCGCCTACCCTTTTAGTAGGGGAATCAGCTCTTGCATATTCAGGATATTTTTCTTCCAGAACAGACAATTCCTTTAAAAGTTTATCAAATTCAAAATCTGATATAACAGGGTCTTCTAAAACATAATATAAGTAATTGTGATAATTAACTTCATCCGTTAACTCGTTAATTCTTTTTTTGATATCCATATAGTCTAAAATTATTATTTACTTCTCATATAGCGCATTATAAACATAATAGTTCCTTAAAACCATTTTAACATAATTTCTTGTTTGATTATACGGAATATTCTCTATAAAAAGCAGCCTGTTCTCATCGCTCAGACTGTTATTTTTCCAGTAGCTGACGGCACCCGGACCTGCATTATACGAAGCTATGGCAAGATATTTTTTTCTTGAGAATTCATTCAGCAGAGAGCTGAGATAATATGAACCAAACTTAATATTCAGGCTGCTCCTGTATAAATAATCCGGATTAAAATAAGCGCAGCCGACTTTACCCGCTATATAATAACCTGTCGGAGATATTATCTGCATAAGACCTATGGCTCCGGCTCCGGAAGAACACACCGGGTCAAAGAGACTTTCCTGCCTCATAATGGAATATATCAGATTTACCGGAATATTATACTTTTCCGAATATTTTTCAGCATAGCCGTAAAAAGGTCTCGGATATAAAAAATATAAAAATCTCCTGCTCAAAAATTTGCTTTTAATCAACAAATCGCTCAGAGAAGCGGCATCCTTGTAATCTTTATATCTGCTGAAAAGATTTATAAGTTTTATTATAAAATATTTATTGTCTTTCATTTGCTCAGACTTTATAATCTCATTCAATTTATATTGCGCAAGAGCAAATAGTTTTAATTTTAAAAAAGTTTTTAATACATAATATGAGCGCATATTGCTAAAATCTTTATAAAATTTATAACCTGCTCCGTCATCCGCAGTACTTGCAGCACCGGCAGTATCTGCTGAATGCTTAAACTTCGAATGCATAAATTTTAAATGCCTTTTACTTTTTTTTTCTTTGTTCAGCTTTAAATGCATCCGGCTTAATTTTAGATTATATTGGCTCAGGCTCAGATGCTTTTGATTTATAGGCTTTTGAGTTAAATGCTTATGATTCAGAGGCTTTTGATTTAGCGTGAGATGCGCCTTTTCAAAATTTAAAACATGACCAAGTTCGACTCCTGACATAATCCCGTAATAAGACAGGGGCGCAACCGCATTTGCCATTTCAAAATAAAAATTTGCGTGCGCGGTTAAACCTAATTTTTTTAAATCAATTCCGTACCAGAAAAGATATTTTGGATAATTTGAAGATTTTGGAGATATTTTAATCAATTGAAGCAATTCTTTTTTGGCTTCGACAAGTTCGTTCCGCTTAAGATTGTTTAATACCCTCTGCCATACCACATTTTGATAGATATCGGTTTCTTTTTTATTTAAATATCCATAGTCATAAAATATTTTGTTCAAATATTTAACGGCATTATTATCGTTTGCATTCAAATAAAAATAGTCGGCTTTCAAATAGCGTATTTCATGAAGATATCCGGCAGATTTATATTTTAATTCAGATTGAGATTTAGGTCTAAGTTTAGCTCTATATTTTAATTCAGTTTTATATTTAGTTTTAGCCTCAGATTTAGCTCTGTCTATCTCTGTTTTTATATCTGATGTAAAAATTGCCGCTTGATTTAAAAATTGGGGGCTTTTAAGCTTAAGCATATCCTTAAGCCTTATTATTTCGGCTCTGTTCCCTTTTATATCGGCAACGGTATGCTCAGATTCTTTAAAATAAGAATCATAGTATAAATTCAAAGCGCGTTTGAGCCTCATGTTCTGCGTCAGATTAAATCCGCCGTGTCCGTTATATACGCCATATCTTTTGGAACTAAAACCTTTTATTTTAGTTAATAAATTAGAAACATGATGCGTTTTGTAATAATACGGATAATTCACATAAATTTTAACAAAATACGCTTCCGCTTCCTTATATTTATGTTTAATAAGATAAATATCCGCAATTTTTTCATAACTATACGGTCTTATACGGTTGTCTTCGGTAATTTTCAGCAAACGCTTGAAATTGTAAGCCGCATTATTGTAGTAATCCGTCTTGTACATAGCAACGGCAAGATAAAAAACAGCATTTTTGTAGAAAATAAAATGCGGATAATCCATGACTAATTTAGAAAGAACAAAATCCGCTTTATGATAACTATGTGTTTTTATAAAACACACTCCCTGATAATATAAGGAATAATCGTAAAGAAATTTGCCTTTTTTATCGGTATAAAGCCAGAAAAAACCGGCTGCTTT